>CAYYHP010000084.1:0-11311 GCA_964471815.1 uncultured Rhodanobacteraceae bacterium
AGGGCGTCGTGCTCGTCTCGGTGAACTACCGCCTGCTGCCGGAAGCCGATCCGTCTGTGCATGGCCGGGATGTCGCCGCGGCGCTCGCGGCGGCACAGAGCAAGGCCGCGGGCTGGGGCGCCGACCGGACCCGGTGCGTGCTCATGGGACATTCGGCCGGCGCGCACCTCGTCGCCCTGCTGGCGGCTTCGCCGGCGCTCGTCGAGGCCGCGGGCGCCGTGCCGGTGCTCGGCACCGTTTCACTCGACAGCGCCGCACTCGACGTGGTGCCGATCATGGAGGGGCGGCATCTGCCGCTGTACGACCGCGCCTTCGGTAGCGATCCCGCGTCCTGGCAGCGTGTCTCGCCGTACCACCAGCTCGAACGGACGATGCCACCGTTCCTCGGCGTGTGTTCGTCGCGACGCGCCGATGCCTGCCCTCAGGCGCGGCGTTTTGCCGAGCATGCCCGCCGGCTCGGCACGCGCGCCGAAGTGCTGGCGCAGGATCTCTCGCACGGCGAGATCAACGAGAATCTGGGGCGCGATGGTGATTACACGCGCGCCGTCGAGACCTTCCTGCGCACGCTCGATCCGGCGCTGGCCGCACGCCTGCCGTCGCACTGACGGCGGCCCGCCGCTGCGTCCGGGTTGCGATTCCGCGACACGATCCGGCTCGGGATGACGGCCACATCGGCGGCTGCCCGCGGATGCGGTCTCACATGTCGTGCTTCTGCACCTCGAAGCCGGCGTGCTGGTAGGTGCGCCAGCGCTGCCGTGAACCCGCGCGCTGAGCCGCGTCGGCCGGCACCACCTCGAGCACGCGCTCGAACAGGCCCGGCGCGCAATCGTCACGCAGGTTGATGACCAGCGGGCGGTCGGGCGTCGGCGTGCCGGGCGGCACGATCAGCACTGGCGTGATCTCGTCGTCCTCGTCGCCGGCGATCTGGTGCGGAATGAAGGCATCCTCGTCGAACTCCCAGAGCTTGCCGTCGATCTCCTCGGCCTGTTCCAGCGAGCGGGCGAGGATCAGGGTCGGCTGGCCGCTCGTGTGGGCGCGCTTGGCGAGCTCGCAGACCAGACGCAGCGGATCGTCGCGGAAGCGGTCCTTGGCGATCAGGTAGAAATCGGCGCGCGGCATGGATCAGGCTCCGGCCGGATCGACCGTGCCGCCCGCGACCAGATCGACCAGGGCCACGCCGAGCATCGACGCGGCCACGCTCGCCACGACCAGACCGAGGAAACCGAGCACCGGAGCGAGGCGCTGGCCTTCGGCCCGGGTGCGCATGAAATACAGCGGCACGAACACCAAGGCGAACAGGGCGATGCCAACGTTCATGCCCGCCGAACGGCGCACGCTATGTTCGATGCCGTCGGCATGCAGCCAGACGAAACCGAGCGCGAGCAGTGCGACGTTGCCGAGCAGCGAGAGCAGGAATGGATCGGCCAGGCGGCCGGCGAGCTCGCCCTGCACGATGCCGAGCACCAGCGAGAGGCCGACGATCGCCGACACCGCCTGGGTCTTCAGGCGTCGCGTACGGTCGCCGGCGGCCGTCTCGTTCATGCGGTGCGGTCGATCAGGTACTGCGCGAGCAACGCCACCGGCCGGCCTGTGGCCATGCCCTTGCGGCCCTCGTCCCAGGCCGTGCCGGCGATGTCGAGATGTGCCCAGCGCTGGCCCTCGGTGAAGCGTGCGAGGAAGCAGGCCGCCGTGACCGCACCGGCGTTCTTGCCGCCGATGTTCGCGACGTCGGCGAACACCGAATCGAGCTGCGGCTGGTAGTCGTCCCAGAGCGGCATACGCCAGGCGCGGTCAAGCGTGAGGTCGCCCGCGGCGAGCAACTGGGCGGCGAGCTCGTCGTCGCGCGTGAACAGGCCGGTCGCGTGCTTGCCGAGCGCGACCACGCAGGCGCCGGTCAGCGTGGCAGCGTCGACGATCGTCAGCGGCTGGAACTTCTGCGCATAGGTGAGCGCATCGCAGAGAATCAGGCGGCCTTCCGCATCGGTATTCAGCACCTCGATGGTCAGGCCGGACAGGCTGGTCAGCACGTCGCCCGGACGGTAGGCGTTGCCATCGGGCATGTTCTCGACCGCGGCGACGATGCAGATCAGGTTCAGCGCGAGCTTCATCTCGACCGCGGCGAGGAAGGTGCCGAGCACCGCCGCGGCGCCGCCCATGTCGAACTTCATCTCGTCCATGCCCGGACCGGGCTTGAGGCTGATGCCGCCGCTGTCGAAGGTGATGCCCTTGCCGACCAGCACGTGTGGACGCGCGTCGCCAGCGCCGTTCCAGCGCAGCACGATGAGCTTCGGCGGATTGGCTGAGCCCTGCGCGACGCCGAGCAGCGCGCCCATGCCGAGCTGGCGCATGTCGTCGCGCTCGAGGATCTCGCAGTTCACGCCAGGATGCTCGGCGGCGAGCTTCTGCGCTTCGGCAGCGAGATAGGCCGGGTTGCAGATGTTCGGCGGCAGGTTGCCGAGCTCGCGCGTGAAACGGATGCCCGCGGCGAGCGCGCGCGCCTGCTCCAGCGCGGGAGCGGCGTCGGCGGGTCCGGCCAGGGCGAGCGCGCCGAGCGATTCGGTCTTCGGCCTGTCCTTGCTCTTCAGCGTCGCCGTGTAGCGGTAGGCCTGATGGTCGACGGCCAGCGCCGCAGTGCGCAGCTTCCATGCGGCGTCGCGGCCGGGCACGTCGATTTCGGTCAGGAACGAGGCGGCCGCGGCGATCGGCAGTCCCTTGAGGACCTTGCCGGCCTCGTTGCACGCACGCTGGAAACGCGCGACGTCGAATTTCTTCTGCTCGCCCAGGCCGACCACGAGCACGCGCGGCGCGGCCACGCCGGGCAGGGCGAACAGGAGCTGTGTGGAGCCGGGCTTGCCGGTGAGATCGCCGGCATCGATCAGCTTCTTGATGGCGCCGTCGCTGGCGTCGTCGACGCGCGCGGCGGCACTGGTGAGCATCTTGTCTTCGTAGATGCCGACGACGACGCAGGGCAGGGCGGCGGCTTCCGGGGTGGTGTCGAGCAGGGAGAACTGGAGGGTCATGGATGAATCCGGACAGAATCGGAGCGGGAGCCCGGCGGGTCACCGCCCGGTTGCGAGAGGCCGAGGCCGGGTAAACTCGCCGGGAGACGCGACGGACGCGCGACGCTCGGCGACGGGCCGCCTCGCCGCTGCGATGGCATTTTCCCCTCACCGGCACCGTCGCCGATGGCGGCGCGGGATTCTACTGCAACACACGCGGATGCTCCGAATCATCGATCGATACCTGCTGCGCGAGCTGGCCTTCGGCTTCGCCGCCAGCGCCACGGTGCTGCTCGTCGTCACGCTCGGCGGCACGATCGCCGACATCCTCAACAAGGTCGCGCGCGGCCGTCTGCCGGCGAGCCTGATGTTCGAGCTGCTCGGCCTGCGCGTGACCGATGCGCTGACCGTGCTGCTGCCGCTCGCGGTGTTCCTCGGCGTGCTGCTCGCCTACGGACGCCTCTGGCGCGACAGCGAGATGGCGGTACTGCAGTCCTCGGGTCTCGCCCTGACCGGACTGCTGCGTCCGCTGCTGTTGCTGGCCGTACCGGTGATCGTGCTGCTCGCGTTGATCTCGTTCTGGATCGCCCCGGCCGCGGTGCGCCTCTCGCAGAGCATGGTCGAGGAGGCGAATCGCTCGATGGTCGTGGCCGGCCTCGAACCGGGCCGTTTCCTCGAGCTGCCCGGCGGCTCGGGCGAGATCTATGTCGGCGAGATGAGCAGCGACGGCACGCGCTTCGAACGCATGTTCGTCGAGAACGAGCGCGAGGATGGCGAGGACCGGCGCATCGACGTGATCACCGCCGAACGCGGCGAGCTTTACCACGACACCGACGGGCAGGGGCGCTTCCTCGCCTTGCGCAACGGTTTCCGCGTCGAGGGCCGTATCGGTCACGACGACTACCGCCTGCTGCGGTTCGTGCGCAACGACATCGCCCTGCCCGACAACGATGCCGACAGCAGCGACGATGACGTCAAGCGCGCCGCGCCGACCGGCGAGCTGCTCGCGAGTACCGACCTCGTGCAGAAGGCCGAGCTGCACTGGCGGCTCGCCGCGCCGCTGTCGGCGCTCGTGCTGACCCTGCTCGCCCTGCCGCTGTCGCGCGTGACGCCGCGCGAGGCGCGCTACGGCAAGCTGCTGATCGCGGTGCTCTGCTATCTGATCTACGTGAACTGCCTCGCGCTCGGCCGCGGCTGGATCGCCCAGGGCAGGCTCATGCCGGGGCTCGGCTTCTGGTGGGTGCACGTGCCGACCGCGCTGATCGCCGCGCTCCTGCTGTGGCGCAGCCAGCGCCTGCCGCGCGCGAAGGGGACTTGACCGTGCTGCGCCTCAAACGCGTGGACAAGCTCGTCGCGCTGGCCGTGGTCGGCGCGGTGCTGATGGTCTGGGCACTGCTGGTCGGCTTCGACACGTTCCGCATCTTCGTCGGCGAGATCGGCAGCGTGGGCAAGGGGCAGTACACGCTGTCCTCGGCGATCGTCTATGTGCTGCTGACCGTACCGCGTCGCGCCTACGAGATGTTCGGCAACGCCGCGCTGATCGGCGCATTGCTCGGCCTCGGCACGCTCGCCGGCAGCGGCGAGCTGACCGCGCTGCGCGCGGCGGGTCTCTCCAAGCTGCGCATCTGCACGTCGGTGGCCCTCGTGATCGGCGTGCTGATGCTGGCCGTCGTGCTGCTCGGCGAGACCATCGGACCCGCCGGCGAGCAGAAGGCGCAGTCCCTCTCGCTGCAGGCGAAATCCAGCGACATCGCGCTGGCCAAGGGCTCGGGGCTGTGGGCGCGCGACGGGGCCGCGGTGATCAACGCCAAGCGCTGCACGACACGGCAGACACCGGCCGGCCGCGAGGTGACCCTGAGCGACGTGCGCGTATTCGAGTTCACGCCCGAGGGTCGCCTCACCGCGATCTCGTTCGCCAAGACTGCCGAGCACCTGCATGGCGCCTGGGTCATGCGCGAGGTGCGGCGCACGCAGTTCGACGGCGCAAGCGCATCAAGCACCACCACCGATCGCACCGAATGGAAGTCCGGCCTCGATCCGCGCATGCTCGCGCTGAGCATCATCCACCCGGAATACATGTCGGCACGCGACCTGCGCCGCAGCATCGATTATCTGCATCGCAACCAGCAGGACGCGCAGATGTTCGAGGCGGCCTACTGGACGCGCGTGTTCTATCCGCTGAACGTGCTGGCCCTGGTGTTCTGCGCGATGCCGTTCGCGTTCGGCACGCTGCGCACCGGCGGCCTCGGCAAGCGCCTGTTCATCGGCATGGTGCTCGCGGTGAGCTGGTATTTCCTGCAGCGCTCGGTGGTCAGCTTCGGCGCGGTGTACGGCCTGCATCTGGCCATCGCCAACCTCGTGCCGACGCTGCTGCTCGGTGCTGCGGCCAGCGTGTATTTCCGGCGTCACGCCTGAGCGTGCGCCCCGACGCCTCTGCGGTACGTACGCCTTGGGTGCGAAGGGTGTGGCGAGCGTCGTCCGGTGCCGGTGGCTGTCGTGCGACTGGGCACGGCGCACGCCACGCGCGTGATGAGCGCGTGCGACGTGCACCCGGCCGCAGTCAACAGACGTGGCTCACTTCGCACGGGCCCGCGCGACGAGCGCCTTGTAGCGCGCATCGTCCTTGTGGCCGTCGAGCAGTTTGCTCGCCGCTTCGGCGCTGAGGCGTGCGCCGGCCTCGATCAGTGCCTCGGCCGTGTCCAGGTTGCCCACGATGAAGGCCATGCTGAGCGGTGTGTAACCCTGGGGCGTACGCTGGTTAATGTCCGCGCCGGCCTTGAGCAGGCGGCGCACGATCTCGGGCTTGCATTGCTGCGCGGCGATCATCAGGGCGCTGAGACCGCCCATCCCCGGCGCATTCGCCTTCGCGCCGTGTGCGAGCAGTACTTCGATCATGCGCAGCACGTCGCCGCTCTGCAGACGCGAGTTCCTGCACGATCCGGCGGCGAGCTCGAGCACCGACTGCGGCAGCACGTCGCCGAGACCGTTCGGATCGATGCCGGCAGACAGCAGCGCTTCGACCTTGAGCAGGTCGCCATTCATGATCGGCGCGGGCAGGTTGTCGGGAGCCAGCGCGAGACGCTCGTCGTCGAGGTAGCGCAGGGCTTCGGCGCGGCTCATGTGCGGGATGTCGGGCGGTACGTCCGGCGGCGCGGCCTGGGCCATGCCGGCGAGCAGCAGCAGCGCGAGACCCCGGTGATGCAGGGGGTGATGCAGGGAAGGACAGCGCTTCATCGTGACCTCACTTGCCGCCGGTCGCGCGGCGCAGCAGGGCGAGCTGACCGGGATCGGTGGGTTTCTCGAAAAACAGGGTGTCGACAGTCTTGCGGCTGAGCCGCGCGCCCTTGTCGACGAGGAATTCGGCGATGTCCCACTTGCCGGAAACGAAGGCCATCTGCAGCGGCGTGAAGCCTTGTGCGTTGACCGGATTGACTTCGGCGCCCGCCTCGACGAGCGTGCGCACCACCGGCAGCGTGCAGCCCTGCACGGCGCTCATCAGCACGGTGTTGCCGCGCTCGTCCTTGCGCTTGACGTCCGCACCGCGGCGCAGCAGGGTCTGGATGGTCGCAAGTCGCGCGGTCAGGTTGTCGCCGCTCTTCGCGCAGCCGAGGCCGCCGGCGTGTCCGAGCGGCGTGCTCTGGCCGCCGAGCGGCGCGTTCACCGGAATGCCCGCGTCGAGCAAAGCGGCGACCACGTCGGTCTCGCCGGCGAGCGCCGCCTGGCCGAGCGAGTCGGCCGACACCGCGTGGTGATGCGCGCGTAGGAAGGCCAGCGCGCGCTGCTCGTCCGCGGAACTTTCCGGTTGTGCGCCGGTTTCTGCCGCCGTGCCTTCTGGGCGTGCTTCCTTCCAGCGCCGCAGCAGATCAGCGCGGCTGTGGAAGTATTCGGCCTGCGGTCCGCCATCGGCATCGGCGATCGCGATGGCCTCGTCGAGCACGCTGTCGCGGACGTTCAGACTGCGCAGGCTCATTAGCGCCTCGCTGCGCACCGACCAGTCGAAGCGCCCGCGCGCCACGTCGAGCAGCACCGGCGGCGCATTGTTGCGCAGATAGCGCTTCACATCGGCCGGGCTCGCGCCGTCGTATTCGCCGAGCGACTCGATCGTGGTGATCAGACGGTGCTGCTCGCTCTCGTCGCGGCTCGCGGCGAGCCGCTCCAGCAGCGGCGTAAGATCGCGTTGTGGATCGACCTGGCCATCGGCGACGGCATCCTCGGCGTGCTCGATCAACACTTCGGTCGGCGGACCTTTCGAGGGCGCACCGGAGCGCGCCGGAGCCGGCGTCGCCACGAGACCGGCGAGCATCAGGAAACAGGCAGGCAGACAACGCATGATCGGAACTCCCGCAGCGGCTGGATCGTGGCCGCAGGCGACGCGGCCGTGCGCGTGGTAACGCCGGCAGGCCGGACTTCCGAACAGGCGGATTACGGCTTCGGCAGGCGCACCACGCGCGTGCCGGCCACGAGGTCGTGCCAGCCACGCCAGTCGGCATCCACGAGCGCCCACAGCAGGCCGAGACCAGCCGCGGCGAGCGAGCCCAGGGCGACCGCAAAACGCAGCAGCGCCTGGCGTGCCGAGAGCGTGCCGCCATCGGCGCGTACCACGCGCAGTCGCCAGGCACGCATGCCGATCGTCTGCCCGCCGCGCATCCAAGACAGCACGTAGTAACCGGTGGCCACGCCGAGCAGGGCGAGCCGGTAGGCCGGTGCGTGGTAGTCGAGCGCGCCGCCGGTGACGAGCAGGGCGAGCGCGCCGGTCACGAACCACAGGGCGAGTACCGGCAGCAGGTCGTACAGGCCGGCGAACAGGCGCAGCCAGAACGACGCGGGCGGAAGCGGGGCGGACACGAGGGCACCATGACGGCAACGGGCTGGCCGATTAGGCTACCCGACCCGAGTCCGCCCGTCGCCCGCATGAGCGAATCGCCTGCCGCGCTGCACGCCACCGACCGCGCCTCGATCGAGGCTTTCCTCGAGCGAGCCTGGTCGGAATTCGGCCTCGCCGACAATACGCTCGCGGCGTATCGCGCCGACCTCGAAGGCTACGCGCGTTGGCTCGCGGCATACGACGTGCGCCTCGAAGCCTCGACCCGCGAACATCTGTTCCGCTACCTCGCGGCGCGCGGCGAGCAAGGCCTCAAGGCACGCAGCAACGCACGGCTGCTGTCGAGCCTGCGCCGCTACTTCCGGCTGATGGTGCGGACCGGCCGGATCGCCGCGGACCCGACCCTGCTGCTCGATCTGCCGAAACTGCCGCGCGGCCTGCCGAAGGCGCTCTCCGAGGCCGAGGTGGAGGCGCTGATCCGTGCGCCGGACGTCGTCACGCCGCTCGGCCTGCGCGACCGCGCGATGTTCGAACTGATCTATGCGACCGGCCTGCGTGTCAGCGAACTCGTCGCGCTATGCGTCGATCAGGTCAACCTGCGCCAGGGCGTACTGCGCGTGATCGCCGGCAAGGGCGGCAAGGACCGTCTCGTGCCGATCGGCGAGGAGGCCCAGGACTGGCTCGAGCGCTATTACGCCGAGGCGCGGCCGGCGCTGCTCAAGGGCCGTGTCGTCGAGCCGGTGTTCGTGACCGTGCGCCGTGCTGGCATGACCCGACAGATGTTCTGGACCATGGTCAAGCGCCATGCCGGCGCCGCGGGCATCGATGCGGCGCGCATTTCGCCGCACGTGTTGCGACATTCCTTCGCCACGCACCTGCTCAATCACGGCGCGGATCTGCGTGCGCTGCAGATGCTGCTCGGCCACAGCTCGCTGTCGACCACGCAGATCTATACCCTGGTCGCTCGCGAAGGCCTGAAGCGCCTGCACCAGCGCCACCATCCGCGCGGCTGAGCGTGCACCGGCACGGCACACGCGACCCAGTCCGCCGTCGATCGCAACGGAGGGCGCGCCCGGCCGGTCTGCCCTTGCGGTGCGTCGGGGGGCGTGCGATCTTGCCGCCCGGCCGCATCGCGGCGAACTGAACCCTTGCCGGCGGGCGCGGTCACACGGGCCGGGCCCGCTCCGTTCTCCGAGGATATGTCATGTTGAAGCAGATTTCCCTGGCGCTGGCGATCGCCGGCCTCGCCGGCGCCGCGCAGGCGGACGACAAACAGGCGGTCACCGACGCCATCCATCAACTCGTGCCGACTGCGAAGATCGACCTGATCGAGAAGTCGGCCCTGCCGGGCTTCTACGAAGTGGTCACGGCCGGCCAGGTGGTCTACGTGACCGGTGACGGCAAATTCCTGCTGCAGGGCAGCCTGTTCGATCTGGCCGGCAAGAAGGACCTGACCGAGGCGCGCCTGGCCACGCTGCGCAAGGCCGCCCTCGAGGCGGTGCCGGAGTCCAAGCGCATCGTGTTCGCGCCGAAAGACCCGAAATACACGGTTTCGGTGTTCACCGACCTCGACTGTGGCTACTGCCGCAAGCTGCACTCGCAGATCGAGCAGTACAACCAGCAGGGCATCGCCGTGCAGTACCTGTGGTTCCCGCGCTCGGGCCCGAATTCGCCGTCGTTCGACAAGGCCGTGTCGGTCTGGTGCGCGGCGGATCGCAACAAAGCCTTTACCGAGGCCAAGTCCGGCAAGGACCCAAAGACCGCCAAGTGCGACAACCCGGTCAACGAAGAATTCGAGCTCGGCCAGCGCATCGGCGTGAACGGCACGCCGGCCGTGATCGCGCCGGATGGCACGCAGATCGGCGGTTACCTCCCGCCCGAGGCGATGCGCGCCAAACTCGACAGCATGGCCGCCGCCGCGCAGCCCAAGAAGTAAACCGTCGCGAAGCCGCGGTGCGCCGGACCGGCGCCCTGCGGCAAGGCCGTCCGCCCGGTCCGTGCCGGGCGGGACGCGTCGCGGGAGGGCGCCTGAACCGTTTCCGCGGGCCGCTGGAGTATGATTCGCGCCCTTTCTGAGCGCCCC
The DNA here is from genome assembly GCA_964471815.1 of uncultured Rhodanobacteraceae bacterium. Lineage (GTDB taxonomy): Bacteria > Pseudomonadota > Gammaproteobacteria > Xanthomonadales > Rhodanobacteraceae > Tahibacter. The sequence continues at coordinate 9,905 of CAYYHP010000084.1, forward strand.
TCCGGATCGGCCCGCCATGATTGTCCTCGACGGCCAGCCCGCACTTTCGGACTTCCGCCTCGACCGCCTTAACCGGCAGCTTGCGGAGATCGCCCCGGCCACACGGGTGACGGCGACCCGCTACGTCTACCTGATCGATGCGGACGCTGCACTCGATGCCGCGCAGCGCGAACGGCTCGCCGAGGTGCTCGAGCTCGCGCCGGCCGAGCCGCATCCGACCACGCTTTGGGTCGTGCCGCGCCTCGGCACGATCTCGCCGTGGTCGTCGAAGGCGACCGACATCCTGCAGGACTGCGGTTTTGCGGTGAAGCGCATCGAGCGCGCGATCGCCTATGCCCTGCATCAGCCGCCGACCCTGAACAGTCCGGCCTGGCAGCGCATGACGCGGGTCATCCACGACCCGATGACCCAGTCCGTGCTGAGCAACCTGAGCCTCGCCCAGCGTCTGTTCCTGGCCGGCTCGCCCGGCCCGGTCGAGCACGTCGCGCTCGGTACCGATCCGCGCGCCGCGCTCGAGGCGGCCAACCGCGCGCTCGGCCTCGCGCTCGCCGCCGACGAGATCGACTATCTCGCCGCGCGCTACGCCGAACTCGGCCGCGACCCCTCCGACGCCGAGCTAATGATGTTCGCCCAGGCGAACTCCGAGCACTGCCGGCACAAGGTGTTCAACGCCTCCTGGACGCTCGACGGCGAACCGCAGGAACGCTCGCTGTTCGCGATGATCCGCCACACCCATGCGCAGTCGCCGGCCTACACGCTGTCGGCCTACAAGGACAACGCCGCGGTGATCGAGGGCAGCGCCGGTGCGCGCTTCTTCGCCGATGCCGACGGCGTGTTCCGCGCGCACGTCGAACCCGTCGACTACGCTATCAAGGTCGAGACGCACAACCATCCGACCGCGATCGCGCCGTTCCCGGGCGCCTCGACCGGCGCCGGCGGCGAGATCCGCGACGAGGGCGCGACCGGCCGCGGCGGCAAGCCCAAGGCGGGCCTGACCGGCTTCAGCGTCTCGCATCTGCGCATTCCGGGCCTCGCGCGGCCCTGGGAGACCGAGCGGCCGCTGCCGCCGCGCATGGCCAGCGCGTTCGAGATCATGCGCGACGCGCCGATCGGTGCGGCCTCGTTCAACAATGAATTCGGCCGGCCTGCGCTCGGCGGTTACTTCCGTACCTACGAGCAGGAGACCGGCGTGCCCGGCCTGCGCCGCGGTTACGACAAGCCGATCATGATCGCTGGCGGTCTGGCCAACCTCCGCCGCGAGCATGTCGAGAAGCGGCCGCTCGAGCCCGGCGATGCGGTGATCGTGCTCGGTGGTCCGGCGATGCTGATCGGCCTCGGCGGCGGGGCGGCCTCGTCGATGGCCTCGGGCACCAGCTCCGAGGCGCTCGATTTCGCCTCCGTGCAGCG
>CAYYHP010000085.1:0-11259 GCA_964471815.1 uncultured Rhodanobacteraceae bacterium
ACCCAGCGCGCGATCTTGTTCTCGACCACGTGCGCCATGCCCTTGTCGCCCCTCGCCCAGCCGCCGCCATGCACCATGAGGATCACCGGCGCCTGCGGCGCCGTCCGCTCCGGCAGGTAGATGTCGAAGCGCTGACGTGAATCGGTTCCGTAGGCCACGTCGCGGATCGCGCGCACGCCGGGCGGCAGCTCCGCCAGGCGCCCGCCGTCTTCCTCGCTGAGCTCGGCGCCGGCGCGCGCCGCGAGCCGATCGCGCAGGCGTGCCTCGGCCGTTCCACAACCGAGCAACGTGACGCCGATCAGCAGCACCGACTGCAAGAACCCAACCGATCCGTTTCGCATCTGCATTCCCCCGCTTCGCCCCTGCCGGAAGCCGGCACGCCGGGAATTATGGCCGGGCCCGCTGAGCCGTTCCGGAACCGCTGTCGATTGAAATCGTTGCGACCAGCACCGGCACGAGGACTGGATGCCGCTTCGCGCCAAACCCTGCGGTGCGCGGTTCTCGCCAGCGGCGCAGACGGCCGGTGTCCACGGGAATCGCATCACGAAGGACAGTCGCCGCCCCTGCGGCGCGCCGGCAACAAACCGTTCACGTGCATCGCCTTTCACGACCCGGACGATTCTGCGAAGCTGCCGGCATGTCGCGCTGCCGCCTCGCCCTGCCCTGGCTCCTCGTCCCGGCACTCGCCGGCGCCGCACCCGAGACCTGGCACTTCGACACGATGCACACGCAGATCGCGTTCGCGGTCGATCACCTCGGCTTCGCGCGCGCTCTCGGCCTCGTGAAGGTGAAGGACGGCGAGGTGCGCTTCGATGCGGCCGACTGGAGCACGGCCGCCGTCACGGTCGACATCGACCTCGCCACGCTCGGTATGGGCGACGCGCCGTGGGAGGACACGGTGCGCTCGTGGCGATTCCTGAACACCCGGCGCTGGCCGCTCGCGACGTTCCGCGGCCACCGCGTCGAGCGCACCGGACCGGCCGATGGCGTGATCCACGGCGAACTCGAGCTGCACGGCACGCGCCAGCCGGTCGATCTGACGTTCCACATGAACCGGCTCGGCAACGATCCGTACACCCTCCGACGCACGGCCGGCTTCTCGGCGCGCACGACGCTCAAGCGCAGCGCGTTCGGCATGGACCGCCTGCTCTCCGCGGTCGGCGATGAGGTCGAGCTGCGCATCGAGGTCGAGCTGCAACGCGGCGCGGGCCGGCGAAGCGCCGCCCCGTCGGCCGGTCGCGACGATCCACGAGGGGAGACCGACGATGAGCCTGCGCAGTGACGCGAACCGCTGGGGCGGCCTGGCCCAGATCTTCCACTGGCTGATGGCCGTGCTGATCCTCGGCGCGGGCATCGCGGGCCTTTTCATGAGCGGGATGCCGAACTCGCCGCAGAAGATCAACGTCTACGCCCTGCACAAGTCGATCGGCCTGAGCGTGCTCGCGCTGGCCTTGCTGCGTCTTGCCTGGCGGCTCGCCGATGGCCGGCCAAACGACGTGCCGATGCCGCGCTGGCAGAAGCTCGTCGCGCATGCCGTGCATGGGCTGCTGTATCTCCTGATGCTCGCGCTGCCGCTCAGCGGCTGGCTTTACAATTCCGCGGCAGGCTTTCCGCTGCAGTGGTTCCGCATCGTGCAGCTGCCGAGCCTGACCGGCGGCGCCGATCCGGCGCTGAAGGCCTTCGCGCACGAGGCACACGAGACGCTGTTCTGGCTGCTCGTCGCGCTGCTCGCGCTGCACGTCGGCGGTGCGCTCAAGCACCAGCTCATCGATCGCGACGGCCTGCTCGCGCGCATGCTGCCCGCGCGCCGCGGCGTGCGCCCGGCCGACCCTGTCGTCCCCACTCTTCGTAAGGAATGACGCCATGCTCCGCATCCTGTTCGCCGCACTCGCCCTGCTGTCCGCGGCGGTCCACGCGAAGGACTGGGCCGTCGATCCCGCGGCGAGCACGCTCGGCTTCGGCGGCACCTATCAGGGCGAGAAGTTCAGCGGCCGGTTCACACGCTTCGAGGCGGCGATCCGCTTCGATCCGGCCGACCTCACCGCCAGCCGCTTCGACGTGAGCATCGACGTGACCAGCGCCGCGACCGGCAACGCCGATTACGACGGCCAGCTCGCCACGCGCGAGTTCTTCGATTTCGCGCATTTTGCGAAAGCGCACTTCGTCACGCACGGGTTCAAGCCCGCCGGCAAGGATTTCGTGGCCGACGGCACGCTGACGATCCGCGACAGGAGTCAGCCGGTCACGCTCGAAGTCGAGTTCGAACCGAACGGCGACGGCGCCACGCTCGACGTGCGCACGACCCTGAAGCGCCTGGACTTCGGCATCGGCTCCGGCGACTGGGCCGATACCGGCGTGATCGCGAACGAGGTGCCGGTGAGCGCGCATCTGGTTCTCAAGCCGCAGCGCTGACCGCGCGCGATGGACGAGAAGGACGGCATCGGCACCGGCTGGCTCGCGCGCCTGCGCAAACGCTGGCGCCACGCGCAGACGGAGCACGCCGCGCCGCGGGCGGATGGCCCGGCCGATCAGGCGAGCGCCGCCCTGCGTGCGCTGCTCGACGATCCCTCCATTCCGGCCGCGGTGCGCAGCGAGCTCGGCGCCGACTTCGCACGCCTCGAGGCGATGCTCGCCCGGCTCGCGCGCAACGAGCTGCACATCGCGGTGTTCGGCCGGGTCAGCGTCGGCAAATCCGCACTCGCCAACGCGCTGCTCGGCCGCGAGGCATTCGCGACCGGCGTACTGCACGGCACGACCACGACCTGGCAACGACAGGCCTGGACGGCGGCCGGCGAGGCCGGCCTGCACCTGATCGACACACCGGGCATCAACGAGCTCGCCGGCGAGGAGCGCGAACGGCTCGCCTTCGAGGTCGCCGAGGTCAGCGATCTCGTGCTGTTCGTCGTCGATGGCGACATGACACAAAGCGAACGCGACGCGCTCGCCACTCTCGCACGCACCGAACGCCCGCTGCTGCTCGTGCTGAACAAGGCCGACCGCTATGGCGACGACGAGCGTGCCCGCCTGATCGCGCGGCTGCGCGAGCATGCCGCGGGCATCGTCGCCGCGGAGAACGTCATCCTCGCCGCCGCACGCCCGGCCGCGCGGCGCATCGTCGAAATCGATCGCGACAGCCGCGAGCGCGAGCGTTCCGAGACGCCGCCGCCGGACGTGGCCGGTCTACGCGCGCGCCTCGTGGCGATCTGCGAGCGCGAAGGCAAGACGCTGTCCGCGCTGAACGCGAGCCTCGCGGCCGGGCGGCTGTCCGACCAAGTCGCGCAGCGCATCGCGGAAACGCGCCGCGAACTCGCCGCGAAACTGATCCGCCAGTACTGCCTCGCCAAGGGCGTGACGGTCGCGTTGAATCCGGTACCGGTCGCCGACCTGCTGGCCGCGGCCGCGCTCGATGCGGCGCTGGTCATGCATCTCGGCCGCGTCTACGGCCTGCCGCTGACGCGCGGCGAGGCCGGCCGGCTGATCGCGACGATCGCCGCGCAGCTCGCCGCCCTTATGGGTGCGGTCTGGGGCGTGCACCTGGTCGCTTCGGCACTGAAGGGCGCGAGCGCCGGCCTGTCCACCGTGGTCACCGCCGGTGCGCAGGGCGCGCTCGCCTGGTATGCGACCCTGCTAGTCGGGCGCGCTGCCGAGCGCTATCTCGTCGCCGGAAAGTCCTGGGGCGAACTCGGCCCGAAGCGCGTGGTGCGCGAGATCGTGGCCACGCTCGATCGCGACTCCGTGCTGCGCGAGGCGCGCGAGGAGATCCTCGCGCGGCTGTATCGCCGCGGATGAGCGGATGAAGCTGTGGATCGCTCAGGCCAGCACTTCAACCGGATCGCCGAGACACAGCGTGCCGGTGCCGCGCGCGATCAGGTTCTGGCCGAAGGTGACGCCCTTCGCGCCACGCCGGTAGGTGATCAGCGTGCGCAGCGGCTCGCCGTCGGCCGCGAACGCGCCGCGCTCGGGATCGACCGTGGTGAACACGCAGCGTGTGCACGGCTTGACGACATCGAACACGATGCTGCCGATGCGCACGCGCCGCCAGCCGTCCTCGGCGTGCGGTGCGGTGCCGCCGACCACGAGGTTCGGCCGGAAGTGCAGCATCGGTACCGGCGTGGCGAGGCGCGCATTCAGATCATCGAGCGCGGCCTGCGAGATCAGCAGCAGCGGAAAGCCATCGGCGAAACTCACCTCGCCGCCGGGTGCGGCGTAGGTCGTATCCACGGGCCGACGCGCGGCATCGTCCATGTACACGAAGCGTGCTTCGCGCCCGAGGAAACGGCTGATCCAGTCCTGCGCTGCCGGATCGGCGAGCGCGGCATCGACCGTACTGTTCCATACGCGCACCGCGAGGCGCGGCGCTGCGGGATCCGGCACGGCGAGATGCCGAGCCGGCAGGTCCGGCGCCTCGAGCAACAGGCCATCCTCGACCGGCGTGGCGCGCAACAGGGTCAGGCGCGGCAACTGCCGGCCGGTGAGGAAGGCGCCGTCCGCATCGACGATCATCCAGCGTCGGTCGCCGCGCAAGCCGCGCGGTTCGACCACGGCCGTCGCGGGACACAACGGCGCGGCGGACTTGACCGGATAGACGTAGAGACCAGCGAGCGTCGGAGCCATGGATCGATCATGCCACGCCGCCACCGCGGGCGGCAGGCCGTGCTAGGCTTGCGCGCGCCTCAGAGCGGGGAATCTCGAGTGCCCAAACGGATCGACGTCCAGCGACACGAGTGGTCCGCACTCGTGGTCTCGTTCCTGTACTTCTTCTGCGTGCTGGCGGCCTACTACATCATCCGTCCGGTACGCGATCAGCTCTCGGCCGCGGTCGGCTCCACCTCGCTGCCGATCTTCTACGCCGCGACCTTCGCCGCCACGCTCGCGATGACGCCGCTGTTTGGCGCCCTCGTCGCGCGCTATCCGCGGCGGCGCTTCGTGCCGGCGGTGTACGTGTTCTTCATTGCCTGCCTTATCGGCTTCATCCCGCTGTTCCAGGCGCAGGATGCGATCGGCGCGCGCCTGCTCGGCTCGGTGTTCTTCGTCTGGGTCAGCGTGTTCAACCTGTTCGTCGTCGCCGTGTTCTGGAGCTTCATGGCGGACATCTTCGACGCCGAACAGGCGCACCGGCTGTTCCCGGTCATCGCGCTCGGCGGCGCGGCCGGTGCGATCACCGGCCCGGCGCTGACGCGTGGCGTCGTGCACCTGATCGACGTGCCGGGTCTGCTCATGCTCTCGGCGGCACTGCTCGGCTTCGCCCTGCTGTGCATCGCGCATCTGCTCGCCTGGTCACAGCGGCATCCGGTGGCCGGCGACGCACGCCGCGATCAGCGCGTGATCGGCGGCAGCTTCCTCGCCGGCGCCGTGCAGACCCTGCGCTCGCCGCTGCTGCGCCGGATCGCGCTGCTGATGCTGCTCGGCGATTGCGTGGGCACGGTTATCTACGCACTGCAGGCCGATTACAGCCAGGTGACTTACCCGACCCGCGAGGCACGCATCGCTTTCTCCTCCGGCGTGGACTTCGCGAGCAACGGCCTGCAGGTGGTCCTGCAGATGCTGCTCACGCGCGAGCTGATGATCCGCCGCGGCCCGCCGCTGGCCCTCGCGCTCGACGGCCTGATCAAGGCGGTGATGCTCGCCGGCCTCGCCGTGTTCGGCGGCGGCTGGATCGTCGCTGCGGCGATCGTCACGCGGGCCAGCGCCTACGGCGTATTCAAGCCGGCCGCCGACAGCCTCTACACGCAGGTCGATGCCGAAACACGCTACAAGGCCAAGAATTTCATCGACACCACCGTCTGGCGCTTCGGCGATCTGGCGATCACCTCGACCCTGAACGTGCTGCGCACGTTCGGCGTGAGCCTGGTCGGCTTCGCCTCGCTGACCGCGATCGCCGCGGCGGCGGCGAGCTGGGTCGGCTGGCGCATCACGCGTACGCCGGGTCTGCACGAGCCGCGACGCGATCCGCGCTGACAACACAACCGCGCCGCGTCAGGAGTTCACGAGCATCAAGCGCCTGGCGCACTACCTGCGCTGCGAAATCCACATCGTGATGTCCGCGGCGAACACGGTCTCGCCGCTGGCATCCGTGGCCGTCACTGCCGCGACGAGGTCGCATCCGCCATCGCTGCCCAGCGTCCCGGTGACCGGGACGTGCGCGGTGACGGTCATCGGGCCGCGCGCCTTCTTCAGATAGCGCACCTGCATGCCCTTCGGGATCCAGCGCAGGCCCTCGCCGAGACTTGCCTCGGTGGCAAGTCCGCCGGCCAGCTCGGCCGCATTGCACAGCGCGATCGCATGGACCGTGCCGAGATGATTGCGCACGCGGCGGCGATCCGCGAAATACACCATGCAGCGGCCGGGTTCGAGCACATCGATGCGCGGTGCGATCGAGTCGAAGTACGGTGCACGCCAGCACACCGCACGACTGAACAGCCAAGAGCCGCCCGGCCAGCGGGTCATCGAGCGGTACAGGCGGACGATGTCGGACATGCGGATTCCTCAGTTGCCGGCCTCCACCGAAGGCAATCGAGGCGGCGGCCGGCATCCTTCTCATGTGCCGGTGGCCGCCGATCCTTCTCAGGCGACCGAGCGCAACACCGCCTTGCCGTGCTTGACAGCGGCCTCGAGTTCGCGCGGATCGAAATCGTCCACGCTGATGAACTCGAAAGTCTCGGCGCGCACCTGCTCGAGCAGGCGACGTTCCTCGGCCGTGATCGCGCCCTGCGCCTCGGCTTCGGCGAGCTGGCCGGCATAGTCGTAGGCCTTGATCGTGCCGCCCTTGACGGCCTTCTGCAGCTTGCGCTCGACCGGTTCGGCGGCGATCACCTCGGGCAGGATCGCGTTCATGCGACCAACCGTGTTGTTCGGGTTCGGCGTGAGGTAGATCCATTCGCCGAGACGATCGCGCGATTCGTTCGGTGCGCACAGGATCGCGGCCACGCGCCGGCCGAGACGATCCGACGGCGGCACCTCGCGGCGGCCGAGTGGGAACACCAACGCGCGCAGCAGCCAGGCGACCGGCCGCACCGGGAAGTTGCGCAGCACGCCGTCGATCGCCATCTGCATGCGCCAGACACAATCGTGGAACGCCCAGGCGAGCAGCGGTTGGTCCGCGGCCGGGCGGCCCTGATCCTCGTAGCGCTTGAGCATGGCGCTCGCGATGTACAGGTTCGAGAGCACGTCGCCGAGGCGCGCGGAGATCTTCTCCTTGAACTTGAGCTTGCCCCCAAGGATGAGCATCGAGGTGTCGGCGACCAGGGCGAGCGCCGCGGCGTAGCGGTTCAACTTACGGTAGTAGCGGCGCGTGTAGCGGTCGCCCGGCACACGGCCGATCTTCGCGTGGGTGAGGCCGAGCACGAGGCTGCGTGCGGCATTCGAGATCGCGAAGCCGATGTGGCCGAACAGCGCACGGTCGAACGCCCGCAGGCTCTCGCCGTAGTCGGCGAGCTGGGCGGCCTGCATCTCCTTGAGCACGTAGGGATGGCAACGGATCGCGCCCTGGCCGAAGATCATCATGCTGCGCGTCAGGATGTTCGCGCCCTCGACGGTGATCGCGATCGGCGAGCCCTGCCAGGCGCGGCCGAGATAGTTCCTCGGACCGAGCACGATGCCCTTGCCGCCGTGCACGTCCATCGCATCGCGGGCGATCTCGCGGCCGAGTTCCGTGGTGTGGTACTTGCCGATCGCCGAGGGCACGGCCGGCTTCTCGCCGCGATCGACTGCCGCGGCCGTGGCGCGGCTCAGCGCGGTGACCGCATAGGTATGGCCACCGATGCGTGCGAGCGCCTCTTCGACGCCCTCGAAACGTCCCACCGCCATGCCGAACTGCTTGCGCAGACGCGCGTAGGCGCCGGTCGCGAGCGCGCCCATGCGTGCCGCACCCGAGGCGTTCGACGGCAGCGAGATCGCACGGCCGACCGAGAGGCACTCCACCAGCATGCGCCACCCGTGGCCGGTCATTTCGGGTCCGCCGATCAGTTGCGCGAGCGGCACGAACACGTCCTTGCCGCGCACCGGGCCGTTCTGGAACGGGACGTTCAGCGGCAGGTGGCGCCGGCCGATCTCGAGGCCCCTGGTGTCGCGCGGCAGCAGCGCGAGCGTGATGCCGAGATCCTCGACGTCGCCGAGCAGCTGGTCCGGGTCGTACATGCGGAACGCGAGGCCGACCACCGTCGCGACCGGCGCGAGCGTGATGTAGCGCTTATCGAAGGTCAGGCGCACGCCGAGCACGTTGGCGCCATTCCATTCGCCCTTGCACACGACGCCGTAATCGGGGATCGAGGTCGCATCGGAACCGGCGTAGGGCCCGGTCAGCGCAAAGCACGGAATCTCGCGACCGTCCGCCAGGCGCGGCAGGTAGTAACTCTTCTGCTCCTCGGTGCCGTAGTGCAGCAGCAGCTCGGCCGGACCGAGCGAGTTCGGTACGGCCACGGTCGAAGCCAGCGTCGAGGAGATGCTCGCGAGCTTCTGCAGCACCGCCGAATGCGCGAGCGCCGAGAACTGCAGGCCGCCATAGCTCTTCGGGATGATCATGCCGAAGAACCTGTGCTTCTTGATGAATTCCCAGATTTCCGGCGGCAGGTCGGCGAGTTCGTGGGTGATCTGCCAGTCGTTGACCATGCGGCAGACTTCCTCCACCGGGCCATCGAGGAAAGCCTGCTCCTCGACGGAGAGCACCGGCGCCGGCTGGCGCAGCAGCTTGTTCCAGTCCGGCTTGCCGGCGAACAGCTCGCCCTCGAAGCCGACCGTGCCGGCCTCCAGGGCGACCTTCTCGGTGTCCGAGAGCTGCGGCGTGATCTTGCGGTAGATGGCCAGCAGCGGTGCGCTCAGGCGCTTGCGCCGGAACGGTTCGTGGTTGAGCGGCACGGCGACGAGTGCGAAGACACCGAAGGTGACCGCGGTGGCCAGCCAGTGGGCGCCGCCTAGGAAGCCGGCGGCGAGAATCGCGATGGCGGTGAGGCTGGTCCAGACCTTGAGCCCGGCGCGCGCATAGGCACAGCCGAGCGAGACGACGATCGCGGCGATCAGGGGAAGCCAGTGCTGCATGGTCGGAAACTCCTGGGTTCGGCCGGCACGCCGAACGGGACGCGCCGGAAACCTTGCACAGCCAGGCCGGCGCGAGGCGACGGCATGGGATCGAACGGCCCGGTGATTTGGTCCTCCTATTGCTGCAGGACCGGTGCCACGCTACGACGACGCGGCACGAACCTCACCGTACGCCAGAGTATGTTGGGGCGACATCGAGCAGTCAATACGCCATCGTATGGAATGGCGTCCGCCGGTAACCGGCAGGTCGTGCGACCTTGAGCGCGCTTCAATTCACCGGCGTGCTGTGGCAACGTGGCGGCATGACTGCAGAGACCGGAACCCGCGCCGATACGCGCAGCCGCCTGTCCGCCGCGGACTGGGAACAGGCTGCACTCGATCTGATCGCCGAAAGCGGCGTGGCGGCCGTCGCCGTCGAGCCGCTGGCGCGCCGGCTCGGCGTGACCAAGGGCAGTTTCTACTGGCATTTCCCGACCCGCGAAGCCCTGCTCAAGGCCGCCTTGGAGCGCTGGGAGCGCCGCGACGAGGAAGAGGTCATCCGCCAGGTCGAACCGATTCCGGATCCGAAGGAGCGTCTGCGCGAGCTGTTCCGACGCACCAGTCGCGAGATGCAGTCGCACGTGATCTATTCCGCCCTGCTGCAGGCGCTCGACCATCCGCTCGTGCAGCCGGTGATGTCGCGTGTCTCACAGCGGCGCATCGATTTTCTGACCCTCGCCTACCGCCAGTCCGGCATGGACCGCTCGACCGCGTCCTATCGCGCGCGGCTGGTCTATTCGGCCTACGCCGGCTTCCTGCAGCTCTCGCTCCAGCTCGGCCTGCCGCGGCTCTCGCACGACGAGTTCGACGCCTACGTCGAGCACGTCATCGCGACCCTGATCCCGTCCTGAGGCGCGCTCCGGACCGGCCGCACGGCCGGTTCGTGGCACATCCGTACGCGGCGCAGGGCTCACGTCCGATGGTCCAATGCCGTGTCTCTTGCGGTTGCAAGCCGCTCCGGTGCCGGCTAAGTTCCGGCGCTCGTCTTTCGCGGAGGGGGCCGGCGGCCCGGATCGAGGACATGTCGAGCAAGCTAGAGGCCGTCAACCGGTGGGTGGACGAGGTCGCACGGCTGGCCCAGCCGGATCGCGTCCATTGGTGCGACGGTTCGGAGGCCGAATACCAGGCGCTGGTCGAGCTGATGCTGGACACCGGCGACCTGATTGAGCTGAATCCCTCCACGCATCCGAACTGCTACCTCCACCGCTCGCATCCATCGGACGTCGCGCGCGTCGAGCACCTCACCTTCGTCTGCACCCGGGACGAGGACGATGCCGGTCCGAACAACCATTGGATGGACCCGGCCGAGGCGCACCGCAAGATGGACGCGCTGTTTGCCGGCTGCATGAAGGGCCGCACGCTCTACGTCGTGCCCTACTGCATGGGCCCGATCGATTCGCCGATCGCGCGCTGTGGCATCGAAATCACCGACAGCCCGTACGTGGTCGCGAACATGCGCATCATGACGCGCATGGGCCAGGCGTCGCTCGCGCGCATCGAACGCGAAGGCCGCTTCGTGCGCGGTCTGCATTCGATGGGCGAACTCGATCCCGAACGCCGCTTCATCATGCACTTCCCGGAAGAGCTCACGATCAAGTCGTACGGCTCCGGTTATGGCGGCAATGCACTGCTCGGCAAGAAATGCCATGCCCTGCGCATCGCCTCCTGGCAGGCACGCCAGGAAGGCTGGCTGGCCGAACACATGCTCATCGTCGGCATCGAGAACCCGGCCGGCGAGACGCATTACGTCGCGGCGGCGTTCCCGTCGGCGTGCGGCAAGACCAATCTCGCGATGCTGATCCCGCCGAAAGCCTATCCCGGCTGGAAGGTATGGACGGTGGGCGACGACATCTGCTGGATGCAGCCCGGCCCGGACGGCCGCCTGTGGGCGATCAATCCGGAGGCTGGCTTCTTCGGCGTCGCGCCCGGCACGAGCGCGAAGACCAACCCGAACGCGCTGGCGATGCTCGATCACGACGCGATCTTCACCAACGTTGCCGTGACCGCCGACAACGAGCCGTGGTGGGAGGGGCTGCCTGACGGCAAGCCGGTCAAGGACTGGCAGGGTCGCGACTACGACCCGGCGAACGGCCCGGCGGCACATCCGAACGCACGCTTCACGGTCAGCGCACGGCAATGCCCGAGCTGGTCACCGCACGCCGAGGACCCGCAGGGCGTGCCGATCAG
>CAYYHP010000086.1:0-11203 GCA_964471815.1 uncultured Rhodanobacteraceae bacterium
CTGAACTCGATCGCGTAGCGACCGAGGCCACCGGTCAGTGCCTTGAGCTCGGTCTGGTAGTCGGCGATCTCGGCGATCGGCACCTGTGCCTTGATGATGATCTCGCCGCCGCGCAGCGAGTCGGTGCCGTGGATGCGCGCACGTTTGCCGGCCAGGCCGCCGGTGACGTCGCCGACGTGCTGCTCGGGCACGCTCACTTCCAGATCGACGATCGGTTCGAGCACCTGCGGGCGCGCCTTGGCGATGGCGTCCTGGAAGGCCTTGCGGCCGGCGGTGATGAAGGCGACTTCCTTCGAATCGACCGGATGGTGTTTGCCGTCATAGACGATCACGCGCACGTCCTGCAGCGGATAGCCGGCGATCGCGCCGAGCTCGAGTACCTGGCGCACGCCCTTTTCGACGGCCGGGATGAACTGGTTCGGGATCGTGCCGCCCTTGACCTCGTCGACGAATTCGAAGCCCGCACCGCGCTCGAGCGGCTCGATGCGCAGGAACACTTCGCCAAACTGGCCGGCGCCGCCGGTCTGTTTCTTGTGGCGGTGATGTCCTTCGGCCTTCGCGCCGACGGTCTCGCGGTAGGCGATCTTCGGTGGGCGTGTCTTCACCTCGACGCCGTAGCGTTCCTTCAGACGCTCGAGCATGAGCTTCAGGTGCAGGTCCGAGAGGCCGCGGACCACGCTCTCGTTGAGTTCCGCATGATGCTCGACGCGGAAGCACGGGTCCTCCTCGGCGAGCTTGTGCAGCGCCACGGAGAGCTTCTGCTCCTGGCCCTTGTGCGCCGGCTCGATCGCAAGGCCGACCATCGGCAGCGGGAAGTCGAGCGGCGCGAGGTGGATGTGGTCCTCGTCGTGCGAATCGTGCAGCACGGCGTCGAAATGGATTTCATCGACCTTGGCGACCGCGGCGATGTCGCCCGGGATGGCCTGATCGATCTCGATGTGTTCCTTGCCCTTGAGCTTGAACAGATGGTGCACGCGGAACGGCTTCCTGCCGTCGTCGATGAACAGTTGCGTGTCCTTCCTGACCGTGCCTTGGTAGACGCGGAACACGCTGAGCTTGCCGACGAACGGATCGTTGATGATCTTGAACACGTCGGCGATCACGTGCCTGGCCGGATCGGGCTCGGCGATGATCGGCTGCGCGTCGGCGCCCGAGCCTTTCACGAACGGCGGCGGGTTGGCCTCGGACGGGTTCGGCAGCAGCCGTTCGGCGAGCGCGAGGAGTTCGCTCACGCCGGCGCCGCTGCGTGCCGAGACGTAGCAGATCGGCACGAGATGGCCTTCGCGCAGGCACTGCTCGAACGCGTCGTGCAGGTCCTGGCCCGAGAGTCCGGCCTCGCCCTGGTCGAGATAGCGGCCCATGACGTTCTCGTTGATCTCGACCACCTGGTCGATGATGCGCTGATGCGCCTCGGCGACCGAGGCGAAATCGCTCGCGCCGTCCGGCTGGAAGAAGCAGTCGACGACCGCGGACGCACCGCGTGCGGGCAGGTTGATCGGCAGGCACTCGTTGCCGAATTCGCGGCGCAGCTCGTTGGTCAGCGCCACGAGATCGACGCCTTCGTGGTCGATCTTGTTGACCACGAGCAGCCGGCACAGCCGGCGCTGGCGCGCGTATTCCATCAGGCGGCGCGTGTTGTAACCGATGCCGGCCGCGGCATCGACGACGACCGCGACCGTCTCGACGGCCGCGAGCGCGGAGAGGGTTGGACCGCGCAGGTCGGCCGCGCCCGGCGTGTCGATCAGGTTGATGTGGCAGTCGCCGCGATCCACCGAGGCGATCGCCGTGGCGATCGAATGCCTGCGCTCGCGTTCCATCGGATCGTGGTCGGACACGGTGTTGCCGCGCTCGACGGTGCCGGCCGAGGCGATCGCGCCGCCCGCTTGCAGCAGGGCTTCGAACAGCGTCGTCTTGCCCGAGCCGGCGTTGCCGACGAGCGCGATGTTTCGGATGCCGAGTGTGGTGTAGGCCATGACGTGAGACCCTCCTTGCTGGCGGCACGGCGGACGCGCCGCGTGATGAAAGCCATCCCTGGGCGCTTGTCGGTGGCATCCCTGCGGAAAGGTGTCGGTGCGGATGCACTGCAGCGCGCGGCCGCGATCGGTCCGCTGGTCGAGCGCGCCGGCACGTGTCCGACGTGCCGCGCGGGCCGTTCCGGGCCGGTCGTGAGCTGATCCCGCGCCATCGGCACAGGCTTGCTCCGCGCCTCGCACGGGTCAAGCCGCACCGCGGCAGGATCGTTCATGGCCGTGTGTTCACCAGCCGCGCAGATATTGCGGCGGCGGCGTGAGCGGCTGGCCGAGTTCGGTCGCCGCGCGGCGCGGGAAATACGGATCGCGCAGGAATTCGCGTCCGATCAGGATCAGGTCGGCGCTGCCTTCGGCGAGGATCGCCTCGGCTTGCCCCGATTCGGTGATCAGGCCGACGGCGCCGGTCGCGATGCCGGCCTCCCGGCGGATGCGTGCGGCGAACGGCACCTGGTAACCCGGCGCGGCCGGGATCTTCGCATCCGGCGTCAGTCCGCCGGCAGACACGTCGAGCAGATCGACGCCATCCTCGTGCAGCCAGCGCGCGAGCGTCACGCATTCATCGATGTCCCAGCCACCGGGTTCCCAGTCGGTCGCCGACACGCGCACCAGGAGCGGCTTCGGCGCGGGCCAGACGGCACGCACCCCGGCGACGATCCGGCGCAGCAGCCGCGCGCGGTTGGCGAGCGTACCGCCCCACGCATCGGCGCGATGGTTGGTCAGCGGCGACAGGAACTCGTGCAGCAGATAACCGTGCGCGGCATGGATCTCGACTGCATCGAACCCGGCGGCCCCGGCACGCCTGGCGGCGGTACGGAAGTCGGCAATGACCGCTTCGATGCCGGCCTCGTCGAGAGCCTGCGGCGTGGTGTGCTGCGGCGAGAACGACAGGGCACTCGGTGCGATCGGCACCCAGCCACCCGCCTCGGGCGCGAGCGACTTGCCGCCTTTCCAGGGCAGGTCGGTGCTCGCCTTGCGCCCGGCATGCGCGAGCTGCACGCAGATGGCCGCGCCCTGGGCGCGCACGAAGCCGGTGATGCGACGCCAGGCCTCGGCCTGGGCGTCGTTCCACAACCCGACGTCGCCGGGCGTGATGCGACCGGGCGCCGTGACGGCGCTCGCTTCGGCGATCAGCAGGCCGGCACCGCCGACCGCACGGCTGCCGAGATGCACTAGATGCCAGTCATTCGGCATGCCGTCCACGGCCGAGTACTGGCACATCGGCGATAGGACGAGACGATTGCGCAGGCTCAGGGAGCCGAGCGGGTATGGCGTGAGAAGGGACACGGTGGCTCCGCTGCGATGGACCCTGTCGCATGGTAGGCGCACGGTGCGCGCCAGGCATGATCGCCGTCATGCGCGCGCACGGTTGCGTCCTCCTGCCGCAGGCGGTTCGCGGATGCGGATCGCCAAGCCGTTCGCAGTCCGCGCGGGACGCATCCGGCAGTTCCGTGGAACGGCGCTAACGCGTGCTGAATATCGTGCGGCCAAGGGGGTGGAATTAACCGCGAATTCAGCCGTTTGCACCTAGCTTGAGCACCGAGAAAACGGGCAATCGGTGTCCAACGGGAGGCAGTATGAAACGCATCCACACCATCATGGCTCTGGCGCTCGGCATCGGCCTGGCGGGCCCGGCGCTGGCGTGGAACGACGATTATTACGGACGTCGCAGCGAGGTGCGCTACGACTATGCGCGCGTTGTCGACGTTGAACCGATCGTCGATCGCGATCGACGCCCCGTCCGGCGCGACGTGTGCTACAGCGAGCCGGTCGAGTATTACCACCCGCGCTACAGCGGTCGTCGCGACACCACCGGTGCCACCGTAGCCGGCGCGTTGATCGGCGGTGCGCTCGGCAACCTGGTCGGCAAGGGCGATGGCCGCAAGGCGGCGACGGTGGCCGGTGCGCTGATCGGCGGTTCGATCGCGCACGACAGCGCGCGCCGGCACAGTTATTACGAAGGCGGCGGCTACTATTCGACCGGCTACGAGGAGCGTTGCCGCACCGAGACCGAATGGCGCGGTCGCGATCACGTCGTCGGTTACGACGTGACCTACCGCTACGAGGGGCGCACCTATCACGCGACGCTCGACCGCGACCCGGGTTCGCGACTGCGGGTGCGCGTCGATCGTGACGTGACGCCGGCCGAATAACGCCGCGTCCACTTGCTGATCTCACGCGCGGGGGCCGCAAGGCTCCCGCGTGTTTGTCCGGACGGTCCGTCTCGTCCGTCCAGCCCGATACCATGCCGGCGCGCTTGCGGTGCAGCCCGGCTATCCTAGCCGCTAGCCTTCGCTACCCGGACTCATGCCCATCGAGCCAGCACGCCAGGATCATGCGGACCGGTCCGCCGGAACGATCGTCGAAGATCCTGCCGTCGCGATCGGCATCCTGCTCGCGGAGAGTGATCGCCAGCGGCGCGACTGGCTGCACGACGTGCGCTGGCGCCGGTCGCCGCGTGACCGCCGGCGCATCGCGCTGTACTGGTGCGGCATCCTCCTCCTGCATCTCCTGGCGGCGGCCGGTCTGCGCGAAGCCATGCGGCCGCGTCCGCTCCCGGCACCGGACGTGGCGCGGGACGATGTCGTCGTGCAGGTGCATCTGATCGAGCCGACGCCGGTCGAGACGCCGCCGGTTACACAGGAACTTCCGCCGCTGGTGGTCGAACCCGCGCGACCCTCCGCTGCGGCCGTAAACAGCCCGGCTCCGGCGCGCCGCGAGCCACCGTCACGCCCGTCCGCTCCGCCACCGCGCACCGTGGGTGCGGACGAGGCCATCGTCGCCACGCCGCGTCTGTACAACCCGGACGGCTCGCTGCGTCTGGATCTCGCCCCGCGCGGGGCTCCCGCGCGCACCGTCCCCACACGTCCGCTGGCGGATGACATTGCTGCAGGCAAGGCGCTAATGCAGCGTGGTCACAACATCGTGCGCTGCCGTCGCACCGCATTCGCGGACGCCTATCGGCCGGACGAGAGCGCCGGTGACGAAGTTTCGCGCAAGTACCTTTCCTGGATCGGCCTGTACAACCCGCACAGCGCACAGAAGTCCGCCGAGCGTCGTGCGGAGGCGCGTGGCGCCTGCGACGACGCCGGGTTCTGACGCCACTCAATCCATGTCGCGCGCGGCGGGACGTGCACGGTGCGAACGCAGGCCGACCGCGTACGGTTCCTCCGCGTCGAGGCGCAGGGCGATCAGCTCGCCACCCCAGACGCAACCGCCGTCGATCGCATATATGCCGAGGCCCTGGAAGCGACCGAGTGCCGACCAGTGCCCGCAGACGATGCGGGTTTCCCGGCGCAGCATGCCGGGCACTTCGAACCACGGATATAGGCCGGGTCGCTGCGTGCCCGGCGGGCCCTTCTCGCCGAACGCGATGCGCCCGCGCGTGTCGCAGTACCGCATGCGGGTCAGCACGTTGATGCTCGCGCGCAGCCGTTCCACACCCTTGAGCTTGGATGACCACACCGCCGGCTTGTTGCCGAACATGCCGCGCAGCAGGCGGGCGTGATCCGGCCCGGCGAGCTGGCGCTCGACCTCGCGCGCGGCGCGCAGGGTCTGGGCGAGCGTCCAGCGCGGTGCGATGCCGGCATGCACCATCAGGAAATCCAGTTGCAGATCGTGATGCGCGAGCCGGCACGTGCGCAGCCAGCCGAGCAGGTCATCGCGATCCGGCGCGAACAGCACCTCGCGCAACTCGGGGTTCACCTTTTCCTGCTCGGCGACCTCGCGTTCGGCGATCGCGAGCAGGCTCAGGTCGTGATTGCCGAGGGTGACGATCGTCCGCTCGCCGAACGAGCGCACCAGGCGCAGCACGTCGAGCGAACGCCCGCCGCGGTTGACCAGATCGCCGCAGAACCACAGCGTGTCCTGGGCCGAATCGAAACGTATCTTCTCGAGGAGTTGCGACAGTTCGTCATGACAGCCCTGAACGTCGCCGATTGCCCAGATCGCCATCAGTGCAGGGTCCGCGGCGCCGCCAGAGTGAACGGGGCGATGGCCGCGTCGAACAGTTCGCCGTCGTCGGCGAGCATGCGATAGCTGCCATGCATCACGCCGGCCGAGGTTTCTAGCACCGCGCCCGAGGTGTAGCGGAAACCCTCGCCCGGCTGCACGTGCGGCTGCTCGCCGATGACACCCTCGCCCTCGACCTCCTGCACCTTGCCGTTGTCGTCGGTGATGATCCAGTGCCGCGACAGCAGACGGGCACCGATCGAGCCGGTATTGGCGAGCGTGACGGTGTAGGCGAACACGAAGCGGCGTTCCTCCGGAGCGGATTGCTCCTGGACGAAGCGGGTGGCGACGGAGATTTCGATGGCATAGGGCGAAGCACTCATGCCGGGATTCTCGGCGGAGCGTGCCGGGCGAGGCAAGCGCGCTGCCGGAGAGTGTCTGCACCAGCTCATCCTGACTTGCGAGCCTGCGCCGGGTCCGGCATGGGTCCGAGCACGGCTACGCCGTATCCGACATGCGCGGGATTCGCGGCGAGGAGATCAAACTTGCTCAGTGGTGTCCTAGCGCGGATCGGCTGCCGGGTCCGGAACCGCAGGCAGGGCGATCGAAAGTTTGCGGATGAACTCACCCTGACGGCGTGTGCCGACGCATTCCATGGCCTGCTTGATCTGGGCGCGCACCGTCTCGAGACGTACGCCGAGGTCGATGGCGATCTGCGCCGGTTCATCGCCGCGCAGGAGACGCATGCTGATGCGGGCCTGCGCCGGCGTCATGCCGTACAGCTCGCGGAAAGCCGCTTCGGGCATGTACTTGCCGAGGCGCGGATCGCGCAGGAACAGCACCACGCGATCGCCGCCACCGAGCTCGCGTACGCCGGCACGCGCCGCGCTGATCGCGATGCCGCGCAGCGGCGGCAACGGCGGCTGGCGCAGCAGGTTCAGCGGCGTGCCGTGCGAGTGCCGGCCCGCCTCGCCGCGGACGCGCTGGATCGCATAGCGCAGGCGCTCGCATTCCGCGGCGCTGGCCAGGCGCAGTGGCCGCGGCGTGAGCAGCGACTCGCGCAGCGGCGTGTGCAGGACTTCGCGAGCGCGGCGGTTGGCATAGATCACGCGTGCTTCGTCGTCGAGCATCAGCACCGCGTCGAGCATCAGATCGAGCGCCGACTCCGGAAGGCTCGCCGCGCCCTGTGCCGGTATCAGGCGCAACACGCGGCCGAGATGCGGCAGCAGGCTGCGCAGGCGCTGACGCTCGCGTCCACCAAAGGCGTGCCGCTCGTGCCGGCGCCAGGCGACGAGCTGCAGGATACGGCCCTCGGCGATCGGCCAGCAGGCTCCGATGCCATGGTGCAGGCCACCGCAAGGTTCCAGGCATTCGGTATACAGCGCCGTAGCGCGCAGTGCGCGTTCGGCGATGCGTTCATGCAGCAGCGCCACGCCGCTCGCGGCATCGCCACCCGGCGCATCGGGATGGAACGGATCCTGCTCCGGAGCGAGACGCAGGTAGCGGTCGAGGAATTCCGGTGCCGAGCCCGTGCCGATTGCCGGCGGCAGCACCGGGCCTCCGGGTACACGCACCATCAGGACGAGCTGATCGCCGGCCAGCCAGCCGAGCAGCGCGCCGGCAAAGTCGTGCAGCGCCTGCGAGCATTCCAGCGCCGCATAGAGCATTTCGAGTAGCCGCGGCAGGTTCGCCGCGCGGCCGCCTTCCATTCGGAGTCCCCGGTTCCGTAACCACAGGACCTTAGGCGAGCGGGCTCTACAGGTCAAATATGCGCGCTGTTGTCAATGCCCAAATTGGGGATGCGGGTGCATCCACGGAAGACGTACCGTGCGCTCACGGCGCCCGATCCACGGCAGGTACTGGCGACCGGGCAGGGAGGCTGTCGGCGCGCGGCGACCAGAAGGATCGCCGGAAACCCGTGCCGTCGAGTCGGCCACGGGGCGGCGCGGACCACGGACGGGTCACGCGGTCGACGCCGGCTGTAGCGTGCCGAGGGCGCGGCGGCTCACTGGATCCGAGCCATACACCGGCCATGGTTGGGAACGCCCGTGCGAACGGGCTGCGCGAGGGATTGCGGGGGAGCCCGGCTTCGGCCGGGCTCTTTCTTTTTGCGCGGTCGTGGCTCAGGGCGTCGTGCCGTCGCGCGCGACGATTGCTGCCAGCCGCACGAAATCCTCCGGCGCCAGCTGCTCGGCGCGCTGCCGCGGATCGATGCCGGCGGCGCGGATCGCGGTCTCGCCGGCCACGCCATGCAGCGCGTTCGCCAGGGTCTTGCGGCGCTGGCCGAAGGCATGCCGGACGATGCGCTCGACGACCCGGCCCAGGTCGGCGGCAGGACGCTGCGCAGGCTCGAGCGGCGTCAGACGCACCACGGCCGAATCGACCTTCGGCGGTGGCGTGAAGGCACCGGGCGGGACGCGGAACAGCGGTTCGACTCGGCAGACGAGCTGCAGCATCACGCTGAGCCGGCCGTACACCTTGCTGCCCGGCGCGGCCGCCATGCGCTCGACGACCTCCTTCTGCAGCATGAAGTGCATGTCGGTGACGACGTCGGCCTGCGCGAGGCAGTGGAACAGGATCGGGCTCGAGATGTTGTAGGGCAGGTTGCCGACCAGGCGGATTTTTCCACCTTCGCCGATAGTCGCGAAATCGACGTCGAGCACGTCCGCCTGCACGATGTCGAGTTCGCCGCGTCCGACCGCGGTGGCCGCGAGACGCGGCACCAGGTCACGGTCGAATTCGATCACGGTGAGCCGTCCGGCTTCGGCGAGCAGCGGAAAGGTGATCGCGCCCTCGCCGGGGCCGATCTCGACCAGCCGCTCGCCGGGGCGCGGCGCGACCGCCTGGACGATGCGCCGGATCAGGCCGGGATCGTGCAGGAAGTGCTGGCCGAAGCGCTTCTTGTGCCGGTGCGGCGCACGATCGGGTGCGGCTTCGCCAGCGTGGATGCCGGGGCGGGATCGTGACATGCCGTGGATGGACTCGTGTCAGGCCGCTCGCTGCCGGCGTGCGAGACCGGCGGCGAGCCGCGCCGCGGCGATCAGGCTTGCCGGATCGGCGAGGCCGCGTCCGGCGAGGTCGAGCGCGGTGCCGTGATCGACCGACGTGCGCACGAACGGCAGGCCGAGGGTGATGTTGACCGCCTCGCCGAAACCCTGCGACTTCAGCACCGGCAGGCCCTGATCGTGATACATCGCGAGCACGGCATCGCAGCGCGCTAGCTGCGCGGGCAGGAAGGCCGTATCCGCCGGCAGCGGGCCGAGGAGATGCAGGCCCTCGTCGCGCAGCACGTCGAGTACCGGCCCGATGATTTCGATTTCCTCGCGGCCGAGATGGCCGTCTTCGCCGGCATGCGGATTCAGGCCGAGCACGGCGATGCGCGGCGTGTCGATGCCGAACTTCGCTTTCAGATCGGCGGCGACGATGCGCAGCGTCTGCGCGAGCCCGGCTCGCGTGATCGCCGCGGGTACCGCGGCGAGCGGCAGGTGTGTGGTCGCGAGTGCCACGCGCAATGTCGGCGTGGCCAGCATCATCACGACATCGGCGCCGGCGCGCCCGGCGAAAAACTCGGTGTGCCCGCTGAACGTCACGCCGGCATCGTTGATGTTGCCCTTGTGCACTGGACCGGTCACCAAGGCGTCGTAACGGCCGGCAAGACAGCCGTCCGCGGCCGTGGTCAGCGTATCGAGCACGTACGCGGCATTGGCCGGGTCGAGCCGGCCCGGACGCACCTCGCGGGGCAAGGTGACCGCGACGTGGCGCAGCGTGCCGGGTTGCCGTGCCACGATCCGCGTACCGTCATCCGGCAGGAGTTCGAGGGCGAGGCCGCGGGAGCGAGCAGCCTCGCGCAGCAGTTGCGGATCGCCGATCACGATGAGGTCGGCCGCGAGATCGATCGCGGCGAGGCAGGCGACGAGTTCCGGGCCGATGCCGGCCGGTTCGCCGGGCGTGACCACGAGGCGTGGCAGCCCGACGGGGATGATGTCGTGCGAGGCGTCGCCCGCCACTATGGCGTGCTGCCGCCTTCCAGCGGCTTGCCGCTCGGATCGAAGCCCGGCAGGCGGATCTCGACGAAGGCCTCGACGCGGATCTGGCGCAGGAAGTTGTCGTATTCCTCGTCGGCTTTGCGCTGCTGGATCGCCTGGTGCGCCTGCTCGCGCAAAGCTTCCTGGGTCTTGTCCTGCTCGCGCGTGCCGAGCCGCTGCATCAGATGCCAGCCGGCCTCGCTCTGGAACGGCGTACTGACCTCGCCGTCCTTGAGGCCGGAGAGGATCTCGGCCACGCGCGGACCGAACGCGTCGATCGCGAACCAGCCCATGTCGCCACCGGCGTTCGCGCTGCCCGGGTCCTGCGAATACTGCTTGGCGAGCTTGGCGAAGTCCTCGTTCTGCTCGACGAGGCGACGGTGCAGGTCGTCGATCTTCTTGCGCGCCTCGTCGCTGGAGACCAGCTCGGTGACGCGGACCATGATGTGGCGGGCGTGGTACTCGGTGACCACCTGCTTGGACTGCGCGCGCCGGTCGACGAGCTTCAGGATGTGGAAGCCACTCGGCCCGCGCAGCGCTTGCGAGACCTGGCCCGGCGTCATGCCTTCGACCAGATCGGCGAACAGACTCGGCACCTGGTCGTAGCGGCGCCAGCCGAGGTCACCGCCGTCGAGCGCATCTTGCGCGTTCGAATAGCGGATCGCGGCCGCATTGAAATCCAGGCCGGCGTCGATCTCCTTCTTCACCTTCTCGGACTTCTCGCGAGCGGCCTGGATGTCGGCCGCGCTTGCGCCGTCCGGCACGCCGATGAGGATGTGCGCGATGCGCACCTCGCCGGTTTTCAGGCTGTCGCCGGCCAGCAGGATGTCGATCTCAGAGTCGCTGACCTGGCCCGCGCCCTGGGCGATGCGCTGGTGGATACGCTGCACGGCGAGTTCGTCGCGCAGATTGCGGCGGAACTCGTCATAGCTCAGGCCTTCCTGGGCCAGCGAGCCGCGCAGCTGGTCCACACTCAGGTTGTTCTGCCGCGCGATCGACGCGACGGCCTGATCCACGTCCGCATCGCTGATGCGAATACCGGTGGATTCGGCCTTCGCGACCTGCAGGCGGGTCATGACCAGACGCTCGAGCACCTGCCGTTCGAGGATCGGACGCGGTGGCAGCTGGGCGGTGTTGCGCTGGTACTGGGCGAGCACCTGGCCGACGGCGCGATCGAGTTCGCTCTGCAGGATCACGTCC
>CAYYHP010000087.1:0-11188 GCA_964471815.1 uncultured Rhodanobacteraceae bacterium
TGCACACCGCGTTCCAGGTCGCCTCGGCCTTCGGCTCGCGGCCCTGCAGTACCGCATGGATGTTGGCGACGACCGCCGAGACCATCGACTCGATCATGAAGCCGGTCTTCGGCGCACCGGTCGGCACCGGCGTCTGCTCGACGGGTGGGATCGCCACGCACACGCCGGCCGCGAACACATTGGGATACTTCGGATTCCGCTGGTGCTTGTCGATCAGGATGAAGCCGCGCGGATTGACCAGCCCCTCGACCTTGCGCACCGCCTCGACGCCGGTGAAGGCCGGGATGACCATCGAATACGCGAACGGCAGTTCGTGCTCGCGCTTCTTCTGGCCCATGTCGTCCATTTCCTCGACGCGCATCGCGCCAGCCTTGACCTCGGCGATGCGCGCATTGGCGATCCAGCGGATGTGACGCTGGCGCAGCTCGGACTCGAGCAGGCCCTTGGAATCGCCGACTCCACCCAGGCCCATGTGGCCGACGTACGGCTCGCTGGTCACGAAGGTGATCGGCACGCGATCGCGCAGCTTGCGCTTGCGCAGGTCGGCATCGAGGATCATCGCGAACTCGTAAGCCGGACCGAAACAGCTCGCGCCCTGCGCGGCGCCGACGATGATCGGGCCGGGATTGGCCAGGAACGATTGGTAGGCCGCCCAGGCCTCGCTGGCGTGCGGCGTCGTGCAGACCGAATGCGTGTGGCCATCGACCGGGCCGAGACCCGATACCTCGTCGAAGGCGAGGCGCGGGCCGGTGGTGATGACCAGGAAGTCGTAATCCAGCACCCGGCCGTCGCGCAGGGTCAGGCGATTGTGCTGCGGTTCGACCTGCGTGGCGGGCTCGCCGATGAATTCGATGGATTTCTTGCCCAGCGGCCCGGCGGCCTCGATCTGGATCTCGTCGGGCTGCCGCCAGCCGACGGCGACCCAGGGGTTCGACGGTGTGAACGAGAAGCGCGGTCCGTCGCCGACCACGGTGATGCGATGGCCGGCGCCTAGGGCAGATTGCAGTTCATAGGCGGCGCTCATGCCGCCTATGCCCGCGCCGAGAACGACGATATGTGCCATGTGACTCCCCTCCCGAAGCATTGTCGTTATGTGGACGCCGGGCGGCGGTTGCAGAAGCCGTGCGGGCAGGACCGCCGTCCCGAGCAGCGACATCTTATTTCGTATTCAGCTAATTTAATATCACCCCCTCGCAATTCAAGGCGGTGACGCCCTCTGCGAACGCCGGGACCGGGGCCCGGCGGCTGCCGGGCGCGGTGCCCGGGCAACATCCACGTCGAGATCGCAGGCCACCGGCGCGAGTACGGTAGCCTGCAGGGATCTGCAGGACGCATACCAGCGCGCGGCACGGCGCGCAGTACCGGGTATCCGGGGGAAGCCGGTTCACCGCCGCGGCATGGCGGCGGGCCGATGACTCAGAGGTCGATGCGCAGCGGCAGCTTCAGATAAGTCCTGCCGTTCGGTGCGGCCGGCGGCAGACGACCGGCGCGGATGTTGACCTGGAGCGAGGGATAGAGGAGCCGCGGCACGGCGAGGGTCGCATCGCGCTGCGTGCGGACCGCGACGAACTCGGCCTCGCCGGTCACCTCTCGGACATGGATGTTCGACGCGCGCATCTCGGTGAGCGGCACCTCGGCGCGCGGCTCGCCGCCGGGCAGCGGGTAGTCGTGACAGAGATACAGCCGCGTCGTGTCCGGCAGTGCATAGAGGCGCTGGATCGAGCGGTACAGCAGCGCCGCGTCGCCACCCGGGAAGTCGCAGCGGCCGGTGCCGGCGGCCGGCGAGAACATCGTGTCACCGATGAACGCCGCGTCGCCGAAGCGATAGGTCACGCTGTCGTTGGTATGGCCGGGCGTGGCCAGCACCTCGCCCTCGAGCGTGCCGACCGCGAAACGCTCGCCATCGGCGAACAGATGATCGAACGCACTGCCATCCGCGCGGAATTCCTCGCCGAGGTCGAACAGACGCCGGAAGTTCTCCTGGACCTTGAGGATGCCGGCGCCGATGCCGATGCGGCCGCCGAGCCGGTCCTTGAGCCAGGATGCGGCCGTGAGGTGATCGGCATGGGCATGGGTCTCGAGGATCCAATCCACGCGCAGCCGGTTGGCCTCGACGTGCCGGGCCAGGCTCTGAGCGAACTCGCTGGAGATGCAGGCGGAGGCCGGATCGAAATCCAGCGCCGGATCGATGATCGCGGCAGCACCGCTTGCCGGGTCGCTCAGCACATACGACCAGGTGAAGGTGGGCGCGTGGAAAAACGGATCGATACGCATGACGGCCTCCGCAGGACCGCTGAATTCTGACGCACGGTCCATGCCACCCGGCAAGCCGGCGGGTCGCGGCGATTCGTCGCAGTCCCGCTCAGTACATGCCGTGCTCGAGGCGCATCAGCTCGTTGACGACCGCGCTGCGCTCGGTCACGGCGAGCAGTTCGAGCGGCGCGCGCTGTCCGCAGTGAAGGTTGCGCGAGATGAACCAGTGGGCAGCGATGACCTCGTTGCCGAGCACGTGCACGGCCAGATCCACGAGGCTGCGATCCACCGTGCGCAGCGTCTCGAGCACCAGCAGGGCGCGGCGCGCGAAGGTCTCCTGCGCCACCTGGAGGTCGTTGCGCGCGGCGCGCGCCTGACGGGCGAGATCGGCGATCACGGCGTCATTCCTGAGTGCCGGGGGCGGTACGGTCGCCCGAGTGCCCGTCGCGCCTGCCGCCGCACCCGCAGGCGCGGCCGGTGCCTGGCGCGCAGCGGGTGACGTGCCGCCCGGAGACGCCTCATCGGTCGCCGACCACGAATTCCATTTGGATGGCTGGTTGATCATGGCTGCCTCGTTTGGCGGGCTCTCCGAAAGTCCCGACCGGCCATGCGCGAGCGTGCAGGTTAGCTGTGAGCCGCCCGTACATTTTGCGTACTGGCGCACGCTGCGGAGCCGTCGCAGCGGCACGATGTCGCAGCCTCTTGCGAAACCGCGAGGGGTACCGCGGCCCTGCCCGCGCCGCTAGAATACGCGCCCGCCCGGAAAGGCTCCACACCCGTCCCGGCGCCGGTTCCGCGCCGTCCTGCCGCGCTTTTCCGCTCCTGCGCCGCGCCGGTTCCCGATCCGGCGATCCCGCTGCGTATCGTGCGGTTCGGGTCCGGAGTTCCACCGGTCTTCCCATCGTCCCGTCCAGGAGTCGTCCCATGGCCATCAAGGTCGCCATCAACGGCTACGGCCGCATCGGCCGCAATGTGCTGCGCGCGCTGTACGAGTCCGGTCGCACCGGCGAGATCCAGGTCGTCGCCGTCAACGATCTCGGCGATGCGGAAACCAACGCCCACCTGACCCAGTACGACACCGCACACGGCAAGTTCCCGTACGAGGTAGGCGTCGACGGGGGCGATCTGATCGTCAAGGGCGACCGCGTCAAGGTCTTCGCCGAGCGCGATCCGGCCAAGCTGCCGTGGGGCTCGCTCGGCGTGGACGTGGTGCTCGAGTGCACCGGCCTGTTCACCTCGAAGGCCAAGGCCGGCGCACACATCGCCGGCGGCGCAAAGAAGGTCATCATCTCGGCGCCCGGCGAGAAGGACGTCGATGGCACCTTCGTCTACGGCGTCAACCACGACCAGCTCAAGGCGAGCCACCAGATCATCTCGAACGCCTCCTGTACGACCAACTGCCTCGCGCCGCTCGCCAAGGTGCTGCACGAGAAGATCGGCATCGTGCACGGCCTGATGACCACGATCCACGCCTATACCAACGACCAGGTGCTGACCGACGTCTTCCACAAGGACCTGCGCCGCGCGCGTTCGGCGACGATGAGCCAGATCCCGACCAAGACCGGCGCGGCCGCCGCGGTCGGCCTGGTGCTGCCGGAACTCAACGGCAAGCTCGACGGCTTTGCGATGCGCGTGCCGACGATCAACGTCTCGGTGGTCGATCTGTCCTTCGTCGCCGCGCGCGCGACGACCAAGGAAGAGATCGACGCCGCCATCAAGGAAGCCGCCGACGGCAAGCTCAAGGGCATTCTCGGCTACAACAAGAAGCCGCTGGTCTCGGTGGACTTCAACCACAACCCGCTGTCGTCGATCTATGACGCGACGCAGACGCGCGTCATGGGCGGCACGCTGATCAAGGTACTGTCCTGGTACGACAACGAGTGGGGCTTCTCGAACCGCATGCTCGACATGACGCTGGCGCTGATGGCCGCGAAGTGATCCGGTGGTCGCAATCGGCGTGAAAGACGAAGCCCGGCGCAGGCCGGGCTTCGTCTTTTCGGAATCTCGAGACAGTGCGGGGCGGGTCGATTGACGCGTATGGCTCTGGCCGACATGCCGGCCTCCGTCGATTCACTCCATGGGCCGGCAGACGTGAACGCGATTCATGGCTTGGCATAACCGTGGTCCACGCGAGCATCCGCTCGGCAGCCACCGACCGATATCCCGATGACAGGCGTGACGCGGGGGTCTCCGCCCGGCGCGCGCCCTCGTCTACGTCTACGTCTACGTCTACGCCTGCGCCGGCACCGGTGCAGGGCGCAACTTGAACCAGGCCAGCGCCGAGAAATACAGGAGGCCGAAAGCCATCACCGTCTGTGGTTTCTCGACCCACAGGCCCTTGCCGGTGAGGCCGACCTGGGCGATGGCCTCCGGGGTGAGCCCGAGCCGCGGCAACGGCAGCAGCAACGTGACGAACGTGCCGCCGAGATAGCACAGCACGGACCAGATCCAGAGTTCGCGCTGCCGCTGCACTTCGTCCGTGCCGCCGGCGCGCTGGAACCAGACGAGCGCCAGCTTGCCACCGAGCAGCCAGAGGAAGGCCCAGACCGGCCACAGGCGCTTCAATGCGAACGCGATCGCCAGCACGAAGACCATGTAGAACGCACCGAAACCGATTACGACGAGTGTCTTGCGCAGGCGCGAGACGTCCGGCGCGAGCACCGTCATGCCGATGAAGGCGCCGGAATGCACGATCAGGAATTCGAGCAGCATCGTCAGGAGCAGGTTGCCGACCAGCCCCGTTCCCCAGGCGAGCGGCGCGATCCATGCGACGAGGAAGGTCACCGCCGTGAGCAGGTCGGGCGCGGCCGGCAGGAATCGGGCGATACGGTGCATGCGGCGATGCTGCCATGTCGGCCCGACATGGACCAGCCCGCTACGGGGTGCCCGATACGGCCAGCGTGACTGCGCGTGCATCGGCCAGGGTCGTGACCGGATTTCCGGCGACGCGTTACCCGTAGACCTGCCTGGCCTCCTGCCGGAGTTACCGGTCGAGGAGCCGATCGAGTGCAGCGACGAATTCCGGATCCGCCTCGCCGAGCTTGCCGGTCTGCGCGCGGATGCGGCCATCGACATCCAGCAGCGTTACGAGGCTCGCATGGTTGTATTCGCCATCGGCCAGACGCCGGTACTGAATGCCCAGTGCGGCGGCGAGGCTGCGCACGTTCCCGTCATCCGTGCGCACCAGCCGCCAGCGTGCCGTGTCGAGGCCACGCCGGCTGGCGACCGAGGCCAGCGCCGCGACGTCGTCGCGGGCCGGATCGAAGCTGACCAGCAGCACGTCGAAACCGATGCGTCGCTCCGCCGGCACGGCCCGTTCGATGTGCCGGATCGTGTCGATGATCAGCGGGCAGACATAGCGGCACGAGGTATAGAACATCGCCACCACCTGCACGCGGCCGCGCAGGTCCGGCAGGCGGAAGTCGCGACCGCGCTGGTCGGTCAGCGGGATGTCGAGCTGGTAGAGTGAATCGCCCGGCAGCGGCGTGGCCTGCTCCGCACGCACGGCGCAAGGGCCGCTACCGGCCAGCAGGGCGAATGCACCGGCCAGGATGGCGTGCAGGCAACGATTCATGGTGTGGCTCCCAGGCCGTCGCGCGCGCAGCGGAAGCCGAGGTTCCGCGTGGTATCGACGGCCTTCAGCGCGGACAGCATCGCCACCCGCATCAACACGGCATAGTTTTCGCGATCCTGCATGCTCAGTGCGCCGGCGCCGCAGAACCGCAGCAGATCCGGATCGCCCTGCTCGCGGTTGTCGGCGCTGACCATCAGCGAGGCGTAATCCTCGACCCATTCCCAGATCAGGCCATGCAGGTCGCGCACGCCCCAGAGGTTGGCCTCGCCCTGCCCGATCGGTGCCAGCCCGGCGCTCGAGGGCCTGGCGTACCAGCCGAGGATGCGCTCGCGCCAGGCCGGATCAACCCGTGCGTCGCTGCGCGTTGCATCGGCCTTCGCCGCGAATTCCCATTCGTGCCAGGTGGGAAGTCGCGCCTTTTCGGATGCGCAATAGGCCCGCGCGGCGAACCAGCTCACCTGGGTGACGGGCTGGTCCGGTGCGGCGGCATCGCCCAGCGCATCCGCTGCCGTCCAGTGCGAAAGGTAGCGCGGCTCGGCGAAGAGCCGAGCCACGCGGTCGCGGCGCCACTGGGGATTGGCGCGTACGAAGACGAGGAATTCGGCATTGGTCACCGGCTCGGCACGCAGCCGGAAGCCGGTGACCTCGGCCGGCGCGTCCTTGCCGTCCGGCGGCAGCACGCTGGCGAAAGAGCCCCCCGGGATGACGCGGTAATCCGGCTCGGCCGCGATGCCCGCACCGGCGATCCCGGTGATCAGCAGCGTGAGGAATGCGCCGCGCACGATCGCTACTCAGTGGCCGCCGGCGGCCGGTCTGGTGGCCTGCGCGCGCATCTTGGCGACCTCATCCTTTTCGATGCGTCCACCCGGATTGCCCCAGCTGTTCAGCACGTAGGTCAGGATGTTGGCGACCTCGTCGTCGTTGAGCTGGGACATCGGCGGCATGACCGAGGTGAATTCCTTGCCGTTGACGGTGACCTTGCCGCTGAGACCGTGCAGGACGATGTCGATGGCGCGCTTCGGATCGGCCGCGAGGAAGTCGGATTTCGCCAGCGGCGGGAACACGCCCGGCAGGCCCTCGCCATTGGCCTGGTGGCAGACCGAGCAGGTGCCGGTGAAGAGCTGCTGGCCGGCCTTGATCTGGTCCTCGCGCGTGAGGGTGCCGCTCGCGGCGGCCGCGGTCGCCTGCGACACGGCGGCGAGGTTCGGTTCGGCGCGATCGCCGACATAGACCGCGTCGACCTCCTTGCCCGAATAGATCGTCTTGTCCTCGGGGCCATCGGCCTTGAGCATGGCCAGCGCACCCTTGTTGAACGCGCGCAGGATGGAGTGATCGACCAGCACGTAGGTGCCCGGCACGTCGACGCGGAATTCGGCGATCGCCGAGCCGCCGGCCGGGATCAGCGTGGTCTGCACGTTCTCCTGATAGCGCGTGCCGCCTTCGAACCAGACCTTGTCGAAGATCTCGCCGATCACGTGGAAGCTCGACACGAGATTCGGCCCGCCGTTGCCGATGTAGAGACGCACGCGCTCGCCGACCTTCGCCTTGAGCGCCTTGTCGCCGGTCAGTGCGCCCTCGGCGCCGTTGAACACGACATAGGTCGGCCGCTCGTCGATGGCCTTTTCCATGTCGAACGGCTGGGCACCCTTCTCGCGATACTTGCCGACCGTGTAGAAGTCGCCCTGCATGACGTAGTACTCGTGATCGACCGGCGGCAGGCCTTCCGGCGGCTCGATGAGGATCAGGCCGTACATGCCGTTGGCGACGTGCATGCCGACCGGCGCGGTGGCGCAGTGATAGACGTACAGTCCCTGGTTCAGCGCCTTGAACGTGAATTGCGATTCGTGGCCCGGCGCCGTGAAGCTCGAGGCCGCGCCGCCACCCGGCCCGGTGACGCCGTGCAGGTCGATGTTGTGCGGCATCTTGTTGGCCGGATGGTTCTTCAGGTGAAACTCGACCGTATCGCCCTGGCGCACGCGGATGAAGCTGCCGGGCACGGTTCCGCCGAATGTCCAGAAGGTGTAGGTCACGCCCTCGGAGATCGGCATCTCCTTCTCGACCACCTCGAGCTCGACGATGACCTTGGCCGGATGCTTGCGGTTGGTCGGCGCCGGCACCTGCGGGGGACTGGTCAGCACGGCATGTACCGGCTCGCCCTGCGCCGTTTGACCGGCAGCGGTGGATCCAGTAGCCGGAGTGGTGGAAAAGGCACCACCCAGCGCCATCGCAACGGTTGCGGCAACGGACAGCAGCGGATGTTTCATGGCGACACCTCCCGTGGATAGCCAGGGCCAGCCGGCCGAGGCAGGGCCACGATAGGTGGGCGTCTGCCTTCACAGCCATGATCCATGTCAAGCTGCCCGGCAAATGCGTTCCGGGTCTCCCGCCCATGACCAACGATCCCGCCAGTCGTGCCGCGTCTATCGAGCTCAGCATCGACCGGCTTGCGCAGCTGTTCGATTCGCTCGATCCGTCCCCGTTTCGCGAGAAATCGCTCGACCCCGACGCGCACCGCTATCTGCTCGCCTGCGCCCGTGAGCTCGCCCACGCACCGGCGCTGCGCATCCTCGTGCATGCGGCACGCGGGCTGCACGACAAGACCGAGATCGTCACTGAAGGAATCCGC
The DNA here is from genome assembly GCA_964471815.1 of uncultured Rhodanobacteraceae bacterium. Taxonomy (GTDB): domain Bacteria; phylum Pseudomonadota; class Gammaproteobacteria; order Xanthomonadales; family Rhodanobacteraceae; genus Tahibacter. The sequence continues at coordinate 8,454 of CAYYHP010000087.1, forward strand.
CACCACTTCCGGCTCGAGGCCGAGCAGGCCGGCCGCGAACTGCGCGCACGGATGCGCGCTGGGCGCATGGCGCTGCTGCGTGGCTTGCTGCTGCTCGTCGCCTGCACCCTGCTACGCGGCTTGCTGCCACACGACAGTGGCCTTGCCTGGCTCGGCGAGGGCCTACAGATTTTCGGCTGGGTGGCGATGTGGCGGCCGGTCGAGGTGCTGCTCTATGAACACTGGGAAGGCGCGGACGAGCGGCGTGCCCTGCAGCGCCTGGCGACGGCCGGTATCGAGTTCCGCTTCCGTGACCTGTCGCGGGACTGAGTCCGGCCCGTGCACGCCAGGGGTGCATCACCGTGAGTCCGCGCAGGGCCGCGCCGATCGCGGGATCCGTCTGGCTTTCAGGTCAGCAGCGCCACCAGCACCACCGCGGCGTTGATCGCCAATACGCCGCCGATCACCGGACGCGCGTAGGCCGCGCCGTTCATGCCGGCGAAGAAGCACTTGACCAGCGAATTGGTCGTGAACGCGAGCGCGAGCGCATGACTGGCCTCGTGGTTGGCCAGACCGTCGGCACTGACCAACTGGCCGAGCGTGATCGCCGCGGCATGCACGTCGGCGAGGCCGGTCGCCCCGGCGGCCGCGAGCACGCCGCCCTCGCCCCACAGCTGCTTTAGCCAGGTGGAAGCCAGCAGCGCCACGGCGATGATCGCCATGAAACCCAGCGCCTGGCGTGGTGCGAACGGCCGTCCGTGCAGACCATCGCCATCACCGGCGTGGATGTCGCGGCTGCGCCAGACGAACCAGGCCGACACGAACAAGGCCATGAGGCCGCCGGCGGTGAGCGGCAGGAGCAGGTGCCGGAGCAGGCCCGGTGCGACCACGCCGAGGATCAGGAAGAGCTGCACGACGGTCGCGATGCACGACAGCAGTGCAGCCGCCACACAGCCCGGCAGGAGGCGCGGATCGCTGCCCGCACGCTGGCCCATGCCGGCGATCGTCGCGGCGCTCGAGACGAAGCCGCCGAGCAGGCCGGCGAGTACCAGCCCGCGGCCCGCGCCGAGCGTGCGCAGGGCGATGTAGCCGAGCGCGTTGATACCCATCACCAGCACCGCGAACAGCCACAGCTTGCGCGGATTGAGCACATCCCATGGATCGAGCGTGCGGTCTGGCAACAGCGGCATCACGATCAGCACCGAGGCGGCGAGCAGCAGTGCGTCGTCCAGCTCGCGCGCACTGAGCACCTGACGGGTGAAATGATGCAGCGCCTGCTTGCTCTGCAGGAGCGCGGTCAAAGCAACGAACAAGCCGGCGCCGAGCTGCGGTCGGGACGGGGCGAGCGCACCGAGCAGGAAGGTGGCGAGCAGTGCCGTTTCGGTGGTCAGGTCCGGATCGTGCTCGACGCTGCGCCAGTGCGAAGTGACCACGATCGCCGCGATCGCCGCGCCGGCAACGCCGACCGCGACGTCACCGAGCAGGGCCGCGATCGCGCCGATCAGGGCGACCACGGTGAAGGTGCGCACGCCGGCCGGATCGTGCCGCGGATCCTCGCCCTTGCGCCGCTCGCGCTCGATGCCGACCAGCAGACCGCCGCCCAGTGCGGCGAGCAGTCCGAGAAGCTGCTCCGTTCCGATCTCGCCCATCGCCATGCGTCCCCGCAGACCCGCTAGCGCGCTCAGGATAGCAGCGTATGCAGCAAGCCGAGCGGGTGGTGGGTCCAGGCCACGCCCACGATCGCGCCGAACACCAGGAGCGCGGCGGCGAAGCACAGCACCCGCGTGCGCCGCCCGCACGCCCGGCGCAGGGCGAACGCGCCGAGGATCACGTAGGCCACGAGCAACAGCACCTTCATCGTCAGCCAGCCATCGACGAGCGGGTAGTGGTGCAGGATCGTCGCGAGCATCAGGGCCGCGGTCAGCAGGGTCGTGTCGATCGCATACGTGAGCCAGCGTAGCAGCGCATGGTCGTAGTGCCGCCAGCCCGCGAACATCAGAAGCCAGCGCAGCGCGAACAGGCTGCCCGAAGCGATCGCGCAGACGATGTGCATTAAACGGATTTGTGGATAGAACTCGAGCATCGTCGATCTACGGCCTGTTGCCTCAGGCACGTCCCTGCATGCGGATCAACCCGGCTGACCGTCCACGCGCGGCGTGAGGTAGATCCACAGCGAGCGCAGCACCCATGGCAGGAACGCGAGCAGCCAGGCACAGGCCGCGATGGCGAGCCACAGCGCCGCATCGGCGGCGAACTCCGCGGCAATGCGCAGGGCGGCTACCAGTTGTACCGCGACGAAGCTGCCCCACGCCACGCCACCCATCGCCAGCGGCCGGCCGGAGTGCCCCTGGGTCACGCGCGTCACCATCGCGATCAGCATTGAACCGAAGTAACCCACGGTCAGCGCATGCACGGGCGCCCGGCCGAGGACGACACGGCCATCGAGCCACAGCGCGCCGGACTGCATGCCGAACAGGACGAAGACGATCGGCAGCCAGAGGTGCGCGAGATGCAGCACGGCGAGCAGTCCGGGACGCCATGCCTTCCACGACTGCCAGGCCACGCCATGGGCGACGAACAGCGCGGCGAGGGCGAAATCGGCCGGCCATGTCCAGCGCGACTGGCCCGCGACGGTCAGCACGAGATGTGTGAGGAGCAGCAGCCACGCGACCGCCAGGCTCGAGCGCAGCGGCTTTGCGCGGTAACCGGGCAGGATGCGGGAAGTGAAGAAGGGAATCATGCGGTGCAGCGCTGCC
>CAYYHP010000088.1:0-11150 GCA_964471815.1 uncultured Rhodanobacteraceae bacterium
GCTATCGCTACGACTACTTCACCGCGAACTGCTCGACGCGCGTGCGCGACGCGCTCGACCGGGCGCTCGGTGGTACGCTGCAGCGCGCGCTGTCCTCGCCGTCGAAGGGTTACACCTACCGGCTGCATGCCGACGCGCTGATGGCGCCGGACCTCGTGCTGATGCTCGGCATGGACCTCGGCCTCGGCCCGTTCGCCGATCGGCGCCTGTCCTACTGGGACGAGAGTTTCGTGCCGATGGAGCTCATGCGCCATCTGCGTGGCGTACGCGTGAGCGATGGCGACGGCCACGAGGCGCCGCTGGTCAGTGCCGAATCCGTACTAGCCGCAGCGCGCCTGCCCGAACCGCCCGTCCTGCCGCCGGATCTGCGCGGACCGTTCCTCGTGTCGGGCATCGCCATCGCGGCGCTGTTGCTCGCGTTGCGACGCCATCCGCAGCGGCGCAGCGCCTGCCGTCTGTTCGCCGCATTCGCGACGGTCTACCTGCTGGCCTGCGGGCTCGGCGGTCTGCTGCTCGCCGCGCTGTGGAAGCTCACCGAACATCAGGCGGCCTGGCGCAACGGGAATCTGCTGCTGCTCGATCCGCTGTGCCTGCTGCTCGTGCCGGCTTTCGCGCGTGCCGCGCGGACGGATTGGCATCCGGGCCGCGCGGCGATCGTCCTGACGCGCCTGACCGCACTCGGCGCCTTTACCGCGCTCGCCGTGAAGGTACTGCCGGGATTCCCGCAGGCCAATGGCCACTGGATCGCACTGCTGCTGCCGATCCACCTCGCCCTGCTCGTCGCGCTCGAACGGACCCGGCCGGTGGCGGCCGGCCGGGTGGTCGAGACGGGATGACGGCGCACCGTATGTACGTCAGCCCGGTCGCCGCATCGGTCACGTGCCCGGTGTAGCCCGGGCCGTCCGCATAGCTGCCGTCCGCCGGCGCGCCGTACGGCTCGTAGCGCCGCCGCGACGTGAGCTGGCCGGTCGCCCCGGTCACGGCGACCGGGCTGCCCAGCGCGTCGGTGTGGTAGTAACTTGCGACCGTGCTGTAACCCTGCGCCCGCTGCGTGCCGTTGTCGATCGTCACGTGCGCCCACATCGCGCTCCACGGCGAGCAGCCGTTCGCGTCGCAGGCCCGCACCCGGTACTCGAACTCGGCCGTGTCCCGCGTGGTGCGGGTGAAGCCCATCAGGGTCGCGGTCGTGCCGTAGACCGTCGCCACCGGCGTGTCGAGCAGTGCGGTCTCCTGCACCTCGTAGCGGCTCGCCCCGGCCACGCTCGACCACAGCACGTTGAACGCCGTGCCCGAGCGCAGCGCGGTCGTCGGCCCGCTGACCGTGGCCGGCGCGGGCAGGCCCGTCGTATGCGCGACGACCGCCTCGACGCTCGCGCTCGGCGCGCTGCACCCGCCACTACTGCAAGCGAGCACCGTGTAGGTGTAGGTCGCATCGGCCCGGTTCGTGAAGCTCGCCGCGGTCGCCGTCGGTGTGCTCAGACCGATCACCTGCGGCGCGCTGCCGTTGGCCCGTTCGTAGAGCACGTAGGACGTGGCGCCCGTGACCGGCGGCCAGGCCACGGTGTAATGGCCGTCCGGGCTCGGGTTGGGCGCGACACTCAGCGAGGGTGGCGCACCCGGCGCGACCGGCTGTGCCACGCTCGCCGTGACCACGTTGCTCCAGACGCTGCAGCCGGCCGCGTTGCATGCCTGCACGCGGTACGCGTAGCTGCCGTTGGCCACGTTCACGTACGCGCGCAGCGTGTCCGTCGTGGGCGCCTCGTCCACCCAACTGCCGCCGTTGGCCTGCTCGGAAAGCACATACGCGGTCGCCCTGCCGACCGCCGCCCAGCTCAGGCTGTAGCTCCCCGTCGTGCTGGGGTTCGGGGTGGGCGCGCTCAACACCGGCGCCTCGGGTACCGCCGGCACTACGGTGACGGCCGTCGAATAAGCCCAACCGCGCGTGCCGTATTCATTGGACGCCTGCACGCGATAAACATAGCTGCCGGGTACGTTGCCGGGTCGATCGATGCCGAGCGCCGTGGTACCGGTCAATAGTCTCGCCCACGTTCCGCCGTTGACCTGTTCCTCGACCGTGTAACCCGTGGCAGAGGCCGGCGCGCTCCACGTGACCCGGTAGCTGCCCTGCGCCGTGGCGGGCGCGGTGACCGCAGGCATGCGAGGTGTCACGCCGTGGTAGTTCGAATACGTCCAATCCCCGCAGGTCGTGCCGGTGCAGGCCCGGACGCGCAGCCGGTATGTGCCGCCATCAGGGTCCGCGACCGCAAAGGTTAGCGCGGAGCCTGCATAGAGCGGCTGCCAGGTGTTCGTAGTGCCGGGAAGCAGGCCCAGCTCGTAGCTCGTGGCCCCCGTGGAGGCCAACCAAGTCACCGCATAGGCGCCGTTGGCCGGTGATGGACTCACGGTCAATGAGGCGGGCGCTGCTGGCGGATCGACCGGCGCTGTGGAGTCCTGCCGCCCGACGAGCGTACCGCCGAGATAAACGTACTCCGTGGTGGTAAGGGCGCCGGTCTTGTCGGTCGAAGACTCGTAGCGCAACTGGCCGCCCTGGCTGTAAAGCATGTAACGCCGCGCGCCGCTGGCAGTGTTCGTCACACTCACGCGACGGCCCCAGCCGTCGTAGGTATAGCTCTCCTTGCCGGTGGCTGCGGTCAGCCGGTTGGCACGATCGAAGACGAACGCCTGGCTGCCGCGCTGCGTGACGTTGCCCAGCGCATCGTACGCATAGGTGATCGACGGACTGGTGGACGACTGCAATGACACCAGCCGGTTCTTCGCGGCGTCGTAGGTAGAGCTGTAGTTGCGACTGCCCACCGCGCTCGTGCGCAGGTTGTCCAACGGATCGTATGTGTAGACCGCATTGCCCCACATGGCCGGTGCGCTGACGCTGATCAGCCTGCCCAAGCCATCATAGTTCATGCTACGCGTGCCTATGCCGCCGAACCCGTCGGTAATACCAGCGACGTTGCCGTCCGCATCGTAGGCGTATACATCGTCGAGCACCGCGGCGGCGTTTCCCTGGTCTTTGCTTTCCGCAGGTTGCTGCCGGGTATTCTGCGTCAGCGTGTGCGTGATGCCGTTGACGGTGCGACCGACACGGACGGAGCGGGGCCATGCTCGCCACGACCGCAGCGATCGACATCTCCGATGCGTGAGCCGAACACGGCTGTGAGGTGCGGCCGACGATCCGCGCATTGCCGGGCGCCGCGGCCGTACGGCATGATCGCGCCGCCCGGCCGGAGCCCGCGATGAGCCTTGCGCCCCCCAATCCGCCTGTGACCAGCGATGCCGCACCGATGCTGGTCAATTGCGTGGTCTACAGCGATGCCGGCCGGCAGCGGCGCGCGATCACGGTCGAAGAGATCAGCGACTTCCTGCAGCTGCCCGATGCCTTCGTCTGGGTCGGCCTGCACGAGCCCGACGAGCCGCTGCTCGAGAAGCTGCAGAACGAGTTCGGGCTGCACGATCTCGCCGTCGAGGACGCGCACAACGCGCACCAGCGCCCGAAGATCGAGGTCTACGGCGATTCACTGTTCATCGTCGTGCACACCGCGCAGGTCGTCGCCGGCAAGATCGAATTCGGCGAGACGCACATCTTCCTCGGCCGCAACTACCTGGTCACGGTGCGCCACGGCGCGTCGCTGTCCTACCAGCCGGCACGCCGCGCCTGCGAGCAGTCGCCGGAGCTGCTCGCGCTTGGGCCGAGCTACGCGCTCTACGCCGTACTCGACTTCATCGGCGACAATTTCTTCCCGATCGTGCGCGAGTTCCGCGAGGAACTGCAGGGGCTCGAGAAGGACATCTTCGAGGACGAGTTCAAGCGCCGCACGCTCGAGCAGCTCTACGAACTGAAGAAGGAACTGGTCACGCTGCGTCTCGCCGTCGCGCCGCTGCAGGACATCCTGAACCAGCTCACGCGCTTCCATCCGCTGCTGATCCGCGACGAGGTGCGGCCGTATTTCCGCGACGTGTCCGACCATGCCGCGCGCATCAACGAATCGACCGATGCGATGCGCGAAATGCTCACCGCGGCAATGAACGTGAATCTCGCGATGGTCACGGTCGCGCAGAACGAGGTAGTCAAGCGCCTGGCCGGCTGGGCCGCACTGCTCGCCGCGCCGACGCTCATCACGAGCTGGTACGGCATGAACTTCCACCACATGCCGGAGCTCGACAAGCCGTGGGGCTATCCGCTGATGATCGCGCTCACGCTCGGCCTGTGCAGCACGCTCTACGTGGTGCTGCGCCGCGCGAAATGGCTGTGAGCCGTGGTCTTCAGGCCGGCTTCGGCTGGCGCGTCGAAAGGGCGAGCAGGACGAGTCCCGTGACGATCAGCGGCAGCGACAGCACCTGGCCCATCGTCAGCCAGCCGAAGGCGAGATAACCGAGCTGCGCATCCGGCACGCGCACGAATTCGACCGCGAAGCGGAGCATGCCGTACAGCAGTGCGAACAGGCCGGATACGGCATAGCGCGGGCGCGGCCGCCGCGAGTAGAGCCATAGCACGGTGAACATCACCACGCCCTCGAGCAGCATTTCGTAAAGCTGCGAGGGATGCCGCGCCTCGGCCTCGAGCGCACCGGAAAGGTAGAGCTGATGGAGCTCCTCGCGCGTCTTGCCGAGCCCTTCGAGCGCGCGCGGAAAGATCACGCCCCACGGCAGATCGGTCGGCTTGCCCCACAACTCTCCGCCGATGAAGTTGCCGAGCCGGCCGAGGCCGAGGCCGATCGGCACCAGCGGCGAGACGAAATCCACCGTATCGAAGAAATGCACGTGGTTGCGCCACGACCAGTACAGCCCGGCGGTGAGCACGCCAAGCAGGCCGCCGTGGAAGGACATGCCGCCCTCCCAGACGCGGAAGATCGACAGCGGCTCGGCGCGCAGCTGGTCGAAACCGTAGAACAGCATGTAACCGATGCGGCCGCCGAGGATCACGCCGAGCATCGCGTAGAACGCGAGGTCGGAGAACTGCTGCTCGCTGACTCCCGCCAGGCGGCCCGCGCGCAGGCGCCGCCAGCCCAGGAACCAGGCGCCGAGAAACCCGCCGAGGTACATCAGCCCGTACCAGTGCACCTGCACGGGACCGAGCGAGATGGCGATCGGGTCGAGATCGTGGAAGTAGTGCATGGCAACCGGCATGTCGAGGGTGCGCGATTGTCGCCGATCGGCCGGCGCGCGCACAGGCGTTCATGGCTACGGCCGGATCGCCGCCGGTCGGGTGCGCCGCGCCATCGATCGTGAACGCGTTCGGTGCGCTTACTGCCGGGCATTGCGCTCTTTCAACTCATTCCTGTCAGCCGCATCGATCAGCCCGCCATGAATCGCCGGACTCTCCGCCGTATGCCGACTTCACGCCCTCGCGCCGCCTGCCGCCTCCTCGCCACCGCACTGCTCGTCGCCAGCGGCGGTGCCTCAGCCCAGGTCGCGACCTGGCAGGTCTGGGCCACCGGCCTGCCGGTCGGCATCTTCCCGCGCATCGCAGTGGCGCCGGATCACAGCCTCTATTACGGCCTGCTCGGCGGCGGCACACCGGGCGTGATTGCACGCGCACCCGATGCGCGCGCGGCGAGCGGGACGTTCACGCTCATGCCGCCCATCCCCTACGTCACGATCCAGAACAACGTCGAGGGCCTGACCACGACGGCCGCGAGCGAACCGGTGGTCGGCATCTTCCATGCCAGCGCCCAGGGCAACCTGAACGATCCCATCGCTTTCGTCTACGACTGGGGCGCGAATCAGTGGATCACGGCGCCCGTGAGCGTCCCGGCGAATCTCGGCGTGTTCGCCATGGCCCGTGCGCCGAACGGCGACATCTGGTTCGGTGCGAAATGGAGCCGTGTCTACCGCAGCACCGACAACGGCCGCAGCTACACCGCGATCGACGAATCGGCGCTGGTCGCGGCCTCGGCACCTTGCTTCTACCCCACGCTCGGCGGCGTCGATGCGGACGGTGCGATCTACAGCATCAACGTGGATCGTCACGGCCGCGTGTACGCCGGCACGGAAACCGCCGGCCTGGTCTATTCCGATGACAACGGCGCGACCTGGAAACCCGCCGACGCCTTCGCCTGTCTTGCCAACGACTCGAGCCAACGCAACCCGGCGAGCCCGATGGAGCCGCTTACGCGCAGCGGCAACCTCGGCGCGATCGGCTTCACGGCCGACGACAACGTGGTGTGGAACGGTGCGAACCTGTGGTACTTCAACGCCCTCGATCCGCACTGGATCAGCTCGGTGGCTTTTGCCGACATGACCGCGCAGACGATCACGCCGGCTGCCGGTTTCGTCACCAACTTCATCTACAAGGGCCTGCAGGTCTCGCGCATCGTGACCACTGCCAAGGGCACGCTGTTCCTGCACTCCGGGATGAATTCCTCGTTCGACCCGAACACGCCGCAGAGCACCACCTATTCGCTGGGCATCTACCGCTCGCCCGACGGCGTGCACTGGACGGCCTTCAATACGGGCTTCCCGAACCCGAACAACGGCCTCGCCGAGGGTTCGCTCGCAGTGGACGGGAACCGCGTGTTCATGGCCTTTGGCGACGGCAAGATCTGGTATTTCGACGACGACACGCTGTTCTTCGACGGCTTCGGCCGCTGAACGCCGTGGCAGGCTGAGTGAGCCGGTCTCAGCCGATCACACGATTGCGGCCGGTACGTTTGGCTGCATAGAGATTGTGGTCGGCGGCGGCCAGGAGGCGTTCCCAGTCGGCGTGCATCGCGGCCCCGGCGATACCGATGCTCAGGCTCGGGCCGAGGCTGGATGCGATACGGCCCCAGAGATCGTCCTTCACCACACGGCGCAGCCGCTCGCATCGCGCGATCGCCTCAGCGCACACGCAGCCCGGCAGGACGACGACAAATTCCTCGCCGCCGTAACGGGCGAGCACCGCATCCGCACCGAATTCCGCCTGCATCAGCGCCGCGAGCCGGCGCAGTACCGCATCGCCGACCGCATGCGAATGCCGGTCGTTGACCGCCTTGGAGTGATCGATATCGATCAGGGCCACGCACAGCGGCAGATGCTCGGTTCGGCAGCGAGCCGATCGGCGAGATGACGCCGGTTGTGGACGCCGGTCAGCGGATCGCGCTGGCTCAGTTCTTTCAGTTCCTGCGCCTGCCGCTCGACCTCGCTCAGCGCGCGGGCGAGCTCGCCATGCCGGAGCTGGGCGATCTCCTCGGCATGCCGTGCGCGTTCCTCGGCGATGCGCGCATCGAGCTTGCCGACGCGCGCCCGCAGCACCTCGTCGAGCACGCCGGCACGCAGCCGGTGGAGCTCGCGGAAATGCCGCAACGCCTCGCGGTATTCGCCGAAAGCCTCGTGGATGTCCGCGAGTGCCTCGTGGATGCGGAACATCTCGCGCCGGATATCGTGTCGCGTCATCAGCACGAGCGCCCGCTCGGCCCCCGCGAGCGCGGCATCGCGGTCGCCCTCGGCGGCGCGGTGACGGGCCAGCGCGGTCAGCGCCTCGGCCAGGATGCGCGGTGACGAGCCACGCTCGGCCGCCGCGATCGCGGCCTGCAGATCGGCCAATGCCGCCTCGTCGGCGCCGCAGGCCGCGTGCAGACGGGCGCGGGCGCACAGGCAGTAGCCCACGTGAGCATGGTCGCCGACCGCCGCGGCACACTCGATCGCACGGGCGAGCACACCCGGTGCACGCACGTGATCGCCGTGTGCGACCAGGCCATCACCGAGATTCGCGAGCAGGAAGATCTCGACCTCGGCATCGGCGTGCGCGCGTGCCTCGGCCAGACCCCGCTCGTAGTAACCCACGGCCAGCGGGAAATCGCCGAGTTCCTCGTGCACGACCGCGAGGTAGTTGCAGGCCCGGCCGGCATGCGGCGTACCGCCGCGTTCGGCGCTGAGCGCCACGGCGCCATGCAGGTATTCGAGCGCTTCGTCGTAGTGGCCCTGCTGGGTCAGCGCCGCGCCGAGCCAGGTCAGTGCTTCGACCTGCGCGGCGAAATCCCCTGCCTGGCGTGCCTGGGTCAGCGCCGCACGCGCATGCCGTTCCGCCGGCAGATAATCGTTGCGCAGGAAGCAGGCGCGTGCGGCAGCGAGCTCCGCAGCGGCACGCTCCGCGACGATCGGACCGGACAGGGTCATGTTCGACCTCTCACGATGCAGGCGGAATCGCGCGAAACCGGCACCCCGACGCGCGATGGGCCGGAACCGCGCGACGTCCCCCGTCGTCAGGCCGGCAGTACCCGGCAAATATAGCCCTTCAGGTACTCGGTTTCCGGAATCGCCGGATGGACCGGGTGATCGGGGCCCTGCTGGAGCTGCACCAGCGCCTGCACCTGGCGATCGAGATGCCGCGCGCCCTGCTGCACTGCCTCGAGCAGCGCCGCGCGCGGCAGGTGGTGCGAGCAGGAACAGGTCACGAGGATGCCGTCCCGCGCGAGCACCTGCATCGCCAGCTCGTTGATCCGCCGGTAGGCGAGCCGTCCTTCGGCGAAATCCTTGCGGCGCTTGATGAAGGCCGGCGGATCAACGATGACCACGTCGAACCGTTCGCGCTGCTCGCGCAGGCGCCTGAGCTCCTCGAACGCATCGGCCTTGACCGCGCGCACGCGATCGGCGAGGCCATTGTGCTGTGCGTTGGCAGCGATGCGCTCGACCGCCGCGGCGGATACGTCGACACATACGGCCTCGGTCGCTCCGGCCGCGGCCGCACGCAACCCCCAGCCGCCGAGATAGCTGAACACGTCGAGCACGCGCCGGCCGGTGACGTACGGCGCAAGCAGATCGCGGTTGCCGCGCTGATCGTAGAACCAGCCGGTCTTCTGTCCGCCGATCGGATCGACGACGAATTCGAGACCCGCCTCGCGCACGGTGACCGGCGCGGCGAGTTCGCCGTAGCCGATGTCGGCATAGGCCGGCAGATGCTCGAGGTCGCGCACGCCGGCATCGTTCTTCCAGACGATCGCGGCCGGTTTGAGCACCTTCACCAGGGCCTCGGCGATCGCCTCCTTCATGCGCTCCATGCCGGCCGTCGTGGTCTGCGCGACCAGCACGTCGCCGAAGCGGTCGACGGTCAGGCCCGGCAAACCGTCGGATTCGCCAAAGACAAGCCGATAGTAAGGCTCGGCATAGAGCTTCTCGCGCAGAGCGAGCGCCACGTTAAGGCGATGCACGATCAGCGAGCGGTCGAACGTATGCTTGAGCCCGCGGCTCACCAGGCGCGCGCAGATCAGCGAATTCGGATTCACGTAGCCGAGGCCGATCGGCTTCTCCTGCGCGTCGAGGATCGCGCACGGCTCGCCCGGCGCGAACGAGGCGAGCGGCGTGCGCCGCACGTCGACCTCGTTGGAGAACACCCAGAGATGCCCCGCGCGCAGACGGGCATCCTCACCACGCTTGAGGATCAGGGCCGGCAGGTCGATGGGGTCTTCGCTCACGGGGAACTCCGCTCGAAAGGCCCGGCATCTTCGGCCAAGGCCGGCCCACGGACAAGCGCCACCCGCTGCACCGGACCGCTCCGCCGCATGACCGTTGCCGTCCTTGCCGGCCCGGACGCCGCACGGCCATGCGCGCACGGACCCCGGCGATTCGACAGCAGCACCCTGCCGAGTTTTTGCCTTCTTTGCGATCTTGCAGAATTGCAATGGCCGATGACCGGCCTGCCGCGCATCCTTCATGTTGCCGGCATCCGCTCCGGGCACCCGCCGGCGCTCGTCGCCATCATCCACACAGGAAGCCGCCATGCACCCAAGGATGCTGCATCTCTTCTGCTCCCTGCTGTTCGCGATCGCCGGCATGGCCTGCGCCGCGCCGGTGCCGATCGCCGATTTCGTCCAGCGCCCCGAGGCCGGCGTGCCGCATCTCTCGCCCGACGGTGCGCACCTGGCGATCCGGATCAATCTGGCCGATGGCCTGTATGGCCTGCGCGTGATCCGGCTCGCGGACATGCAGACCGTCAGCCTGCTGAAGATGCCGCGTCACGATCTGCCGGGCCGCATCTTCTGGGTGGACGATCAGCGCCTGCTCATCGAAAAGGCCCAACAGAGCGGCTCGCTCGACGAACCCGAGCCAACCGGCGAGCTGATCTCGACGCGCCTGGACGGTACCGAGCAGAGCTATCTCTACGGCTATTTCAATCAGGAAGATTCGTTGCGCACGCGCGCCAAGGGCCGTGACCGCGGCTTCGTAAGCGTGATCGACGTGCCGCTCCCGCACGACGGCAGCGTGCTCGTCAGTGTCCTGCCGTTCGACAACCGCAAGGTCAGTCTCGCCTACCGGCTCGATGCGAAGAGTGGCGCGAAACGCGAGATCGCCCGCATCGGCACGCCCGGCCTCGCCTTCCTCGCCGATGCATCCGGGGCAGTGCGGATCGCCTATGGCATCGACGAGGAGACGCTGAAGCGCTCGGTCTACGTGCGTGACGACGCCGAAGCGCAATGGCGACGGCTCGATGCGGCGGCGATCGGCGAGGAATTCCTGCCGCTGTCCTTCGCGCCGGACGGCAAGCGGGTATATGCGCACTACAGCGCCAAGGGCGAACCGAAGGCGCTGGTGCTGGCCACACCGGTCAATGCCGAGCGCGAAGTGCTCGCCCGCGACCCGGAAGCCGATGTATGGGGCACGCTTTCGGCCGGCCGACCGGCAACGCCGCATGCGGCCGTGTTCCTCCCGGGCCGGCCGCGCACCGTCTACCTCGACGATCGACGCAACGAGGCGCGTCTTCACGAGGCGCTGTCGCGCAAGTTCCCCGACGAATTCACGAGCCTGATCGATTTCGGAGCCGACGGCACGCGCGTGCTGATGGGCGTCTCCAGCGACCGCGATCCCGGCGCGTACTACCTGTTCGACGCGAAGGCCAAGACGATCCGCAAGCTGGTTGGCGTATTGCCGGCGATCGATCCGCTACGCATGGGCGAGCGCCGGCCGGTGCGCATCGAGGCACGCGACGGCACCGCACTGCACGCGATCCTGACCCTACCGCCAGGACGTGAGGCAAAGGATTTGCCGCTGGTGCTCAATCCGCACGGCGGCCCGTACGAGGTCGCCGACGACTGGTTCTTCGACACCGACGCCCAACTGCTCGCCAGCCGTGGTTACGCCGTGCTGCAGGTGAACTTCCGCGGCTCCGGCGGTTCCGGACCCGGCTTTCGCAAGGCCGGCTACCGCGAGTGGGGCGGCCGCAT
>CAYYHP010000089.1:0-10868 GCA_964471815.1 uncultured Rhodanobacteraceae bacterium
TTGCGGGACTTCTGAACTGCCATGGCGAATCTCCAGAACGAATGTCTTACTTCTTGTTGAGCCGGCCCAGCACTGCGAATGGATTCGCGCTTCCCACCTCCGCCGCATCCGGCCCGAACGACCATTCCGCGGCGCTCCCGGCATCCGGCCTGGTGGGCACGACCGGCAGCGCGAGGAGCAGCTCGTCCTCGATCACTTCCAGCGGCTCGATATGGCCGTCGGCGGTGAGCAGCGGTTCATACCCGGGCGGCAGGCCGGCCTCGTCTTCCTCGCGGACGATCAGGCCGAGCTGGCGATCGATCGCGACCGGCAGCACGAACGGCTCGAGCGTGCGCTGGCAAGTGAGCACCAGCGACGCCGAAGCCTGCACGTGCACGAAAGCGATACCGAATCCGTCCTTGCCGAACTCCAGCTCGTAGTCGACGTGACCGTCGGTCGAGGCGAGGCTGTCCTTCAGCCTCGACATCGCGGCGATCGGCAACGTGCCTTGGAAGGAACGCCGCGCGGTCACCATGCGCCAGGCGTCGACGGTCTCGGGCAAGGGCGCGGACATGGGCGCGCGAGGATAGGAGCCAGGCCCCGCAAAGTCAATCGAAAACGGCGAAGTGACGACCACTTGCGTGATTCCCGCGAGTCCGGTTTACGCCCGCGACACGATCCGGCAGACTGCCCGCGCCATTGGAACGCCCTGCTTGATCTACCTCCTCGCCAGCCTCGTCCTGCTGATTCCGCCGACGGTCTACCTGATCCTGCGCGAATACCGCTGGCGCCGCCGCGAGCGCAGCCTGCGCGCGCTGCTCGACAACGCCGACGCGCTCGAGGCGCAGTTGCATCAGTGCCGCGAGCGCATGCAGGCACTGCGCGCCATGCTGGTCGATCTACCCGAGGAAATGAGTGCCGATGCCGACGAGGCGCTCGCCGCCGACGACAAGGTACAGGCGGCGCTGCGCGATTTGCTCCAGCACCGTCTCTGGATCCAGAAACACGGCGCCGATGCCCCGCTCGACCAGCTCGACAACGCGCTCGGCGCCCTCGGCCAGTCGCGTGCCGCGCTCGGCCGGCAACTCGGCCAGCTCGCCGAGATCACCCACCAGCTGCGCGAGGCCCGGGCACGCTGACATGGAACACGTCCCGCTCGCCGACGTCGATCTCGTGCTCGCCTCGACCTCGCGCTACCGTGCCGAGCTGCTCGGCCGGCTCGGTGCGCGTTTCCGCACGCTCGCTCCGGGCGTGGACGAATCCCGCCACCCCGGAGAATCCCCGCGCGGCCTGGCCGAGCGCCTCGCCGAAGCCAAGGCGCGTGCAGCGGCCGTGCTGTGTCCCGATGCACTGGTGATCGGGTCGGACCAGGTTGCCGCGCTCGGCATTGAAACACTCGGCAAACCGGGTACGGTCGAGCGTGCCGAGGCACAGCTCCTCGCCTGCTCCGGACGCACCGTCGAGTTCTTCACCGCTGTGGCGCTGATCGATACGCGCTCCTCGCCGTGGCGCGTGCACCACGCCACCGACATCGCCCGCGTCGTGTTCCGTCATCTCGATGCGGCCGAAGTGCGCCGCTACGTCGAGCGCGAACGGCCGCTCGATTGCGCCGGCAGCTTCAAGGCCGAAGCCCTCGGCATCGCGCTGTTCGAGCGCATCGAGAGCGAAGACCCGACCGGATTGATCGGCCTGCCGCTGACCGCCGTGTGCCGCCTGCTGCGCGAGTCCGGCGTCGCCGCGCTCTGATCCGGCGCACCGTCGCGGCGTCTCGATCACGCGATCGGCAGCCAGCCGCCTCGACATTCACTCCCGATGCACGGCTCACGGCGTGGCGGCGCAGGTGTCGGGCAGAATCTCGCCCGCCATCGGCACGCGACCGCGATAGAACGCGAATACCTTGCGGCCGTCGTAGAGCCGGAGCCGCTCGACCGGCACGAGCCCGGCCACGCGCCGGCACAGGCTGCCGAGCCAGGCCGCCCGCTCGCGCTCGCGGATGCCGGTTTCCTCGACGGCAAGCAATACCGGCCGGCCGGGCTGGCCCCGCAATGCGGTCTCATCGAGTCGCCAGTCGGCGAGCTGCCCGGCACGGCCGTGCTTGGTGTTGTAAGGATGATCGAGCACATACACCGGCCGCGTACCGGCGAGCCCGAAATCGAGCTCCGCGCCGAGCATGAAGCCGTCGGCGACCAGCAGCGTGCCGGGCTCGGACTCGGCCAGATGCCGCGCGCTCGCCGCACTCGCTTCCTGCCAGCCGACGAAGTTGTCCGGAAAGGCCTTGGCCCGGTGCAGCAGTTCGGCCGCTCCGCCGCCGGCAAGGCCGAGATAGGCAAGCGTCACGACCAGGCCGATGCCGGCAAGCCCATAGCTAAGACCGTATGCCCGGCGTCGGGCGTGAACCAGCCAGTCATCGAGCATCACCGGCAGCACGAGCAGCGCCGGAACGAGCCCGGGCAGCGGCCAGTGCACGCGAAAGCGCAGGTCGTCGGCAAACAGGCCGATGGCGAAATAGCCGAGCACGAACGTGAGCCCGCTGATCGCGAGCAGATCCCAAGGGCCACCCCGGCTGCGCCGTCGCCAGGCATACGCCAGGGCCGCGATCAGCAAGGCATACAGAACCGGCGTGACGACCAGCGCCTGCTCGAGCGGCTGGACGAGTGCATCAGCATGGAAGCGCCACGGGTGCCGATCGACGAGCTGGAAGCGCAGCCCGCTCCAGTCGTGGCCGAAGTTGTAGGACAGCGTCGGCCACAAGCCGAGCAGGCCTAGCCCGAGAGCAAGCCAGAGGCCCGGCCGGCGCCAGCCGGTGCGGCCGCGCGGCGTGAACAGCAGTAAGGCGAGCCCGGCCGCGACGAGCATCGCGGCACGGTAATGACACAACCAGGCCGCGCCGAGCGCGAGGCCGGTCAGCAGCCAGTCGCGCCAGCGGTCGCGGCGCAGTGCTTCGTCGAAGCCGATCAATGCCAGTACGGCGCACGCGCTCAGTGGCACGTCGGGTAAGGCGAGCACGCCGAGCGAGCCGCCGAGCGGCAGGAGCATCCAGCCGATGCCCGCGATGGCACCGGCGCGCGGGCCGAACCACCGCGTTCCGGCATGCCGCACGAGCAGCGGCAACAGGGCCCCCAGCAGCAGGAATGCCGCGCGCAGGCCGAGCTCGCCATGCCCGAGCAGTACCTCGCCGCCGCGGATCAGCAAGGCCGTGGCCGGCGGCAGATCACTGTAGGCGAGCGCCGGATGGCGGCTCTCCTGCCAATAGAACGCCTCGTCACCGAACGGCGCGAGCGTCGCCGCGATCCACAGCTTCGCGGGCAGCAAGATGCCCCAGAGGATCCAGAACCCCCGCATCCAGCCGCGATCGGTTCGCCCGTCGCGCACGCGGCTGGCTACACTCCGGACTTCGCTCACCCTGCCCTGCCTTTCCGTCGGCCGCCCACGATGACCATCGCTTCCTCCGTACCCTCCGCCAAGGCCGACACCGCCCTGCGCGCGAGCCTCGACCGCGCACTGGCGCAGGTGAACGGCATCCTGCTCGGCAAGGCGCAGGCGGTGAGACTCGCCTTCACCTGTCTGCTCGCCGGCGGCCATCTGCTGATCGAGGACCTGCCGGGCGTCGGCAAGACCACGCTCGCGCACGCGCTCGCGGTCACGCTCGACCTCTCGTTCCAGCGCATCCAGTTCACCAGCGACCTGCTGCCGTCGGACATTATCGGCGTGAGCATCTACCAGCGCGAGCACGACCGTTTCGAGTTCCACCCGGGCCCGCTGTTCGCTCAGCTCGTGCTCGCCGACGAGATCAACCGCGCCACGCCGAAGACGCAGAGCGCCCTGCTCGAGGCGATGGCCGAGCAGCAGGTCACCGTCGATGGCCGCACGCACGCGCTGCCGCATCCGTTCTTCGTCGTCGCCACGCAGAACCCGCTCGACCTCGCCGGCACCTATCCGTTACCGGATTCGCAGCTCGACCGCTTCATGCTGCGAGTGCATCTCGACTATCCGGATCGCGAGGCCGAGCGCGAGCTGCTGACCAGCCGCGACCGGCGCGACCTGATCGCCACGCTCGCGCCGTGCCTGGGCGCCGCCGAAATCCAGGCGCTGCGCGACGCGGCCGCCGAGGTGCTGGCCAGCCCGGCCCTGATCGATTATCTGCAGGCCCTGCTCGCCGCGAGTCGCGTGCATGCGGCGATCCGCATCGGCCTGTCGCCACGCGCCGGACTGGCCGTGTTGAACGCCGCGCGCGCACATGCCTTCATCGCCGGGCGCGGTTACTGTCTGCCGGAGGACATCCAGGCCGTGTTCGTGCCGGCCGCGGCGCATCGCCTGATTCCCGACCCCGGCGCGGGCCGCAGCCGCGAGGCGCTCGCCACGGCGCTGCTCGACGAGGTGGCGGTACGCTGAGCCCATGGCGACGACGCCACCGCTCACGCCGATCCGGCACCTGCGCGAGCGACTGCTCGCGCTGGCCGAGCGGCGCCTGCCGGCCCTCACGCGCTTGCGTCGTCCCGAACCGCTGCCGATCCGCCTGCACCGGCGACGCATCTACGTGGTGCCGACGCGCTTCGGCCTGGCATTCGCGGCGATGCTGCTGGTCATGCTGCTCGGCGCGCTGAACTACAACAACAACGCCGCGCTGCTGCTGACCTGCCTGCTCGGTGCGGCGGCGTTCCAGAGCGTGTTCGGCGCGTTCCGCGCGCTCGACGGCCTGGAACTCGCCGCGGTGCATGCCGAGCCGTGCTTCGCCGGCGAGAGCCTGTCCGTGCAGCTGCGCTTCGCGGCCTCCTCGCGCGTGCGCCGCGGTCTGCGTCTCGACGTGCGGGGCCGTGTCCTCCGTTTCGATCTGCGATACGGCGATGCGGACCCGCTCGCGCTGGACCTGCCCACACAGCAGCGCGGCCGGTATCGCCTGCCGCGCCTGCGTCTTGGCAGCGACCATCCCTATGGCTGGTTCTGGGCCTGGAGCTGGCTGCATCCGGCGATCGAGATCATCGTCTACCCGCGCCCCGAGGCCGCTCGACCGCCGTTGCCCGAGGCAGGCAACCCGACCGGCCACGCTGCGCGACAGCGCGCGGGTGACGAATTCGTCGACCTGCGCGAGTACCGCCGCGGTGACCCGCTGCGCCAGATTGCCTGGAAGCCGAGTGCACGCCTGGATGAGCTGCTGGTGCGCGAACCCGAGCGGGTGGCTGGCCACGACCTGCATTTCGACTGGCACGCCCTCACGGCGCTCGACACCGAGGCACGCATCGCACGACTCGCACGCTGGGTCTGCGAGGCCGAGGCGCAGCAGCGCCGCTACACGCTGCAGCTGCCGGGCGAGCGGCTCGGGCCGGCGCTCGGTCCCGCGCACCGGCATGCCTGTCTCGCGGCGCTGGCCCTGCTCTGATGCGCCTCTCGCCGCTCCAGTTCGACCTGCTCGCCCTGGCCGTACTGGCCGCGATCGGCACGCATCTCACGCACCTGCCCGGCTGGCTCGCTGTGGCGATGCTCGTCCTGCTTGGCACGCGCTGGCTGCTGCGTCGGCTGCGGCCGGGATATGGCGGCTTCCCGCTATGGCTGCGCCTGCCGCTGACCCTCGCCCTGCCGGTCGCGATGGTGGCCGAGTACGGCAACCTGTTCGGTCGCGAGCCGGGCAGCGCGCTTGCCGCCGGCATGCTGGTCCTCAAGCTCGGCGAGAGCGAGACGCCGCGCGATGCGCGCAGCGCGGTCACGTTCGGCAGCTTCCTGCTGATGGCCGCCCTGCTGTTCGGCCAGGATCTCGCGCAGACCGCACTGGTCGGGCTGGCCCTGCTGCCGCAGCTCGCCGCACTGCATGCGCTGCAGCCACGGCAACCGGCATCCGGCGGATCCGGGGCACTGCGTGGCCTGTTCGCGCCGGCCGCCGCGAGCCTGCTTGGTGCCGCGCCACTCGCCCTGGCCGCCTTCCTGTTCCTTCCACGCCTCGGCGCACCGCTCTGGGGTG
This sequence comes from uncultured Rhodanobacteraceae bacterium, assembly GCA_964471815.1. Lineage (GTDB taxonomy): Bacteria > Pseudomonadota > Gammaproteobacteria > Xanthomonadales > Rhodanobacteraceae > Tahibacter. The sequence continues at coordinate 5,933 of CAYYHP010000089.1, forward strand.
CACCCGACTTCGAACAGGGCAAGACCGGCATCGGCGACGACATGACCCCAGGTGGTCTCGCCGAGCTCCTGATCGACGATCATCCCGCGTTCCGTGCAGTGTTCGACGGCCCGGTACCGCCGCCGGACCGGCAGTACTGGCGCACCAAAGTGCTCTGGCATTTCGATGGCGTGCGCTGGACCGATGCGCGCACCAGCCTTCCGCAGGAATCCGCTGACAGCCTGTACGCGCTCGGCGAACGGACCGCTTACGAGGTGACCCTGGAGCCGACCCGGCAGGACAAGCTGCCGGTGCTCGACATGCCGCTCGCGCTGCCCGAGGATGCCCAGCGCGTCGAGGGCCAGGCCGTGGCCAGCCGGCGTCCGGTCGACGAGGTGCGCCTGTACCGCGTCGAATCGGCCCTCGCCTATCGCCTGGATGGGCTCGATCCGGCGCGCCGCCGGCTCGCCCTGCAACTACCGGCCGGCTACAACCCGAAAAGCCTCGCCCTGGCCCGCACATGGCGCGCGCAGAGTGCTGACGAGCGCGAGATCATGCGTCGTGCGCTTGACCTCATCCGCGCCGACTTCACCTACACCCTGCATCCGCCGCCGCTCGGGCGCGACTCAATGGACGACTTCCTGTTCGAGACACGCGCCGGCTATTGCGAGCACTTCTCCTCGGCCTTCACCGTGCTGATGCGCGCGGCGGGCATTCCGGCGCGCATCGTCGTCGGCTATCAGGGCGGCTACTGGAATCCGCTTGCGAACTACCTCGTCGTGCGCCAGTCCGATGCGCACGCCTGGAGCGAGGTCTGGCTCGCGGACCGCGGCTGGGTGCGTGTCGATCCGACCGGCGCGGTGAGCCCGCAGCGCGTGCAGCTCGGCGCACGCACCGCGAACGCCGCCGACAAGCCGTGGTACGGCAGCGACCTGCTGCTCGGCCTGCGCAATCGCTGGGATCTGGTCAACCGGCTCTGGACCGAAGCGGTGGTACGTTTCGACGCGCTGCGTCAGGCCAGCCTGCTGACGCCATTCGGCATCCGGCGCGCCGAGATGCGCGAGCTCGCGATCGCCCTCGCCGCGACCGGCGGCGTGCTGCTGCTCGGCCTGCTCGCCTGGGCGCTGCGGCGCGATCCACCGCGTGGCGATGCGGTCGATCGCGCGTACGCGCGGCTGCTACGCGAACTCGCCCGACGCGGCGTGACGATCAACCCGACGCGGGGCCCGCACGATCTCGCACGACACGCCGAGCGGCACCTGCCCGGTTCTGCGCCGGCCGTGCGCAGGCTGTTCGCGGTCTACGTGGAGCTGCGCTATGCCAGTACGCAGCCGGAACCCGCATCGAGCGCCGCCTTCACCTTAGCGGTGCGCGATTTCGTGCGCACGCCGCGGTTACGCCGCGGCACGGCTGCGACGTAAGATCGCCGCAAACCGTCTGGAATCGATCGAGTATTACCGCGGAGGCTTTCCATGCGCATCCGGCTCACCTTCACAGCAACCGCACTGCTGCTCGCGGCCTGCGCCACGGTTCCGAAACCCCTTACCGGCGAGTTCGCCGCGATCACGCCGGAGCAGGCGCGCGAAGGCGGCACTGCGCGTGTCGAGCGCGTGCGCTGGGGCGGCGAGATCATCCGTGTCGATCCCGGGCGCGAGACCACCTGCTTCGAGATCCTCGCCCGGCCTCTCGGCAGCGATGCGCGGCCCCTGCTGCGCGACCGCAGTCTCGGCCGATTCCTCGCCTGCGGCAGCGGCTTCTATGATCCCGAGGTCTATGTGCACGGCCGAGAGGTCACCGTCACCGGCACGCTCGACGACAGCGAGTGGCGCAAGGTCGGCGAGTACGACTACCTCTATCCGCGCGTCGCGGCTGACACCATCCATCTCTGGGCCAAGCGCCCGCAGTACGTGCAGGTCAGCCAGCCCTCGCCCTGGTTCTGGGACCCGTTCTGGCCGGACCGCTATTGGTGGGGACCGCCGCCGGTCATCGTCGTGCATCCGCGCCCGGCACCGCCTCCGCCGCCGAAGCCGACGGGAGGCTGAATACTCCGGCACTGCATGGTCTGAGAGCGCCGGCGCGGTGGGCCGTGCCGGCGTCGTCGAGGTCGCCGATCGGCGTGCCCGCCTGCACTCAGCCCGGCGGCCAGTGCATCGCGCGGCCGGCGAGCAGGTGCAGGTGCAGGTGATAGACGGTCTGTCCGCCGTCGCGGTTGCAGTTGAACACGCAGCGGTAGCCGTTTTCGGCGAAGCCCTGCGCGCGCGCCCAGCGCGTGGCAGCCAGGAACAGTTTGCCGATCAGCAGTGCATCCTCCTCGCCGAGGTCGTTCAACGTGGCGATCGCGCGCTTCGGAATGAACAGTACGTGCACCGGTGCCTGCGGGTTGATGTCGCGGAAGGCCAGCATGTCGTCGTCCTCGTAGACGATGTCGGCGGGAATCTCGCGGCGGATGATCTTGCCGAACAGCGTATCGGCCATCGTAGTCTCCGTGGGCGGTGGATCAGGACAGGTTCTGGCGGCTGCCGAAGGCGTGCGCGAGTGTGGCGCGGTCGGTGAACTCGAGTTCACCGCCGAGCGGCACGCCGTGTGCGAGCCGCGTGGCACGTACACCCGCGTCGCGCGCGAGCTGGGCGATCAGATGCGCGGTCGCCTCGCCTTCGACCGTCGGGTTGGTCGCGATGATGAGCTCCTGCACTTCGCCGGCGGCGAGACGACGCGCCAGCAGGCCGATGCCGAGCTCCTGCGGCCCGAGTCCGTCGAGCGGGCTCAGGCGCCCGAGCAGCACGAAGTACAGCCCGCGAAAGCCGGTCGCCTGCTCGATCGCGAGCTGATCGACCGGGCTCTCGACCACGCACAGCAGGCTGCGATCACGACCGGCGCTGGCGCACAGCGCACACACCGGCGTCTCGCTGAAGCTCCGGCACTCGCTGCAGTTGCCGATGCGTTCGACCGCGGACTCGAGCGTGCGGGCGAGCCGGCGCGCCGCGTCGCGATCGCGCTCGAGCACATGGAAAGCCATGCGCTGGGCGCTCTTCGCACCGACGCCGGGCAGGCAGCGCAGGGCTTCGATGAGTTGCGCCAAGAGCGGCGACGCGGTCGACACGCGGATGACCTCGAGCGGTTCGTAAGGGACGCAGGCACTGTCCGCCGTCGGGCGGCAGCGGTTCAGAACGGTAGCTTGAAGCCGGGCGGCAGCGGCATTCCACCGGTGGCCTCGGCCATGCGCGCGCGGGTCTGCTCGGCGATGCGGTTGGCCGCGTCGTTGCACGCGGCGGCAACGAGATCCTCGGCCATTTCCGGATCGTCGGCGAACAGCTTTCGGTCGATGTTGACGCGGCGGACTTCGTGGCGGCCGTTCATGACGACGCTGACCAGGCCGCCGCCGGCACTGCCGGTGACCTCGATGGCAGCGATTTCTTCCTGCACGCGCTGCAGGTTTTCCTGCATGCGCTGGGCCTGCTGCATGATGTTGGCGAGTGGGCCTCGCATGATGTGTCCTCCTCGAAGATCGTTTGCTGCATGCGCCCGGCTGCGGCGTCATCCGGCAGCGGGCGCATGGCCTTCGCCGGCCCGCGCGGGCGCTCTCACGCCTCGGGCGGGCGCACGGAATTCGGCACGATGCGGGCGCCGAAATCGCGCATCAACGCCTGTACGACCGGATCCTGCTCGATCGCCCGCTCGGCTTCGACCTGACGCGCCGAGCGCGTCCGCGCGGCGATCTCGGCAGGCGTCTCGGCATCGCCGCCGGCCTTCTCGAAACGCACGCGGAGGCTGCGCCCGAGCGTCGCCGACAGGCGCTCCTCAAGCGTACTCACGAAGGTCGGTGCGATCAGGTGGTCATGCTCCGGGCGCAGTGCGAGGCGCAGGCAATCGCCTTCCAGACCAATCAGGGCCGCATGCTGGGCGAGCTGGCCGACCGGCCCGCGCAGGCCGGCACGCTCGATCAGCAGCGGCCAGTCGCCTGGCGACAGCGTGTCGATCGCCGCCGGCGCATCACCGTTCGGCAGGACGGCGGCGGTCTCGCGGACGGTCGCTGGCTCCCGCACGGGCGGCACAGGCACCACCGGCGTCATCGCCGCAGGCGCAGGTGTCGCCGGCATCGGGCGGGACGCCGCTGTGTCGGTCGATCCCGCGGCAGACGGCGATACCGCTGACGCGCTGGGCCGTGCGGAGGCGGGCTCCGCGGCGGCACGTCGACCGCCGGTCGGTGCATCCTCGGGCAGCGGCCGGAACGCCATCAGCCGCAACAACGCCATCTCGAAGCCGGCGCGCGGCGTCGGCGCGAGCGGGAGCTCGCCGGGACCGCTCAGGGCAAGCTGGTAGTAGAGCTGTACCTCTTCCGGCGCAAGCGTCGTCGCGAGTGCCTGCACGGCCGCGTCGAGCTCGTCGTCGCCGGCCGCGTAACCCGGCACGAGCTGGCGCAACTGCACGCGGTGCAGCAGTGCGGCGATCTCGTCGAGCACCACGGCGAAATCCGGCGAGAACTCGGCGAGCCGATCGATCTCGCCCATCAGCCGCGCACCGTCGCCGGCATGCGCGGCCTCGACGAGGCGTGCGACCTGAGTGCGCTCGATCGTACCGAGCATCGCGCGCACCTCGGCGGCCGGCACACGCCCCGCGCCGCAGGCGATGGCCTGATCGAGCAGCGAAAGCCCGTCGCGCAGCGAACCGTCGGCGGCACGCGCGAGTTCGTTGATCGCGGCCGGCTCGAATTCGATGCCCTCAGCCTCGAGGATACGGCGCATCTGTCCGGCGATCTGTTCGGGCAGGAGGCGCTTCAGGTTGAACTTCAGGCAGCGCGACAGCACCGTGACCGGCAGCTTCTGCGGATCGGTGGTCGCGAGCAGGAATTTCACGTGCGGCGGCGGCTCCTCCAGCGTCTTCAGCAGGGCGTTGAAGGCGCTCTTCGAGAGCATGTGTACTTCGTCGATCAGATAGACCTTGAAGCGGCCGCGTGCCG
>CAYYHP010000090.1:0-10864 GCA_964471815.1 uncultured Rhodanobacteraceae bacterium
CCGCGGCGACCGGCGCAAGATCGTCGCGGTCATCGGCGACGGCGCGGCGATGGCCATGCCGAGCGCGGCCGAGATCGAGGTCGAGGAGTGGCCCACGCCGAAGGCGTCGTACTCGCTCTCGTCGCGCTTCGGGAACGGCGCGAGACCATCCTTCTTCTTGATCGTGGTGATGCGGTCGCGCCGACCGGTGAGGATCTTGTGCGGATAGCACTGGTGGCCGACGTCCCAGACGAGACGGTCGTTCGGCGTGTCGAACAGCCAGTGCAGGGCGACGGTGAGCTCGATCACGCCGAGGCCGGCACCGAAATGTCCGCCGGAGGTCGCCACCGATGCGATCAGGTACTCGCGTAGCTCGCGTGCCACCTCGGCGAGCTCGGCCTCCGGGAAGAGGCGTAGGTCGGCCGGCGTGTCGATGCGGGCGAGGCGCGGGCAGTGTTGCGGATCGATCATTACGGTGGATCCCCGTGACAAGCCCGTATTTTCCGCCGTGCCCCGACGGGGGGCAAGGAAAAATCGGGGGCATCATCTGGCACGGCAGGGGTGCGAAACGGCATGCGCCTGTCGCTGCCTTTCCAGACGGCTGGCGTCTTCGCCCGCGCGGGGCTCAGCTCGGGCGACGATGCTTCGGCAGGTGACCGACGAGGAATTCCATCTGGTCGGCGAGGATGTTGCGGTTCGAGAGGATCAGGTGCTCGACCCAGCTCGGCCGGTACGGCACCGCGAGCAGCGGCATGCCGGCCTGCTGTGGCGTGCGGCTGCCCTTCTTCACGTTGCAGTGCAGGCAGGCACTGACCACGTTCTCCCATTCGTCGCGGCCGCCCTTCGACAGCGGCACGACGTGATCGCGGGTCAGCGCGCCGCGATGATGGTGCTGGCCGCAATACAGGCAGAGGTGGCGATCGCGTGCGAACAGGGCGGCATTGGTCAGGGCCGGCGAGGGATCAAGCGCGAACGCGCGGGCGTGGCCGCGGCTGGCGACGATCGGGTGCAGCGCGAGCAGGCTCTGCCGGCCGGTGCGTCGGCACAGGCCGCCGTGGATCGTCAGACACGGTTCGCCGAGCGTCCAGGCGACCGCGTCGCGCACGTAGAGGCATACCGCATCCTGCCAGCTGATCCAGTCGAGGATGCGTCCGTTCGAATCGAGCGACAGCACGCGCGTCGAGTGGACGTCGCCGCGAGTTCGGATGTCCGCCAGCATTCACACCTCCGTACACGTGTTGCGCGTAACGGGCGTTGCCGCCGTACAGCTCCCTGGCCGGGCGGCAGGATAGACGAATTGCATGAAATTTGCTCGGCGGGCGCGGTAGCTTGTCGCGCATCCGGCGTGGGTGCCTTTTGCTACATGCCGCACGGGCAGTGGTTTCTAGGATGCGGCGCCGTCGGAAGAGTCCTCACTGTTCTGCCGACGGTTCCTTCCGATGTTTCCTGCCCAGGAGGTTCGTCATGAACAAGACACTCATCGCCTTCGCACTCTCGGCGTCGCTCGGGTCCGGTACGGCAGGCGCCGCGGAAAACGCGCCGCCCGTGCTCGACAAGGCGCATACCGCCGTGCTGATCACCGATCCCCAGAACGATTTCCTGCGCGAGGATGGCGCACTGTACAAGCTCCTCGCCGACAACCTGAAGGAGCTGGGTACCGTCGACAACATCGAGAAGCTGATGAAATCGGCGAAGAAAACGGGCATTGCGCTGGCCGTGGACCCCTTGGTGTTCACTCTGCGCGACGCGGACTGGAATCATCCGGGCGCGCTGCAGAAGCAATTGCTCGAGATGAAGGCGCTGCACCGCACCAGCCTCGCCGACCCGAAGGGCTTCGAGGGTTCCGGAGCGGATTTCTTCGACCGCTACAAGCCCTACATCCAGGACGGCAAGACCATCGTGGTCGCGCCGCACAAACTGTATAGGCCGGAGAGCAACGATCTCGTCTACCAGCTGCGCGCGCGTGGCATCGACACCGTGAGTCTCGGCGGCATGGTGGCCAACCTCTGCGTCGATTCGCACATGCGCACGCTGATGGAGAACGGCTTCAAGGTCTACGTCGTCAAGGATGCCGTCGCCGCGCCGGGCGCAAGGCGGCGCTGGTCAACTACGGGATGATCGCCAATGCGGTGCTCAGCACCGACGAGGCGCTGAAGGCGATGGACAGGTAGGCCGATCCGGTTCGATCGGCAGAGGGTGCCGGGCGGCGTCCGGCATCGCTCCGCGCGGCAGGCAGCGGGCGCATCCGCCGCCTGCCGGGGCGTCAACCGGTTTCGATGCGCTCGCGCCCACCCGTCGGTCCCGGCGTCGGTGCGGGCAGACATGCGGTGTGGCGCATGTTCCCCGGCCGGCGCCGGGACCGGCCGCCGAGGGGGCTTCAGCGCAGCGGCTTGGTCATACGGATCAGTTCCTCGCCGAAGCCGTGGCGCGTGTACAGCTCGCGGCCGCGCGTATTGCCCGGGAAGGCGGCGAGCGTGAGGAAGCGGCAATGATGCTCGCGGGCCCAGCGCTCGGCATAGGCGATCAAGGCGCTGCCGACACCCTTGCCATCGTGGCCCCTGGCAACGGCGAGGTCGGAGATGTGGCAGTTCGGCGCGCCGGTGAAGAAATCGCTGACCATCTGCAGGTGCAGGAAACCGACGCGCTCGCCCTCGTCGTCCTCGGCCACGAACAGATGCGAACCGGCCGGCTGCTCGCTGAGATGGCGCTGGATGTCGCGGCGGATGCCGGCGGCCGTCTCGCCGCGCCGGCGCCAGGACGGCAGCTCGAACTCGACGAAGCGGTCGACCAGGCCCAGGATGAAGTCGTCGTCACCGGCATCGGCGAGACGCACATGAATTCCGGCTTCGGCCTCCATGAGTGCACCTGACTGACGGCAATCGGAGCCACAAAGCTAGCGAAGTGGACCCGGCTCGCGCCAGTCCCCTCGGCCCCCCCGGCGTGTGCCGCCGCGGTGGGCGGAATCGGCGGATCAGCCGAACAGCGCGTCCGGCATCGCCATCAGGCTCTCGGCCCCGGCGCGGATCGCCGCGATGTGACCGCGGGTGCGCGGCAGGAGTCGCGAGTAGAAGAAGCGCGCGGTCAGGCGCTTGGCTTGCTTGAACTCATCCGGTCGACCCGACGCATCGGCCGCGGCGACGCTCCTGGCCCAGAAATAGGCGAGCGTGACGTAGCCCGAGTAGAACAGGTAATCGACCGCCGCCGCACCGACCTCCTCAGGATCGGCGAGCGCGCGCTTGCCGATCTCCTGGGTCAGGCCGATCCATTCGTGGGTCAGCTCGGCGAGCGGCTTGATGAACTCGATGAGCGCGGCGTTACTCTGCTGGGCCTGGCAGAACGCGCTGATCTCGCCCGCTAAGTGGCGCAGGCCGGCCCCCTGTAGCTGCAGGATCTTGCGGCCCAGGAGGTCGAGCGCCTGGATGCCGGTCGTGCCTTCGTAGATCGTCGTGATGCGCGCATCGCGGGCGAACTGCTCCATGCCCCATTCGCGGATGTAGCCGTGTCCGCCGAACACCTGCTGGGCGTGATAGGTGCATTCGATGCCCCACTCCGTCAGACAGGCCTTGACGATCGGCGTCAGGAACGAGACCAGCTCGTCGGCGCGCTGGCGCTCGGCCGCATCCGGGCTGCGTTCGTGGATGTCGATCAGCAGCAGGGCATACACGCCGAGCGCGCGGCTGCCTTCGATGAGCGCCTTCTGGGTCAGCAGCATGCGCCGGATGTCCGGATGCACGATCAGCGGATCGGCCGGCTTCTCGGGGAACTTCGCGCCGGACAGCGAGCGCATCTGCAGGCGTTCGCGCGCGTAGGACAGCGCGTTCTGGTAGGCGCGCTCGGCGACCGCGAGTCCCTGGATGCCGACCGCGAGCCGCGCGGTGTTCATCATCGTGAACATCGCGTGCAGGCCCTTGTTCGGCTGGCCGATCAGATAGCCCTCGGCACCATCGAAGTTCATCACGCAGGTCGCCGAGGCGGTGATGCCCATCTTGTGTTCGATCGAGCCGCAGGCCAGCGCGTTGCGCTCACCCATCACGCCGTCGCGGCTCACCTTGAACTTCGGCACGATGAACAGCGAGATGCCCTTGGTGCCTGGCGGTGCATCCGGCAGACGCGCGAGCACGAGATGGACGATGTTCGCGGTGAGATCGTGCTCGCCGGCGGTGATGAAGATCTTCGTGCCGCTGATCCGGTAGGTCCCGTCCGCAGCCGGCTCGGCGCGCGTCTTCAAAAGGCCGAGGTCGGATCCGCAGTGTGGCTCGGTCAGGCACATCGTGCCGGTCCAGCGGCCGGCGACGATCGGCCTCAGGAACACCTCCTTCTGCCATGCCTCGCCATGCTGCTTGAGGGCCTCGGTCGCGCCATGCGAGAGCAGGGGGTAGTTGCCCCAGGACAGGTTCGCCGAATCGATCATCTCCTTGACCAGCGCGCCGACCGAATCGGGCATGTGCTGACCGCCGAACTCCTCCGGTGCGCTCAATCCGGACCAGCCGCCCTCGACGAACTGGGTGTACGCCTCCCTGAAGCCCTGCGGCGTGCGCACGCTCGCGCTGGCCTTGTCGTAGTGGCAGCCCTCGGCATCGGCACTGTGGTTGAGCGGCGCGAGCACCTGCTCGTTGAAGCGCGCGGCTTCCTCGAGCACCGCATCGATCACGTCGCGCGTCGCCATATCGCCGCCGGGCAGGCGCCGGTAGACGGCCTCGGCGTCGAGCAGGTCGAACAGCACGAAACGCATGTCGGCGAGCGGGGCGACGTACTGGCTCATGACGGACTCCGGATTGTTCAGCGGTAGGTGTCGGGCAGGCCGGGCACGGGCGAGAGCCGGCTTTCGTAACGGATTTCGAACGACTTGTCCGGATCGCGCGTGGTGACGTGGCCGACGAGGCGGTAGCCCACGCTGCCGCTGCCCGGCGCGTTCTTCAGCGTGCCCTGGGCCGCCGAGCCCGGCGTGACGTTGGTTTCGACGACGTCGGCGGCCTGGCCGGGGATTTCCAGCGCCGGACGCACGTATAGCTGGCCGGCCGGGCGATCCTCGATCTCGAAGGCGCTTTCGATCGTGTCGATCGTCATCGGCACCGTCGAGAAGTTCTGCACGCGCAGGCGGAGGTTCCATTGCCCGTCGGGCCGCACGCCGAGTTCCTGGATCGTGACCACTGGTGGATTGATGCGGCGTACCGGACCGCCGCCACAGCTGGCGAGCGGGATCGCGAAAACGCCGACGGCGAGGGTGCGCAGGACGGAAGAGCGCAGCATGGGTCACCTCAAACGGTTGTTTGAATGGTAGCGCGTCGCCCGGACGAAGGGCAGGGGGCGGCGCGGCGCGAGTGTAGCGTTCGCCCGTGAACGCCGATGTGCGCGGGCTGCGGGCCGGCCGGCGGATCGTTCCTCACCGGGGAGCCGCCCGCGACGGGCCTGTTAGCATCGCCGGATGTCCCAGGATGCCCTCGCCGTTCTTCGCACCGTCTTCGGTTATACCGCCTTCCGCGGCGCCCAGCAGGCTATCGTCGAGCACGTCGCCGCGGGCGGCGACTGTCTCGTGCTGATGCCGACCGGCGGCGGCAAGTCGCTCTGCTATCAGATTCCGGCCTTGCTGCGCGAAGGGACGGCGATCGTCGTCTCGCCGCTGATTGCGCTGATGCAGGATCAGGTCGATGCGTTGACCCAGCTCGGCGTCGCGGCGGCGTTCCTCAATTCGAGCCAGGAAGCGGCGACCCAGCGTGAGATCGAACAGCGCTGCCTCAGCGGCGGGCTGAAGCTGCTCTACGTCGCGCCGGAACGCCTGCTCACCGAGCGCATGCTGGCTCTGCTCGCGCGCATGCGGCTCGCCTTGTTCGCGATCGACGAGGCGCACTGCGTCTCGCAGTGGGGTCATGACTTCCGCCCCGAATACCGCGGCCTCGACCTGTTGCATGCGCGCTTTCCGGAGGTGCCGCGCATCGCGCTGACCGCGACCGCCGATCCGGCCACGCGCGCCGACATCGCCGCACATCTCGGACTCGCCGAGGCACGCCAGTTCGTGGCGAGTTTCGACCGTCCGAACATCCGCTATCGCGTCGTCGAGAAGGACAACGCACGCCGCCAGCTCGCCGATTTCCTGACCGGTCACCGCGGCGAATCGGGGATCGTGTATTGCCTCTCGCGGCGCAAGGTCGAGGAAACCGCTGCCTGGCTCGTCACCCACGGCATCGACGCGCTGCCTTATCACGCCGGGCTCGACACCGCGCAGCGCAGCACGAACCAGCAGCGCTTCCTGCGTACCGACGGCGTGGTCATGGTTGCCACCGTCGCCTTCGGCATGGGCATCGACAAGCCGGACGTGCGCTTCGTCGCGCATCTCGACCTGCCGCGCAGCATCGAAGGCTATTACCAGGAAACAGGCCGCGCGGGCCGCGACGGGCTGCCGGCCGAGGCCTGGATGTGCTACGGCCTCGGCGACGTGGTGACGACTGCGCAGATGATCGCGCAGTCGGAGTCCGGCGACGAACGCAAGCGCATCGAGCGAGCGCGGCTCGATGCCCTGCTCGGTTACGCCGAAACGACCGGCTGCCGGCGCCAGCATCTACTGCGCAGTTTCGGCGAGGATCACCCCGGGCATTGCGGCAACTGCGACAACTGCCTCGAACCACCCGAGATCTGGGATGCGACCATCACCGTGCAGAAGGCCCTGTCCTGCGTCTACCGCACCGGACAGCGTTACGGTGCCGGGCACGTCGCCAACGTCCTGCGCGGTGTGCAAGACGAGCGGGTGCAGGCGCTGGGACACGACCGCCTCAGCACCTTCGGCCTCGGCCGCGAGTTCGACGAGCGCCAGTGGCGTGGTGTGTTCCGCCAACTCGTCGCCACGGGACTGCTCGCGACCGACGAGGAAGGCTACGGCATCCTGCGCCTAACCGAAGCGAGTCGTGTCGTGCTGCGCGGAGAGCGCGAGGTTGCGCTGCGCCGCCCACCGGATCGCGACGCGCGGTGCGGCGCGAAACGGGCCGGTCGCAGCGCGACCGCACGCGACAGTCTCGGCATCGCCCCGCACGAACAGTCACTGTGGGAGGCGCTGCGGGCGACCCGCGCACGTCTCGCCCGCGAACAGAACGTGCCGGCCTACGTGATCTTCCACGACGCGACCCTGCTCGTCCTGCTGCGCGAGCGGCCGCGTACGCTGCAGGAACTCGCTGGCGTCGCCGGCGTCGGCACGAGCAAGCTCGCACGCTACGGGCAGGCGTTCCTCGATGTCATCGCGAGCGCGGCCTGAGCGGCCGCTCGGCACGTCGTTCTTTCCGTCGCCCGGCCCAAGCAGGCCGGCTCATTTATCGCGTTGCGAAGCGATCGCCGTCACCACGCCGTCTCGCAGCGTGATGCACAGGTGGTGGCCGTCGCGGTGGTAGGTCCAGATCTCGCCCGGGCTTTCGCCACGACGATGCGCCTTCACGTGTGCGATCGCATCCGGCCGGCCGGCAACGGCGAGAACCATCTGCTGGGTATCGCCGTCGACGATCAGCCGCGTGCCGATGCGTATCGAATCGGCGTGCACCGCAGTGCCGGCGAGCAGCAGGGCGCACGCGAGCAGGCGACCAGGCGATCTGCCGGCTCCGGTATTGCGGTACTGAGAAGGTTGTTGGTTGTTCGGCATGACGGGCTCCGTGACGTGGGCGTCAGGAATCATCGGCCCATCACCCGCCTTCCAAATCCGTCGTTATCCGGGACGTCGCTCGGATTTTTCCGGTTCGGACGCCGAGGCTGGCCGGCCTCGCGTGGCCCGCACGCAGCGCGCTGCCTGTACTCCAGCCTGCCGGCGGCTCCGGTGGCTGTGTCATCGATCGACCGGATGGCGCCATGCCGCCGGATGACACATGCATGGCCATCGGCGATGCCGACGCCTGAGGCGTGTCGCAAGCGAACAGGTACGAGGAAATCGCTGATTGGATGGTGGCCAGGGACGGAATCGAACCGCCGACACGGGGATTTTCAGTCCCCTGCTCTACCAACTGAGCTACCTGGCCATCGAGGCTTGCCTGCGCGCTCCGTTGGAGGGGCGCGGCGAAGGGCGCGTATTAAATCGGCTGGGCTGGTTCCCGTCAAGCGCGCCGCGACTGGCCGCGCGGCGGGCGGGGCGGGGCGTGTCAAGCCACGTGCCGCACGCCGAGGCCAGGATGCGTGCCGTGCCTGCGACGACAGGTTGCGCCTCCACGTCGTAACCTGTGTCCGAGCTTCTCCGGTTCGCGACCCGCGGGTTAGTTAGGCACGCCGGAGAAGGCAGGTTTCCGATATACGACGAGGAGAGCGGACATGGCGAGGCACGTGCGCACGATTCTGGCAGCGCTGCTCGGCCTGATCCCGGGCATCACATCCGCGACCTCGCGCGAGGAGGCGCAGCTCGCGCGCTACGAGCGATTCGCGGGCGATCCGGTAGATTCGATGCCGTTCTGGCGGATGCAGGGTTTCGAGACGCTCGGGCGCGACACCGTGCTGGTATGGACCTCGCTCAACGACGCCTGGCTGGTCACGGTCTATCCGGTCTGTCCGGATCTCGAATGGGCGAATGCGCTGGCGTTGACCTCGAGCGTGAACAAGGTCAGCGCCAAGTTCGACTACGTGCTCGTGCGTCAGGACCGCTGCAAGATCAAGACGATTCGCCACGTGGACTACAAGGCCTATCGCGCCTCGCGGGAGCAGGAACGCGACGAGGCGCATCCACGCAAGGAACCTGCTGCGGAGCAGTGAGGCCATGCGTTGCGCAGGCTCGACGATGTCCGGCGCCGACGCGGCAGGCAGCGCGATGGCCGCGTGGTCGCCGGCTCAGGTATCGCGTGCAGGCGGCACGTAGCCTTCCGGCAGGGCCGAGCCTTCGCCGAAAAGATACTTCTGCATTTCGCCTTCGAGGTAGGCACGCGCCTTCGGATCGAGTGGATTCAGCCGGTTTTCGTTGATCAGCATCGTCTGGTGCGCGAGCCAGTCCTGCCAGGCCTGCCGGGAGACTTCGGCATAGATGCGCCTGCCGAGCTCACCGGGCCACGGTGCGTAGGCGAGGCCCTCGGCTTCCTGCTTGAGGCGGGCGCAGAACACGAGGCGGGTCATCGGGGTTTCTCCGGTAGCGAATCGAGCAGTCTGCGCACGGGGGCGGGCAGGCCGAGTGTGGCGAGGTCGGCACGCGTGCACCAGCGACGATCCGCCGAATCCGCGATGCCGCCCGCGCCGTGCACGTCCGCGAGCAGCGGCTGGATATGCAGATGATAATGGCTGAAGCCGTGCGCGATTGGGGCCAGCGCCGTCGGCGCGTGTACTAAGCCAAGCGTGCGCAGAGGGGCTGCGGCGGCCTGCGGCGTCGCGACTTCCGGCAGGCTCCAGAGCCGCGCCCAGACGCCGGCCGGCGGGCGCCGCTCGAGCAGGATGCGCCCGTCGCGATCGCGCACCACGAGCAGACAGGTCTCGCGCGTCGGTAGCACGCGCCCGGGCTTGCGCTCGGGCAGTTGCGCGACGAGGCCGAGGCGTCGTGCGGCACAGCCTATGCGCAGCGGGCAGGTTTCGCAGCGCGGATTGTGGCGCGTGCAGACCGTCGCGCCGAGATCCATGATCGCCTGCGTGTAGTCGGCTGCGCGGATTTCCGGCGTATGCCGGTCGGCGAATTCCCAGAGCGTCTTGGCGATGCTGGCCTGTCCCGGCCAGCCGCGCACGGCATGCAACCGCGTGAGCACGCGCTTGACGTTGCCGTCGAGGATCGGCACGCGCCGGCCGTGGGCCAGGGCGAGGATGGCCCCCGCAGTCGAGCGGCCGATGCCGGGCAGGGCAGCCAGGGATTCGAGATCGGCCGGCAACTCGCCGGCGTGTTCCTCCAGACACAGGCGCGCGGCACAATGCAGATTGCGTGCGCGGCTGTAGTAGCCGAGCCCGGACCAGAGTGCCAGGACCGTATCCAACGGTGCCGAGGCGAGCGTGGGCAGGTCGGGCAGGGTGGCGACGAACCGCTCGAAATACGGAATCACCGTCGTCACCTGGGTCTGCTGCAGCATGACCTCGGAGATCCAGACTCGGTACGGCGAACGCGGATGCTGCCACGGCAGGTCGTGGCGGCCATGCGCGTCGAACCAGGCAAGCAGGGGCGCTGCGATCGACTTCATGCGCTGTGTGGCGCGCTGCAGGGACGGGAGATAGTCGCGTGACAATACCTACCGCCTGCGTACGGTCGGTGGGGCGGCGTCGAGGCTATGCCCATTTCGCATTTCATAGGCAAAGTGGATTGATGGACGTACGGGGCTGGCGCATACTCGGCCTGCCGCACCGGCGCCTAGGATGGGTTGCCAGCGGCGATGCTTGCGTCTGACTGGCCCCCCTGGTCCGGGCGTGAGCGGGTGCGGCAGGTACCCTGCCTGCCACACCCACCTTCTCCTTGCATCCGCACCAGGCCAGTCGATGCTGCGGTCTCGCGGTCCGCACGCACGGCCATGCCGCGCGATGCCCGGCGGGAGCGGGCGTCATTCGCCGCAGAGACGGGCCGGCAGCAGGCCGTCGACGAAGGCCGCCGGATCGAAAATGCGCAGATCGTCGACGCCTTCGCCCAGGCCGACGAAGCGGATCGGCAGACCGAACTCGCGGGCCAGCGCAAAGATCACGCCGCCCTTAGCCGTACCGTCGAGCTTGGTGACCACGAGCCCGGTGACGCCGACCGCCTCGCGGAACTGGCGCACCTGGTTCACCGCGTTCTGTCCGGTCGTGCCGTCGATCACCAGCAGTACCTCGTGCGGCGCGTCGGGATCGAGCTTGCCGAGTACGCGCCGGATCTTGCCGAGCTCGTCCATGAGGCCGGCCTGGGTATGCAATCGGCCGGCGGTGTCCGCGATCAGGATGTCGGCCTGCCGCGAACGCGCGGCCTGCAGTGCGTCGAAGATCACGCTCGCGG
>CAYYHP010000091.1:0-10856 GCA_964471815.1 uncultured Rhodanobacteraceae bacterium
GCGTGAGTTCGTCGCGATGCTCGGTGCCGCGCTGCGCGACGGCCGCGAAACCGTCGCCGATCTCCACGCCCTTGACCGCGTTGATGCCCATCAGCGCAGCGGCGAGTTCACCGTCGAGCTTGCCATAGATCGGTTCGCCCCAGCCCGGCGGTACGTTCTCGGCGACGACGGTGACGCGCGCGCCGACCGAATCGCCGGCCTTGCGCAGGCGGTCCATGTAGGCCTCGAGTTCCGCGACCATGCCGGCATCGGGCCAGAAGAGTGCATTGGCCTCGACCGCGTCCCAGTCGAGCGCGCGCGGCACGAGCGGACCGAGCTGGGCGAGATGACCACGCACGCGGACCCCGAAACGCTCGCCGAGCCACTTCTTCGCGATCACGCCGGCGGCGACGCGCACCGTGGTCTCGCGTGCGGACGAACGCCCGCCGCCGCGCGGATCGCGGATGCCGTACTTCTGCCAGTAGGTGTAATCGGCGTGGCCGGGCCGGAAGGTGTCCACGATCCCGGCGTAATCCTTCGAGCGCGCGTCGGTATTGCGGATCAGGAGGGCGATCGGCGTGCCGGTCGTGCGTTCCTCGAACACACCGGAGAGTATCTCGACCGCGTCGGTCTCGTGCCGCTGCGAGGTATGGCGCGACTTGCCGGTCGCACGGCGTTCGAGATCGCGGCGGAAATCCTCGGGCGAGAGCGCCAGTCCCGGCGGGCAGCCGTCGATCACGCCGCCAATCGCAGGGCCATGGCTTTCGCCGAAGGTGGTGACCGTCAGGAGCTTGCCGAAGGAGTTCGCCGACACCGTCTCATCGCCTCGTCGCCAGGGCCGCGCTGACCGTCTTCGCATGCCAGACCAGATCGCGGCGCTCGATCGCGAACACGCCCATCGGGCCGACCTCGAACTCGAGCCAGGTGAACGGCACGTCGGGTAGCAGCGCGCGCAGGGCGCGTTCGCTCTCGCCGATCTCGACGATCAGCAGGCCGTCCTCGCTCAGGTGCGCCGGCGCCGCGGCGAGGATGCGCAACGCGAAATCCAGCCCGTCGTGTCCGGCTTTTAAGCCTAGCGACGGCTCATGGCCGTATTCGGGCGGCAGATCGGCGAATTCCTGTTCGGTGACGTAGGGCGGATTCGAGACGATCAGGTCGTAAACCTCGCCTTCGAGCGCCTCGAACAGGTCCGACCTGATGGCCCGCACACGTTCGTCGAGGTCGTGGAAGCGGATGTTCTCGCGGGCGAGTTCCAGCGCCTCGTCGCTGATGTCGACGAGATCGACCTGCCAGTCCGGGTTGTGCGCGGCCATCGCGATGCCGATGCAGCCCGAGCCCGTGCAGAGATCGAGCGCACGACTCACCTCGCGCCCTTCCAGCCACGGCGCGAAACCATTCCTGATCAGCTCCGCGATCGGCGAACGCGGCACGAGCACGCGCTCGTCCACCTTGAACGCGAGCCCGGCGAACCAGGCTTCGCCCGTGAGGTAGGCGACCGGCTTGCGCTCGGCGATGCGCCGCTCGATCAGGGCGAGCACGCGCTCCTTTTCCTCGGCGACGAGCTTGGCCTGGCCGTAGTTCGGCGACAGGTCGTGCGGCAGGTGCAATGCGTGCAGGACGAGATGCGTGGCCTCGTCGAGCGGGTTGTCGTAGCTGTGGCCGAACGTCAATCCGGCAGCGGCGAAACGGCTGGCGCCGTAGCGGATGAAATCGATGATCGTCGAAAGTTCGGCGGACATGGGAACGACGGCGTTGGGGGCCGCAGAGTATAGGCCGAACCCGGCCGGCTATAATTCGCGAATGAACTCTCCTCATAACGCCGGCCGGATCCTGCATCCGGCCCTGATCCTGCTCGCCGCGCTCGCCGCCGGCCTCGGACTGTGGCTCGGCCTGCGCGGCCCGTCCCCGTCCGTACCGACCCTGCAGGCCGGCCTGCTCTATCCCGTGCCGCGCACGCTCGGCGATTTCCGCCTGACCCGCCCGGACGGCACGGCGCTCACGCTCGCCGACTGGCGCGGCCACTGGACCCTGGTGTTCCTCGGCTATACGAACTGTCCCGACGTCTGCCCGACCACGCTGGCGACGCTGCGCGAGGTCTGGACCAAGCTCGGCGACGGCCCGCTGCGCCAGCACGTCCGCGTGGATTTCATTTCCGTCGATCCGAAGCGCGATACGCCCGATCAGCTCACCCGTTACGCCGCGTTCTTCAGCCCGGACTTCATCGCCGCGACCGGCAGCGACGAAGAGCTGATCCGGCTGTCGCGTTCGCTGGGCCTCTTGTTCGTGCGCCAGGACGAGGGCAAGGGCAGCTATGCCGTCGATCACAGCGCCTCGATCGTGATCATCGATCCGGACGGCCGTCTGGCCGGCCTGTTCCGGCCGCCACTGGATGCCGGCAAGATCGCCGCCGACCTCGCCACGCTCGCCGGAACCCGTTGATGCGCCCGTCCGTCCTGCTGCAATACCTCCTGCCGCACCGTCTGCTGTCGAACCTCGTACACTGGGCGACGCGCCGTACCTATCGGCCATGGAAGGATTTCCTTATCGGCCAGATCGCGCGGCGCTTCGAGGTCGATCTCGCCGAAGCCGAGCGTGCCGACTTTGCGGCCTACGAACACTTCAACGCATTCTTCACGCGTGCGCTGAAGTCCGACGCGCGCCAGGCCGATGCGGATCCGCGCGCCGTGCTGTCGCCGGCCGACGGCCGCATCAGCCAGGCCGGCGCGATCGTCGCGGGCCGTATCTTCCAGGCGAAGGGCCAGAGTTACACCGCCGCCGAACTGCTCGGCGACGAGACGCGCGCCGCTCCCTACCACGACGGCATGTTCGCGACGGTCTACCTCTCGCCGCGCGACTACCATCGCGTGCACATGCCGCTGGCCGGCACACTGGTCGAGACGGTGCACATCCCGGGCCGGCTGTTCAGCGTCGCGCCGTTCGCGGTTGAGACCGTGCCACGCCTGTTCGCGCGCAACGAACGCCTGGTCTGCCACTTCGAGGGCGAGCACGGCCCATTCGCACTGGTGCTGGTCGGCGCGATGCTGGTGTCGAGCGTCTCGACCGTCTGGGACGGCCTCGTGATCCCACCGTACGCCAACCGCATCGTCCGCACTGACCAGCGCGGTCGCGGCATCCGCCTCGAACGCTTTGCCGAAATGGGCCGCTTCAACATGGGATCGACGGTGATCGTGCTGTTGCCGCGCGGCGTCGCCGAACTCGCCTCCACGCTCGCGCCGGAACAGCCGCTGCGTGTCGGCCAGGCCATCGGCCGGCTCGTCCGCTGACAGTCCGGAGGAATCCGCATGCCGTCGATCTCGACCGTCCGCCTCGCCCTGCTCACCGCCCTTGCCGTCATCGCCCTGCCCGTCCGTGCCGCCGATCCACCGGCGAAACCCCTTACGATGCAGGACGTGCTCGCCGCCGCGAAGCCTGCGGACTGGCGGCCGCTCGACGCCGACAACACGCTGTATCTGGATCTCGACGCCGGCCGCGTCGTGATCGAACTCGCCCCGGCCTTCGCACCGAAGCACGCCGCGAACATCAGGACCCTGGTGCACCAAGGCTACTTCGACGGCCTCGCGATCCTGCGCGCGCACGACAACTACGTCGTGCAGTGGGGCGACCCGGATGCCGGTGGCGAGGCCAAGGCGAAGCCGCTCGGTAAGGCCCAGGCTCACCTGCCGGCCGAGTTCAGCGTGCCGTACGACACCTCGCTCGCCTTCACGCGTCTGCCCGATGGAGACCTCTACGCACCCGAGGTCGGTTTCAGCAACGGCTTCCCGGCCGCACGCGATCCGGCCACGCACGAGACCTGGCTCGCGCACTGCTATGCAGCGGTCGGCGTGGGCCGAGACGTGGACGAAACCTCGGGCAGCGGCAGCGAGCTGTACGTCGTGATCGGCCATGCGCCACGCCATCTCGATCGCAACGTGACCGTGGTCGGCCGCGTCGTGCAGGGCATCGAACTCCTGTCGAGCCTGCCGCGCGGCAGCGGCGCGCTCGGCTTCTACGAGAAACGCGAGCAGACGACACCGATCCGGCGCCTGCACCTCGCCGCCGACGTACCGGCGAAGGAGCGCGTGCCGCTCGAGGTGCTGCGCACCGACACGGCCACGTTCACCGCGCTCGTCGAGACGCGCCGCAACCGTCGCGACGAGTGGTACAAGCGCCCGGCCGGCAGGATCGAGCTTTGCAACGTGCCGATCCCGGTGCGCCAGCATCCGGCCGATGCCGCGAAGTGAGCCGCCGCCGCATCCCGCGGGTGGCGCGGATGCAGATCGCACCGCGCATCCCTCAACCGAGGATGTGGTAGCCGCCGTCGATGTAGATCGTCTGGCCGGTGACGAGCCGCGCGTAGTCGCTGGCGAGGAAGGCCGTGGCGAGACCGACGTCGTCGATGCCGACCAGACGCCGGGCGGGTGCGCGCTCGGCCGCGCGCTGCAGCAGTTCGTCGAAATGCGCGAGACCGGAGGCCGCACGCGTCTTCACTGGGCCCGGCGAGATCGCATGCACGCGGATGTCCTTCGGTCCCAGCTCGTGGGCGAGATAGCGCACCGCGCTCTCCAGCGCAGCCTTCACCGGACCCATGACGTTGTAGTGCTCGATCACCTTGTCGGCACCGAGATAGCTCATCGTGAACAGCGCGCCGCCCTGCGTCATCAATGGCTCGGCGAGGCACGCCATGCGCACGAAGGAATGACAGGACACGTCCATCGCCGTGAGGAACCCGGCGCGCGAGCAGTCGGCGAGGCGTCCCTGCAGATCCTCCTTCGGTGCGAAGGCGATCGAGTGCAAAGCCGCGTCGAGCCGCCCCCAGTGCTCGCCGATCGCCGCGAACACGGCCTCGAGTTGACCGTCCTCACGCACGTCGCAGGGCAGGAAAATCTGCGCATCGAGCGACTCGGCCAGCGGCTCGACGAAACGACGCGCCTTGTCGTTGAGGTAAGTGATCGCGAGTTCCGCGCCGAGCGCGCGAAACGCGCGGGCGCAGCCGTAGGCGATCGAATCCTGGTTGGCGATGCCGAGGATTAGCGCGGTCTTGCCGGCGAGCAGCGGGTAAGGCGAATCGGAGCTCGGGTGCATCGTGATCTCCACAGGGCCCGCGATTGTGCGGGGCGATGGACGCAGCGTCGAGGGATTACACCGGCACGATCGCCCGCAAGCGCTGCAAATCGCGAGATCACTGCACGATCGATGCGACAATGATGTCTCACACACTACCGCACCGGCCATGAGAAAGGTATACGACAAGGCGTATTTCGACCGCTGGTACCGCACCGGCCTCTCGCGTGTGCAGTCGGCGGCGAGCCTTGCGCGCAAGGTGCGGCTCGCGATCGGCGTAGCCGAATACCATCTCGGCCGACCGATCCGCAGCGTGCTCGATGTCGGCTGCGGCGAGGGCGCGTGGCTCAGGCCACTGCGCGCGCTGCGCCCGGACGTGTGCTATCTAGGTCTCGACTCGAGTGATTACGCGATCGCTCGCTACGGACAGAGCCGCAATCTGCGCCTGTGCCGCTTCAGCGATCTCGCGGTACAGCGTTTCGAGGGCACCGTGGACCTCCTGGTCTGCTCGGACATGATGCACTACGTGCCAACCGCGGAACTCGTGCAGGGCCTGTCCGGCTTCGCCGAGTTGTGCCATGGCGTCGCCTTCCTCGAGGTGTTCTGCAAGGGCGACCGCTTCCATGGCGATACCGATGGCTTCATCGCGCGCACCGCGGCCTGGTATCGCAAGGCCTTCGCACGCGCCGGCTTCCTGCATTGCGGCAACCACTGCTACCTGGGACCGGAACGCCACATCTGGGCAACCGCTCTGGAACTCGCCACACGCTGAGGCCGGCACGAAAAAGCCCGCCGCCTCAAGGCGACGGGCTTGGTGACGGCATGCCCTTGCAGGGCTCAGAACTTCGTCGACAGGCGGATGAAGTACGCCGCGCCGTTCAGGCCGAACTGCACGCTTTCGTACTTGAAGCCGTTGTCGGTCTCGTCCGGGTTCTGCTTGCTCGGGAACTTGTCGAGGATGTTGGATCCGCCGATCGTCAGCTTGGTGTCTTCAGTGAAGCTGTAGGTGACACTGACGTCCGCCGAGGTCTTGTCCGCATAGTGCTGGTTTGGCACCGGCGGGCCCGAGAAGGTGCCGAGCGTCATCGGCCCGAAGTAGATGATCTTCAGGTCGCTGTTCCACTTGCCGTAGGTGTAATCGAAGCCCAGCACGGCCTTCGAGCTCGGCGCGCCGTCCTCGATGAACAGCCGTTCGCGCTCGGAGAGCAGCACGTCCTCGCGGCCGAGCAGCGCCGGCGGCGTGTGGATCTTCTGTACCCGGGTCGTGCCGTGGTTGTAGGCGAGGAAGCTGTTGAGGTTGCCGCCCCAGAGCTCGGTCGTATGGCCCACGGTCAAGTCGATGCCCTGGGTGCGCGTATCGACGGAATTCACGAAGAACTGCGCCTGGCCGACGCCGAGGCTCTCGAGGATCGAGCCGATGGTCGGGTCGGTGGTATCGAAGCGGCCAGTCAGCACGATACGGTCGTCGATGTCGATGCGATAGCCGTCGAGCGTGACGTTGACGTTGTCGAGCGGTTTCCAGGTGAAGCCGAGCGTGAAGTTCGTCGACTTCTCCTCCTTCAGGTCCGGAATGCCGGCCGCCTTGGCGATCGCACCGCCGTTCGGCGCGAGCACGACATCGACCGGCTCGCCGCTGACGAAGTCGGTGAAGGTCGAGGAGAAATAGCGCTGCTGCAGCGACGGCGCGCGGAAGCCGGTGCTGACCGAACCGCGCAGCAGGAAGGTGTCGGTCACGCGGAACGAGGCGGCGAGCTTACCGGTCGCGGTCGAACCGAAGTCGCTGTAGTCCTCGTAGCGCAGTGCGGCGTCGGTGTTGAAGCGATCGGTGAAGTCGGTTTCGACGTCGACATAGGCAGCCCAGCTGTTGCGGCTCTGATCGGCCTCGTCGCCCGGCTGGAAGCCCGGGAAACCCTGACTGCCGGCATTGCCGCCGCCCGGACCGTCGTAATCGAGGTAGGAGCCCGGCTCGCCGGCGAAGATCTGGTAGTTCTCGTGGCGATGCTCGGCGCCGAAGGCCACGTTCATGCCCTTGAACACCCCCTCATAGAAACGCGTGAAATCGAGGTTGGTGGTCGCCTGGGTGAACGAGAAGCCGCCGGCGTGGAACTTGTTCGAGCTGATGCCGATGCCGCCATCGAGCAAGTCGAGGTTGGCGATCGAGGCATTCAGCGTGTTGCTGATCGTGTTCTCGAGCTGATTGCTGCCGTAGGTCTGCGACAGGTCCGCGCGCCAGTCACCGAGGTTGGTCCATGCGCCAACGATCGCGTAGCGGTCCTGGATGTCGCCGTTGATATACGGCACGAAGCCGTCCGGATACATCACGGCCGAGTTGCGCGAGGGGATGTCGTCTGAGCCGATGCCGCCGCGCGCCCAGGCCGCCGACGAGGCGAAGCGGTTCTGCGCGCCGGCCGTGAAGTAGACATGCGCGGCCTCGCCGAGCGGCAGCTCGCCGTTGAGATAGAAGGTGCGGTTGTCGGTCTTGGTATCGCCGATGGTGCGCGGGTTGTCCGGGCCGGAACGGTCGGAGCGGCCGCGCTTGAGCCACTCGGCGGTCATCGCGATCACGCCGTCGTCGCCGAGGCCGAAACCGCAGTAGGCCGAGGTCTGCTCGTTCTCGCCGTCGCCACGCGAATACTGGCCGTAGCCGACCAGCGCCTCGCAGCCCTTGTTCTTCTTCAGCACGATGTTCATCACCCCGGCGATCGCGTCGGAGCCGTACTGCGCGGCCGCACCGTCGCGCAGGATCTCGACACGGTCAATGGCGAGCAGCGGAATCGCATTCAGATCGGTGCCGGTGTTGCCGCGGTTGCGCGCGCCGAACAGGTTGACCAGGGCCACGCTGTGCCGGCGCTTGCCGTTCTCGAGGACCAGGGTCTGGTCCGAGCCGAGGTTGCGCAGCGCGGCGGAGTCGATCAGGTCGGCGTTGTCGGCACCGGTCTGGCGCGTGGACGTGAACGACGGGGCGGTGTACTGCAGAGTCTGGGCGAGATCGAACTGCGGGCTCTGCTCGGCCGCCTTCGACACTGGCAGGACGTCGACCGGAACCATCGTCTCGGTATCCGAACCGCGGCCGACGCGGCGCGACCCGACGACCAGCACGGTTTCGAGCTCGGCGCTCTCGCCCTCCTTCTTGTCCGCGGCCGATGGGTCCGCCGATGCAGCGGCATCGAGCGCCATCTCCTCGGCCTGCACCACGGCTACCGGATCTAGCGCTCCCGCAAGACCGAACGCCCCCGCCGCCCACAGGGCGACCCACAAACGCGACTTCGACATGACCCCGACCTCTCCCGTGGAAACCCGGCCCTAGCTTAGCCGGCCCGGCACAAACGTGAAATCGGGGTTAAAGCGAACGCGGCCCGGCCCATATCGAGCGACCGGACTCGTACCTTGGTACAGCTCGGCGTACCGTCGGGGCCGCTCTAGGCTGCGCCCGCGCCATCGGCGCAATGCGGCGCCGGCATCCGGCGCACCCTGGGGAGGGAAGACATGTCACTTCGATTCGTGCGCGCGGCCTGCGCGGCACTCGCCCTGCTCGCCCTGCCGATGCTGGGCACGGCGGCCTGCGTGGACAATGTGGTGCTCGTCCATGGCAACACCGGTTATCCGACCGACTTCGACAACACGTATGTCGAGCTGCGGGCGCGCGGGTATGGCGATGCGCAGATCTTCCGGCCGAGCTGGGGCAGCAAGCTCTGCGCGGCCTGCAACGATCATTACGGCAGCGAGGAGACGCCGGTCGAGAACGCGCTGACCAGTGCGCTGGCCAGCTCCTGCACCGGCAAGATCGACGTGATCGGCCATTCGATGGGCGTGACCCTGGCCGCGCGCGAGATCCTCAAGCTCGGCATCGCCGGCAAGGTGGACAGCTTCGTCGGCATCGCCGGCGGCTACCGCGGGCTGTGGAGCTGTGGCGCCTATCCGTTCAACGTGGCGACCTCGACCTGCGGCTCCTGGGGCCTGTCGGTCGGCAATCCTTTCCTGAGCGGCATTTATGGCAAGCGCCTCGCTGCCCGCGAGTACTCGATCAAGTCGTGGATCGATGAGATCGTCTGTGCAACCGGTGTCTGCACGGTCGGCGGCGTGCACAGCTCGTCGATCCAGGGCGAGAATGCCAGCTACACCTACGCCTACGGCCACTACGGGCTGCTCTGGTATACGCCAGTCCTGCAGGCGGACCTCATCAAGTGACGACGTGAACGGCGCGTCCGCACAGGCGCGCCGTTCCACGCGGCGGATCAATTCGCGGCGACCGCGTCGATGCTCTCGAAACGGATCAGGATGCGGCCGAATTCCTGGTTGCCGACCACCACCGCGTCGCGCAGGATTTCCTTGACGCCGCCGCCGATGCGCTCGCCGCGCACGTAGAACATCAGGCCACGACGGTTGTTCTGGCTATGTCGTAGCAGGACGGCGAGTTCGTGTGCGAAGTCGGCATCGTGATTAGACGCCTCCTGCTCAACGGTGGATACGGCAGTGTTCGACATGAGTTCATTCCTAGCTGGTCTACGGATATTCGATGATTCGGCTACGCAGAGAACAGCGCGTCGCCGGGGCATTGAAAGAACGTAGACTTAAACGGGAACCGAACGCTTCATGGTGCTAGATCTTCGAGTTGACGCACCAAGCCACTCAGTGGATTTCCTCATGCAGTAGCGCGCCGCGCCCGCCATCGTCGGTACAAGCAAACTCTCGCTCGACGACCCGGATACCAGCCGCATCGGTCTCGATTTCCTGTTCGATCTGGGTTTCGCTGGCGTGATCGCCACAGCGCCAGGCCACCTCACGGATCGGCCCGCGAGCGCTACGCAGGGCTTCCCAGAAACCGGTCTGCAACAGGAGCGACCGGTCGGGATGAGCCGCACTGCCGAATGCGTGCAGTGTCGGCCGCGCACGGCTCACGCCGATCAGCACGCCCATGTGCTTGCCGCAAGGCTCGGTGGCGACCTGCAGGACGAATTCACTGGCATGGCCGTCGTGGTCGTAGTCGCCCGGGTCGAGCACGCGGGACTCGGGACGTGCGCTCACCTCGGCAACGAGCTGCGGCGCCGCATCGGAATCGCTGCGTTCGCTGTCGCCATCGCGCACGTCGTGGCGGCGCAGCGCCGCCTGGCCATCCCCGGCCGGAAACCCGTCGGTGAACAAGGGATCCAGCGGCAGACGCTCGATCGTCCTGCCGTCACGCTCGCGGACGAGCTCGAGATGGCCCGCCTCGCCGAACGCGAAGCCGCTGCATGGGCAGGTGTACGCCGCCGGATCGTCCGGCGCACAGACCGGCGTCGTCGGCCCACGCCATTCGAGCAGCCAGATCTCGGCACCGGCATCCGTCTGGAAAGTCGCCGTCGCACGCACGCGGGCATCCGCCTCGCCTGCGGGCCGGTCCGCACCGGCAAGTACGCCGCTGGACATGCCGGCCAGCGCCAGCATCACCGGAACCCCGATCCGCGACCGCGTCATGTCACTACCTCCATCGCCCTGCATCCCGTTTCCAGCAGGCTCGGCAGCCTGCGGCGGATTCATCGCCACAGCAAATTGGACCATACTCCACGGCCGCCGGAGCCGATGCGCTCCGGCGGGTCGCCGCCATGCGGCGCCTCCCCCCGACTTTCGCCATACGCCGGCGCCCGCGGATGGGACTACCCTCGCCGCCGCCGAATCCGTTTCTGGAGATCCCGATGAAACATCCGCTCGCCTTCGCCCTGGCTCTCGCGCTGGGCGCCACCGCCCCGCTGCATGCCGCCGACAAGGCCGCCACGCCCGCCGCCACTGTCGTCAGCAACCCGTTCTTCGCACAGAGTCCGCTGCCCTACCAGTTCCCG
>CAYYHP010000092.1:0-10814 GCA_964471815.1 uncultured Rhodanobacteraceae bacterium
CACACAAGCTCGACATGCTCGATGGCGCGAGCGACGGCGTGCCGCCGCTGCCGACCTGGATCGCGCGCCGCGACTGGATTGCGGCGTTCGAGGCCGCGTTCGAGGCGCATGGCCGCGCCGTGCGGCGCGGTCGCGAGACGGCGATCGACCCGTACGCCGCCGACGCGCCCGACGAGTTCTTCGCCTGCACCAGCGAGATGCACTTCTCGACGCCCGCGGCCCTGCGCGCGGCCGCCCCGACCGTGGCGGCGCTGCTCGCGGCATATTACGGACCGCCACCCGACTGAATCGATTTGCACCCCCCGAGGGTGATCGGTAGCCTTGCCCGCCCGCATTGATCCGCCGACTTCGTCTAGCGACGCCCTCCATGACCTTGCGTTCGGCCCTGCTCTGTCTGCTCCTCGCCGCGCCCGCGGCCCACGCCTGCGATGGCCGGTTGCGTATCGAGATCCCCGAGGCTGGCGTGTACGGGCTCGATCAGGCCTCGATCGCCGCGGCGCAACCCGCCCTCGCCGACTGCCCGAGCGATGCGCTGGTCCTGACCTGGCGCGGCAAGGAAGTGCCGGTCCGCGTGGTCGACGGCGGCGATGGCCGCTTCGGGGCCGGCGACCGCATCGAATGGCTTGGCGAACCGCTGCACGGCCCGGAATCCTGGTTCGATCCGTACAGCACGGTGAACGCCTACGTGCTCGCCGCCGCACCGGGCAAGGCACATGCGCGACTCGCCGACGTCGTGCCGGGCGGCCCCGCCGCACCGGCCCCGCTCGAGCGTCGGCTGCATCTCGAGCAGGACAACCTGATGATCCGGCTCAACCAGCAGCTTGTGAAGCTCTGGGAGGAGCCGGATTACTGGCACTGGGCGAAACTGACCCAGGTCGATCCCGAGCCGTTCGCGTTCGAATTCGATCTGCCCGATCTCGCCGCAAAGCCCGGCCGGATCGAGGCCGACATCGCCCTGCGCGGCCTGTCCGAGATTCCGCCGCAGCCCGGCCAGGCCGGCCCGCGCCCGGCCGATCACCGCATCGAGCTGAGCCTCAACGGCCAGCCGGCCGGTGCCGTGGAGTGGAGCGGCCGCGCCGAGGAAACCCACCGCATCGCACTGCCGGCCGGCGCGCTGCGCGAACGCGGTAACCGCCTCGAGTTGCGTGTGCCGAAGCGCTTCCCGCCCAACGATCCGCGCAACGCCCTGGTCGACGTGGTGATGTTCAACTTCGTCGAGTTCGCCTATCCGTTGCGTGGCACGGCCGGCACCGAGCCGCTCACCACCGCCGGGTCCGGCGCACCGGTGCTCGCGCTGACAGGCGAAGCGCCGGCACTGTATGGCAGCGACGGGCATCGCTATCTCGCCCAACCGGCCGGCACGGGCCGCGCACGTTATGTGGCGCTGCCGTCCGGCGTAACCCTGTATCCGCTCGCCGACACCGGCGAGCTGCGCCGGCCGTCGCGGCTGCGTGCGATCAATCCGGTGGACTGGCACCACCCGGCGCAGGCCTACGATTACCTCGTGATCGCCCACCCGCGGCTGATCGCGGCGATCCAACCGCTCGCCGAGTTCCACCGCCAGCGCGGGCTCAAGGTCGCGGTGCTCGACGTCGAGGATGTCTACGACCAGTTCAACGACGGCATCGTGCATCCGAGCGCGATCCGCGCGCTCGCGGCGTCGGCCTACAAGGATTGGTCCACGCCGCGGCCGCGCTACATCCTGCTGGTCGGCGACGCGAGCTTCGACATCCGTCACCAGAAGATCGATCGCCTGAAGATCGCCAAATGGGCGGATCGCGAACTGCTCGAGCCCGGCCACTTCGGCGACATCCCGAGCACGCCGTACGCCGACACGCCGGCCGATCTGCCGAACCGCAACCTGATCCCGACCTGGCAGTTCCCGTCCTACGATGGCCAGTCGGCGAGCGACAACCATTTCGTCAGCGTCGGCAAGCACGAGCTGCACCCGGTCATCGCGATCGGCCGCCTGCCGGTCGTCGAACCGGCCGAGGTCACGGCGATCGTGCAGAAGACCATCGACTACCTGCGCACGCCGCAATTCGGCGCGTGGCGCCGCGACGTGATGTTCATTGCCGACGAGACCGACTACTTCAAGCAGAGCTCCGACCGCATCGCCGAAAGTCTCGGCAGTCAGGGCTTCGTCAGCGACAAGGTCTATGCGAGCCCCGAAGAGGCCGACAACCTCGCCCACCAGGCCGACATCAAGAAGGGCCTCAACGAAGGCCGCCTGCTCGTGCACTTCATCGGCCACGGCGGCCGCTACATCTGGCGCACCGGTCCGCCGGACCTGCGCAAGAACCACGACCTGTTCACTCTCGACGACGTCTCGAATCTGCAGAACGGCGGCCGCCTGCCGCTGGTGCTGTCGATGACCTGCTACTCGGCGCCGTTCGACAACCCGACCGAAGACTCGATCGGCGAACGCTTCCTGCGCGAGCCCGGCAAGGGCGCGGTCGCAGTGTTTGCGGCCTCGTGGCGCAACAGCCCGTCGCCCGAATACAGCAAGGCGCTGATCGAGCAACTGACCACGCCGGGCACCACGGTCGGCCAGGCGATCGTCGCCGCCAAGACCAAGATGCTCGATGCGACCCTGATCGAGACTTACAACCTGCTCGGCGATCCGGCGCTGATCCTCGAACGCCCGGCCGGCGGCGTGACTCTGCATCGTGATACCGGCTTGAGCCACGCCACGCGCACCGAAGCGCGCATCGACGGGCCGGGCTTCCACGGCACCGTGCACGCGGCCTGGGTCGATGCCGATTCCCGGGTCATCGCGACCCGCACCTTCACCGCACAGGGCAAGCGTTTCGTGATTCCGGATCTGGGCGCCGAAGTCGCCCGTGCCCAGGTGCTCAACGTCTACGTCGCTGACCCGGACCGCGCCTTCGACGCGATCGGCAGCCTGCGCCTCGCCGCGCCAGAACTGGCCAAACCGGTAGCCACAACGACCGCGCAACCTGCCGCCGCCACCGCTCCGGCACCCGCAGCGCCCGCAAGCAACGTGGCCACGGCTGCAGCGGCAACCGCTGCGCCGCCCACCGCACCGGCTGCGACGGTCAAGCCGCCCCCCAGCGGGCCACAGCCGGATGCGATCCAGCGCAACGGCTTCGAAGAAGCACCGCCATCCAAGCCGGCAGGGAAGCGGCGCTGAGTGCGAGCGTGGCTGACTAATTAGATGACTGAGACGACACTCAGCTGAACTGGCGTTTATACGAAACAACCTGTTGAGGAAACACCTCTTGATATAGAGGGTATGGAACGCCAAAAATATTAACCTCTATGTTCGGCGGTTCGATCTCAGTGGAGAAGTCGATGATACCTACGCCCACGCAAGGAATGTCAGTCCCGACTTCTGATCGAACTGAGAGCTTCAATTGCGACTGATCAGAATGATTGGACCTACATTCGCTCTGCATGCTCGCGTAACCCTCAAATGGCTCGAATACACCAAACGCAACGCCCATAGGCGGATCACCATTCTCGAGTTCCGAGTAGCCAACCAACATATTTCCTGAGTAGATAGAGAACTTTGGCATGCCTGCACCTAAGTAAGCATTCCCCGGCAAAGCCGGGGCGGTTTACACCTGCTTGAGGACCTTGAGCAGGTGCGCGAAATCACCGACATCTGGCTGCAACGTTACAACAAGAACGCCCGCATGAGTCACTTGGCAACCTGTCACTAAGCGTCTATCGCGGATCCCGCGAACGAGCACCTTCTCATTTTGAATGCACGAATTGCCGGGGAAGGCCACGCTTCTTCTTTACCATTGCGCGGTTCCTTTTATGACGCAAAGCGCATGGATGCGACTATACCATAATGCAGTGTCGGCCTGAATTAATTACTAAGTATCACTCTATGGCGCAGAACAGGGGAAAGCGTCACGAAGCGCCATAAGCACTAAGAATGAATCATTCTCGTGCAACTCTTTTGGATTATCTCGCAGATAATTTACGACAATGCGAGCAGCTTGTCCGTTATTGATACCCTTAGGAGGTATGCAAAATATGGCTTTATCTTTGGCAATAACCTGATAGAACTGATTGGTATTAACTACACCCTGAACAAGGCCTAGACAGAAAAACTCGTTTCGCACTGACTTAGCATCAGTATGCCCTTCACCATCCAGAGAACGGACTAGAGCACCGCAGCTCTCCAATAGAGCCGTGCCGTGCGCGCCTTTGGCCTGAATTGATGCACATGCAACCCCTAAAACGAAGAAAGCTACATGAAGTTTCATTACTCACCCTAGGTTAAACTGGAAGTGGGCCATGCATCCGGGGTGCACCATTGCATGGTCGTGTTCGCTTACCAAAGCGTCAAGAGAAATTTTGCCGCAAAGGCGCTAGGCCTACGCCCATCGATTTCATTCGCGCCGCCCCCGGCGGGGTCACATGGGCGCTGCATGCTGAACGCGGTCGCTTAATTCAGGCCAAGTTGCGACGCAAACGCCACATCCCAGCGCCTCTGAGCAGCTCGGTAATGACTGGAAACGTGCCGGGTTGCGTCTGCTTTGCGTGAAGTGCTGGTAAAGCCCTGATGCGGGTGCGTAGCACGTATGAGCGAGGAGGCATTCTAAGGCAGGCGAATTGAAGCGATCCGTGCCGCTTATACCGCCCGCCCCCCGCCGTCGCGCGCTGATGGCGGCCCCTTGGCGCCCCCCCTCCCCCACAGCTCACGCAGCGCATTGCGCAGGTAGCCGCGGTCGTAAAAGTGCGGGCTCATGTGCCTAGCGAAGTCGGCGGGCGGGATGCGCCGGGTGGCGCGGATCGATCGGCGCTTCCGCCACATGCGCGGCAGGCGGCGCAGCGCGTCGCGGTAAAGGCGGAACACCACGCGCGCCTTGCCACGCAGGCTGTGGCGGATGACGATGCCGGCATGCAGGGCGAGCACCCACGGCAGGTGGCGCAGGATCAGCGAGGCCGGCACGCACTTCACCAGCATCCAGATCGAATTGCGGATGCCGTGGTACAGCACGAAGTCGTTGAAGCCTCCACCGCTGGATGCCTGGCCTTCGTGCCGGGCGAGTGGCGTATCGACATAGCGCGGCGTGAAGCCGAGCAGCAGCGCGCGGGCGGCGACGTCGGTGTCCTCGGCGTAGCAGAAGAAATCCTCGTCGAACATGCCGCCGTGCGCGGTGCGCAGCGCTTCGAGCACGCGCCGCGCGTAGACCGCGCAACCGCCGGTCGGACCGAAGTACGGCTCGGCCGGATCGAGCCGGTTTGAGGCGAGCAGGCTGCGGTAGAACGCGATGCCGAGCGAGTCGATATCGCTCAGGCCTTCGCCGACGTGCATCTTCAGCACGCGCCCGCCGAGCAGGTCGGCATCGTCGCGTCCATCGAGCAGATCGAGGATCGTCGCGCCGAGCGCCGGCGTGGCGATGGCATCGCTGTTCAGCAGCAGCACGTGGCTGATGCGCGGTGACTCAAGCAGGCGCGTGATCGCGCGGTTGCAGCCGGCCGCGAAACCGATGTTGACCGGGCTCGCGATCAGCGTCGCGCCCGGCCAGCGCTCGGCGAGCCCGTCGCGCAGGGCCGCGACTTCCTCCGGCCGCGAGCCGGAATCGACCACGACGAGGCGCAGGCGCTCGACCCACGGCTGCAGCGATTCGACGCAGCGCAGGGTCAGGCTGGCCGTGTTGTAGTTGACGAGCACCGCACCAGCGAGAGGCGATGTGGCGGACTCCGGCGATGCCACGTCGTCGCCCGCGTCCGGCTTCGCCGCCGCGTCACCTGATGCGGCCCACGCGGTCGTCGTGTCGGCCGAGGCGATGGCGGTACCGATGATGGCTGGTGATTCGCTCGCCGCCGCGGCCGCGTCGCCCGCTCGCAACGCAGTCCGGTAGACGTCGAGCGTCGCTTCGATGCAGCGCGACCAGGCATAACCGGCGGCGAGTCCGAGGCCGCGCCGTGCGGCGGCCTCGCGCCAGGCGACATCCCCGACGAGGCGTTCGAGCCCGGTACGGATCGAATCCACGTCCAGCGGATCGACGAGCAGCGCGGCGTCGCCGGCGACTTCGGCGAGCGCGCCGCCTGCCGAGGTCAGCACCGGCACGCCACTCGCCATCGCTTCGAGCACTGGCAGGCCGAAACCTTCGTAGAGCGAAGGCAGCGCGAAGCCGGCCGCGCCCGCATGCAGCGCAGCGAGATCGTCCTCCGGCACGTAGCCGAGCCGGCGTACCTCGCCGCGGCGTTCGAGGGGTTCGAGCGCACGGCCGAGTTCATCGTCGAGCCAGCCGCGTGCACCGACGACCGCGAGCGGCAATCGTGCCCGCAGGCGCGCATCGCGCCCGGCATAGGCCTGCACGAGGCGGATCAGGTTCTTGCGCGGCTCGAGCGTGGCGACGACGAGCAGATAGCCGCGCGGTACGAGACCGTGACGCACCAGTACCGGCGCGAGTTCGTCGTCGCGGCGCGGATGAAAGATCGCATCAACGCCGAGCGGCACGACGTGCACACGGCGCGGATCGACGCCAAGCACCGTCTCGAGTTCGTCGCGCACCGTCGCCGAATCGACGATCAGCGCCGCGGCGCGGTCGAGCGTCGCCGGCAGATGGCGTTCGAGGAAGCGCACGCGTTCGACCGGGTGGTATTGCGGATAGCGCAGCCAGGACAGGTCGTGGATCGTCGCCACGCCGGGCCCGTCGAACGGCATCAGCACGAAGTTCGGCGAATGCAGCACATGATCGGCGTAGCCGGTGGCATGGCGGCGGAACAGCGCGGCACGCAGCCGCGTATAGCCTTCGAGCGCGAGCCGCTTGAAAGGCGCGATGCGCCGCAATGTGGCGATCTTGCGATTGACGGCGAGCGCCTGGTCGCTGTCGCTGACCCAGCGATACGCCGAGAACAGGCGCAGGTCCTCGACGGCGGGATGCACGGCGAGTCCGCGCGCGAGGTGGCGCGTGTAGACGCCGATGCCGGTCAGCGGCGCGCTGATCGCATCGACGTTAAGGATCACCTTCACGACATGGCCTCGCCATGCGGACCGGACGGTTCGTCCGCGAATGCGTTCAGTGCCCTCGTGGCCCGTGCGATGGCGGCAGCAATGCGCTCGCCCGCGGCCGGCATGGCGTGCGCGATGCCGAGGCGCTCCAGCAGGCGCGCGATGCGCGGGCCAAGCATCGTGGGAATCGCGCCGACCGCGGCCTCGATGCCATGGCTCTGCAGCCAGCGGCCGAGACAGCCTTCGCCCTGCCGCCAGCTTGACGGCGCGGCCGGATGGCCGATGGCCGCGGTCGCGACATCGACGGTGATCCACGCATCGTCGGACTCGCGTTCGAGGCGCAGGTCGTTGCCATCGATCGCGAGGCGCCAGGGTTCGCACAGATCCGCGACATCCGTGGGCACGTCGCCGTCGAGCCACAACCAGCGCGGCCGTGGCATCCACGTCGATGCCGCCGCATACAGGCGCCGCACGCGCCAGTCGAGCACGCGCCGCTCGAACGAATGAAGCGTCGCCCCGACCGCGGCCTCGTATTGCGGATAGCGTTCGCGCAGCACGGCCATGCCGGCCTCGCCGAGCCGCTGCCGGCGCTCATGTCCGAAGCTCTGGCTGCGGGCATGGCGGACCAGCACGTTGCCGGCGATCACGTGCCGGCCGCCATGCGCCTCGGCGCGCTGGCACCAATCGTTTTCCTCGCCATAACCTTGCGGGAATGCCGCTTCGTCGAGCGGCCCGATGCGCTCCAGCCAGTCGCGCCGCAGATACAGGCAGAAGCCATTGCCGGTCGGCAGCGCGGGACGCACGAGGCCGGCCTGCTGGCGCAGCACGCGGGCCGCATCGCCGTGATTCCAGCCCGCAGGAAACGGGTTCTCGCGTTCCAGCTCGGGCACGGAGAACGCACCGGCGTTGTCGGAAACGGCCGTGGCGCTCGCGATGTCCGCCGCCACCCAGGCGGCCTGGCGCAGACCATCGAGCCAGCCCGGCGCGACTTCGGTATCGGCGTTCAGCAGCACCACGTCCGCTTGCCCGGCCTCGGCGATGCCGCGGTTCGCCGTCGCAGTGAAGCCGCGATTGGTCGCGTTGCGCAGGACCGCGACGCCACGCCGGCTCGCGTAGCCGGCGAGCAGCGGCGCGATCGCGGGATCGGGGCTCGCATCGTCGATCACGATCAGCCGCGCGGGTCGCGCGGTCTGCGCGAGCACGCTGTCGAGGCAGGCGCGCACGGCCTCCGCTGCGTCATAGACCGGCACGACGATCGCGACCTCGCGGCCGAGCGGATCGTCCGGCGCGAGCGCATCGACGGTTTCCTCCGTACCGACAGGGCGCAGCGGCAAGGCCGGCGCCGGCGCGCGCACGAGTCCCGGCCGGCCGCAGACGATGCCGACCGGCCTGCCCGCCGGTGTACCGTCGATGACGAGGCCGAGCGCGAGCGTGGCGTGTCCACCGGGCGCATACGGCATGCCGAGCGTGACGCGGCCGCTGGCATCGGCCACGAGGCGCGCGAACGGCGCGCCGTCGAAATGCACCTCGACCGCCGCACCGGGCCGCGTGTCGATGACGAGCCGCCGTCCGTCCCAGTCGAGGCCGCGCAGCGAGTCGTGAATCTGCCCTTCGTTCATCCGTGTTCCCGTTCGCGTGCGCGGACTTGCTGGTGTTCGGCGTACAAGGTCTCGAGCAGGCGCCGGCTCGCCAGGCTCAGCATCTCGGGGCCGAAGCCTTCCGTGGCGCCGGCGCACATGGCCTGCCACAACGCCGCCTGCTCCGCGCCGAGCGGCACCGGCCCGGCGCTGCGCTGGCGGTTCAACAGCGGCTCGGCCCAGGCTTCGGCCTCGGCCGGCTGCAGTTCGCGCAGGCCCTCGACGCCATGCCGGCGCAGGCCGTCATACAGGGCGGCGGCGGTCGCGGCCGGTGCCTCGAGCAGCGCATGGTAATCGACCGTGAAGCTTGTCCTGCCGCGCAGCGTGGCGAGCGTGCACAGTGCGTAGTACTCCCAGAGTGCCAGCGCATGCGGTAGGGAAAGCCCGTGGCGTGCGGCGATCGAACGGGCAACCTCGCCGGGCGCGCGCCGCACGTGCACGAGCACCGCATCCGGCACGAGATCGAGCATTTCCGTCGCGAGCAGGCAGAGTCGCGGCTCCTTGAGGAACCACGCGCCGTGCGCTTCGAGGTTCGCAAGGAGCGAAGCGAGCGCCGTGCGGAATCGCGCACGCGCCGGCGCGGCCGCCGCCTCGTCCCAGCCGAGCGGGATCGACCAATCCCCGCCGCGCCCGGCGAGTGCTTCGACGCATACGGCATGCACGTCGCCGCGCTCGAAGAAGCCGCGCGGGTTTTCCGCGGGGTTCGCGAGGAATTCATCCGGGCGGCCGCCCCACAGCCCGAGCGTCTGCAAAAGCCCCGCGACGCACGACGTGCCCGAGCGATGCATGCCGAGCACCAGCACGCGCCCATGCGGCCGCGCTGCCGACGTGCGCAGGCGTGGCGCGCGCGTCTCGATCGCGAGCGCCGCGAGACGCGCGCGGATCGCCGCCGCCGTGTGCTCCCAGGTGTACGCCGTCGCAATCCGGCTTGCCGCCGCGGCGCCGCGGCGCGTGGCTTCCACGGGATCGGCCGCGGTCTCGTGCAGTCGCGCGACGAGTGCCTCGATACACGCGTCCTCGTGCGGCAATGCCAGCGGAAAACCGGTCTGCTCGTCGAGCACCTCGGCGAGCGCGCCCTGTGCCGGCGCGACGACCGGCACGCCGCAGGCCATCGCTTCGAGCGCGCCGAGGTGCCGCGCACTGGCGCGCCCGGCACCGACCCAGACCGCCGCCGAGCGCAGCAGCACGGCGCGTTCGTCACGCGCGAGCCGGCGCAGAGGCAGGAACTCCACACGTCCGCCGTGCACATCCCTGCGCAAGGCACGCGTCACCGCGGCGAGATCGACGCCGGCATCGTCGATGGCGCACAGCAGACGCACCGGATCGTGCCGGCGGAACGCACGCTGGAACGCCTCGATCACGTACCAGGGCCGATCCCACCCATCCCAGGCGGCCACGCACACGAACACCCGATCGCCTGCCGGCCCCGGCACGTGGCGGATCGCCGGATGGAAGTAGTCGGCATCGACGCCCCAGGGCATCACCTCGATCGGCTGCGCGACTCCGGCCTCGCGCAGCGCGGTGCGATGGAACGGGCTCGGCACCCATACCTCGTCCAGGTCGCGCGCCGCGGCGAGCCAGTCGGCATCCGGCACCGCCGTATCGAACGCGCCGTAGCCGATGCGGTAGCCGCCACGCGCGTGGCGGAACAGCGCGGCCTCGCCGCAGGCAACGGTGATCGGCGGCGCGAGCGGTGGCGTGCGTGCGCGGATCGCATTCAGCACGTAGTGATGCGCATCGCCGTCCTCGTGCAGTGCGGGCGGCAACACGTCGCGATACAACGCGCCGAACGTTGCGCGCACGCCGGCACGGTCGAGCGCGACGAGCAACGGACGGCTGATCGCCGCATAGCGCGGCGGAAAATCGAGCGCGGAGAGCCAGTGCACGGCGGCCGTGTACTCGGCTTCGAGTGCGGCCCGCCAGTGGCCGAGGAAGATCCGGCGACCCGCGGCGAGGAGCCGCTCGCGCTCGCCGGGCCGCTCGGCGGTCGAAGCACCGCCGACATGACGCAGCGTCACGCCGCCGCAGAGCCGCGTGACGAATCCGGCGCGGCGTGCGCGCAGGCAGTAATCGCTGTCCTCGAAATAGGTGTCGTAGTCGGTCGAGAGCGGACCGATCGCATCGATGACCTCGCGCCGTAGATAGGCGACCGCGAACACCACGCCCTGCACGTCGCGGTCACGCCCGGCGTACTGGCCGATGTCGCGTTCACGCCGACCGGGCTCGATCTGCAC
>CAYYHP010000093.1:0-10806 GCA_964471815.1 uncultured Rhodanobacteraceae bacterium
GAGGAAATCGACCGCCCGGCGCAGATGCGGGATGACGATCGATCCACCGACCACCAGACCGACACTGAACGCCTCGAAGAACTCGTCGCGGTTCACGCCGGCCTCGCGACACTGCGCGACGTGGTAGCTGATGCAGTCGTCACAGCGCAGGACCAGCGAGGCGACCAGGCCGAGCAGCTCCTTGGTCTTCACGTCGAGCGCACCGTCCTTGTAAGTCTGCGTGTCGAGCGCGAAGAAGCGCCTGACGACCTGGTTGTCGTGCTCGAGGATGCGCGCGTTCATGCGCTGACGGAACTCGGTGAAAGCCTTGACGCGATCGCCGCTCACGACGCGTTCCCGAGCAATGTCGCCAGGCGTCCGGAACGATCGGCCGCGACCAGATCGTCGTAACCGCCGATATGCTCGCCGTCGATGAAGATCTGCGGCACGGTACGCCGGCCGGCGGCCCGTGCGAGCATTTCGTCACGCCGCGCCGGCTCGCGATCGATGAGGATCTCCTGCCAGTCGAGGCCACGCGCCTTGAGCAGGTTCTTCGCGGATACGCAGTAGGGACAGATCGTGGTGCTGTAGATTTCGACTTTCGGCATGGCCGCTCCGGCAGGCTGGTCCTTCGATCGGTGCATGGTGGGGACGCGTGCACGGACACGCAAGGCGCACGCCGGTCCGGTGGCCCGCGAACTCACGCTCCGGTATCGTGGTCCAAGCGCCATTCCGGTCGTCCGCCTGCCCTCTCATGCCGAAGCTCCTTCGCGCTCTCGCCTTGGTCCCCCTCGCCGCGGCCCTGCTCACCGACGCCCGTGCCGGTGGCGGCGTGCGCCTGCCGGATATCGGCAGCTCGGCCGGCCAGGTCCTTTCGCCCGCCGAGCAGAAGAGCTACGGCGCGAGCATGCTGCACGAAATGCGCGCGATGAACCTCGTGCTCGATGATCCGCTGCTCGAGGAGCGGCTTGATCGACTCGGCTACCGCCTCGTCGCCCACAGCGACAAGCCCGATCAGGCGTTCACCTTCTTCCTGGTCCGCGACAACCAGATCAATGCCTTTGCCGCCCCTGGCGGTTACATCGGCGTCAATACCGGGCTGATCGTCACTACGGCCGGTGAGAGCGAACTCGCCGCGGTGCTCGCGCACGAGATCTCGCACATCACGCAGCAGCACTTGCTGCGCGCGTTTGAGGACGCGCAGAAGACCTCGCTGCCGATTGCCCTCGCGATGCTCGGGGCTCTGATCGCCAGTTCGCATGCCGGCGGCGATGCCGCCGAAGCCGTGCTCGCCACCGGCACGTCGTTGATCCAGCAGCGCCAGATCAACTTCACGCGGCAGGACGAGGCTGAGGCCGATCGCGTGGGCATCCAGACGCTTGCCCGCGCCGGTTTCGATCCGAACGCGATGGCCGATTTTTTTGCGCGCATGGACCGCGCCCTGCGTCCCGGCAACGACGACAGCAACGTGCCGGGCCTGCTGCGCACGCATCCGGTCACCGTCACGCGCATCAGCGATGCCAAGGCGCGCGCTCAGGGCATGGCGGATGAGCAGCCTGCCACGCCGGCTCCGTCCGATGCCGACTTCAGCGCCCTGCTCCCGGCCCGGCTCGCGGCACGCCGCAGCGACGACGCGCTCGCCACGTCCCGCAAGGACTCGGGCTCGAAGGACGATGCGCACCAGTACGCGCTGTTCCGTGAGCGCGTCCGCGTGCTGAGTGCCGACGAACCGCCGCGGCTCGTCGCCTACTACACCGACACCCTGCGCCATGGCGACGCGGCGGATCCGTCCGCCCTGCGTTACGGCCTCGCCCTGGCATTGCTCTCCGACAGCAAGGCGGCTCGCGCGCTCACCGAGCTGCAGCCGCTGCTCGCGGCCGAACCGGACAATCCGCTGCTCGCGCTGGCCATGGCCCGTGCCGAACTCGATGCCGGACGGCGTGCCGCCGCGCTCGCGCGCTTCGAGGCGTTGGGGGCCAATTCGCCTGGCAGCCGACCGGTGATCCTCGCCTACGCCCAGGCTCTGCTCGCCGACGGCCAGCGCGACAGCGCCCGCAAGGCGCAGGCGATCCTGCGTCCGCTGATAGTCGAGACCGAGGAAAGCCCCGAGATCTACCGCAGCTTCGCCCGCGCCTGCGAGCTGTCCGGCGATACCGTGCGGGCCGCGCTGTCCTATGCCGAGGCCGCCTACCTGAACGGGCATGCCGAGGACGCTCTCAACCAGTTACGCGACCTCGCCAAGCGCAAGGACCTGGATTACTACCAGCGCGCCCGTGTCGATGCGCGCATTACTGAATTCACCCCCGTGGTGCTCGAACTGCGCCGGCGCGGCACCCGGCCGGCCGATCAGGGCCGCATCGCCGATGGCGGGTTTTCCTGCGCCGGTTCAGGCCCTTGTGCGAGCCTGTCATCCCGGCGTAATACTGAGCGCGTGGAATAATGCCGGTGTAACAAAGCGCCGCGCCGCGGCGCACCCGGCGTGATACCGTGCAGAAACGCATCTTGATCGTCGAAGACGAAACCACGATCCGTGACATGGTGGCTTTCGCGCTGCGCAAGGCCGGCCTCGAAGCCGTCCACGCGCCGGACGTGCGCGGCGCCCAGGATGCGATCATGCAGCGCGTGCCTGATCTGATCCTGCTCGACTGGATGCTGCCCGGCATGAACGGCCTCGACTATGCCCGCCGCCTGCGCCGCGACGATCTCACGCGCGAGGTGCCAATCATCATGCTGACCGCGCGCGGCGAGGAAGGCGACCGCGTCAACGGTCTCGACGCCGGCGTGGACGACTACGTGGTCAAGCCGTTCTCGACGCGCGAATTGATCGCGCGGATCAAGGCGGTCATGCGACGCACGCACGGCGATGCCGCCGACGGCAGCGTGGATCTCGGCGGCCTGCGCATCGACACCGCTGCCCACCGCGTGTTCGCCGGTACCGAGACCGTCTCGATCGGTCCTACCGAATACCGCCTGCTGCACTTCTTCATGACCCATCCCGAGCGTGTCTATTCGCGCAGTCAGCTGCTCGACCACGTCTGGGGCGGCAGCGTCTACGTCGAGGAGCGCACGGTCGACGTGCACATCCGCCGCCTGCGCAAGACCCTCGAGCCGCACCGCGCCGATGGCCTGATCCAGACCGTACGCGGCGCCGGCTATCGCTTCTCCACCACACCGGCGGACTGAACGGGCCTGCATGCCGTGCCCGCCCTGACGCCGCCGGAACACTCGCCGCGCTCGCGCCTCGACATCCTGCAGAGCCACGCCTGGCAGGTGTCCCTCGGCCGTTTCCTGATCCTCGTCCTGGCCGCACTGCTGATTGGCCTGCCGTTCGGCCTGTCGTTGTACACGCTGCTCGCCGCGCTGTTCGGCTACTCGGTGTGGTCGCTGGTCAACCTCTACCGCATGCAGAGCTGGTTGAGCTCGCGCCGTCGCCGCCCACCGCCCGAGGATCGTGGCGTCTGGTCGGATCTTTCCGCAGTGTTCTTCCGCAAGCTCGCCGCCGAGCGCTCGCGCAAGCGCCGTCTGGTCGCGCTGCTGCGCGCGTTCCGCGAAGCGGCAGCAGCCCTGCCGGATGGCGTGGTCGTGCTCTCCGGCGGGCGCGGCGTGCTCTGGTCGAACGAATCGGCCGGCCGGCTGCTCGGGCTGGCGATGCCGCGCGATCGCGGCCGGCGCGTGGACGAGGTGCTGCCGCCGCCGTCCCGCGCCTGGATCGCCGGCACGCCGCCGCTCGACCCGCTGAGCGGCATCGCCAGCCTGCACGACGAGAACCTGCGCCTGTCGTTCCGGCTGATCCCGTACGCGCGCGACCAGATGCTGCTCGTGGTGCGCGACGTGAGTGCGCTGATGCGTCTGGAGCAGGTGCGGCGCGACTTCGTCGCCAATGTCTCGCACGAGCTGCGCACGCCATTGACCGTGCTGCACGGTTATCTCGACATGCTCGAGCCCGAGGACGCGCCGCAGCTTGCGCCGATCCTCGACGATCTGCGCAGCCAGTCGCGACGCATGACCCAGATCGTCGAGGACCTGCTCACGCTGTCCCGGCTAGAGGCCCAGCAGCAGCTCGCCGAGGACCGCATCGCCATGCGTGGCCTGCTGCACACGTTGCGGCGCGAGGCCGAGGCACTGAGCCGTGGCCGGCACGAGATCCACGTCGAGATCCGCTGCGAGGCCGACCTGCACGGCTCGACCGATTACCTGCACAGTGCGTTCTCGAACCTGGTCAGCAACGCGGTGCGCTACACGCCGGCCGGCGGGCGGATCACGCTCGCCTGGGAGCCGGCCGAGCACGGTGCACGCTTCGCGGTCACCGATACCGGCCAAGGGATTCCGGCCGAGCATCTGCCACGCCTGACCGAGCGCTTCTATCGCGTCTCGACCAGCCGCTCGCGCGAAACCGGTGGAACCGGTCTCGGCCTCGCGATCGTCAAGCACGTGCTGCAGTTGCACCAGGCGCGTCTCGAGATCCGCAGCGAGGTCGGCATCGGCAGCACGTTCGCCTGCGTGTTCGGTAGCGCCCGGCTGCTCGGCGATGCCGCGCGCAGCGTCACGGCCGACATGGCGCGATGACGGGCCTGCCCTGCGCCATCCATGCGAAGAGCACGCCGCCGCGTCTGGTCAGGGTCGATGGCCTTGGGCAAGCTAGGCGCATGACTAGCGTGTCCCGCGGCGCCTGCTGCCACGGCCGCTCCGCTACGCCCCTACCGCCCGGGGAAACCCGTTTCGTCTGGTCGTGATCCGCCATGGAACCGCACACCACCAAATCCAGCGCCACGCGCGCCGCCCGCAGCACGCCGCCCCCGGCCGGGCACCCCGACCTGCGCGATCCGTCGCTGTACATCAACCGCGAGCTGGCGCATCTCGAATTCAACTTCCGCGTGCTGGCCCAGGCTTATGACGAGTCGGCGCCGTTGCTCGAGCGGCTGCGTTTCCTGTGCATCTCGAACTCCAACCTCGACGAGTTCTTCGAGGTGCGCGCCGCAGTCATCAAGCATCAGCTCACATTCGGCAACTTTGTGCCAGGTCCGGACGGCCTGTCGGCCTCGGAGGTGCTGGTACGCATCCGCGCCCGCGCGCTCGATCTGGTCCGTGCCCAGTACGAATTCTGGAATCAGACCCTGCAACCGGCGCTCGCCGAGGAAGGCATCCGCTTCCTGACCCGCGACAAGTGGACGGTGAAGCAGAAGCGCTGGCTGCAGGGTTACTTCCAGAACGAGATCTTGCCGGTGCTCTCGCCGCTCGGGCTCGATCCGGCGCACCCGTTTCCGCGCATCCTCAACAAGAGCCTGAACCTCGCCGTCGTGTTGAAAGGCAAGGATGCGTTCGGCCGCGAGGGCCACATGGCGCTGGTACGCGCGCCGCGTTCGCTGCCGCGCATCATCCGCCTGCCTGCCGAGGTGGCCGAGACGCCGTATGACTTCGTCTTCCTCGCCGGCATCCTGCAGCACTTCGTCGACGAGATGTTCCCGGGCCTGCAGGTGCAGGGCTCGTACCAGTTCCGCGTGACGCGCAACAGCGAGCTGATGGTCGACGAGGCGGAAGTGGAGAACCTCGCGACCGCACTGTCCGATGAACTCGCCGAGCGCGGCTATGCGCATCCGGTGCGCCTCGAACTCGCCGAAAGTTGCCCGCGCCCGATCGCCGAAATGCTCATGGCGAATTTCGAGCTGACCGAGCAGGACGTCTATCGCTGTGCCGGACCGGTTAACATCAACCGCATCATCGCGATCTACGATCAGGTCGACCGTCCGGATCTGAAGTTCACCCAGT
Source organism: uncultured Rhodanobacteraceae bacterium (assembly GCA_964471815.1). Lineage (GTDB taxonomy): Bacteria > Pseudomonadota > Gammaproteobacteria > Xanthomonadales > Rhodanobacteraceae > Tahibacter. The sequence goes on from CAYYHP010000093.1 coordinate 5,746, forward strand.
TCGTGCCGCGCCTGACGCCAGCCTTGGCACTCGGCACCGGCGTGTTCGATGCGGTGCGCGAAGGCGACATCCTCCTTCACCATCCGTTCGAGTCGTTCACGCCGGTTCTCGAATTCCTGCGCCAGGCCGCGCAGGACCCCGATGTGCTGGCGATCAAGCAGACGCTGTATCGCGTCGGCGACGACTCGCCGCTGGTCAATCATCTCGTCGATGCGGCGCGCGCCGGCAAGGACGTGACCGTGGTCGTCGAACTGCGCGCACGCTTCGACGAGGAGGCCAACATCCGCCTCGCCAACCGCCTGCAGTCCGCCGGCGTGCAGGTCGTGTATGGGGTGGTCGGCTACAAGACGCACGCCAAGATGCTGCTCATCGTGCGCCGCGAAGCCGGCAATCTGCGCCGCTACGTGCATCTCTCGACGGGCAACTACCATCAGGTCACCTCGAAGGTCTATACCGATTTCGGCCTGCTGACCGCCGATCCGGACATCGGCGAGGACGTGCATAAGCTCTTCCAGCAGCTTTCCGGGCTCGGTCCGGTCATCAAGCTCAAGCGGCTCCTGCAATCGCCGTTCACGCTGCACAGGAGCCTGATCGAGAAGATCGAGCGCGAGATCGGTCATGCACGCGCCGGGCGACCGGCACGCATCATCGGCAAGATGAATGCGCTGAACGAAGGCAGCGTGATCGGCAAGCTTTATCAGGCCTCGTGCGCCGGCGTGCAGATCGACCTGATCGTGCGTGGTGCCTGTGGACTGCGGCCCGGCCTGCCGGGCGTATCGGAGAACATCCGCGTGCGTTCGATCGTTGGCCGCTTCCTCGAACACAGCCGCGTCTACTGGTTCGGCAACGACGGCCAGCCGGAACTGTTTTGTGCGAGCGCCGACTGGATGGAGCGCAATCTGCTGCGCCGGATCGAAACCTGTTTCCCGATCCTCGACCCGCAGCTCGCAGAGCGCGTCTACGACGAGGCATTGGCAAACTATCTCGTCGACAACACTCAGGCCTGGGCCCTGAACGCGGACGGCGGCTATTCACGGCTCACGCCGGGCGAGGACATGCCGCACTCCGCACAGCTGGCGCTGCTCGCCAAGTTAGGCCACTGACACACCGTTCTGGGGCGTATTCCGTGTATGCCCCGGGCTGCGATGCCCGCTCGGGTTCGCTCTCTTCGTCAACGAACCAAGGAACTAGCAGACACGAGGGCCCGGGCCGCTCTCGGATTGCGGTCCCCTCTCCATTCGAGGCCGGTCTCTTTCCAAGCGCGGGCTCCTGATCGATCCGTCCCATGGGATCTGCCCTGGGTCTTGCTGGTGCAAGGTGTTCGGGAGGCTGACATCAGTGTCCAGTCGGTTCCCTGGAAAGCCGTCGGGTACGCCTGTGACGTGCCGGCAAAGCACCTCGATTGCGCCGTGCACGTCGCCAATCGCAGATGTGTGGACTTCGCCTCCTAGAAATCCTCTCCGGATGACCTAGTTCCGGCGCACGTCTTGCCGCGCCCCACGCGCCTCGTGCCACAATTCCATTCACACCTTCTTCATCGAGGCACGCGTGTCCGACGGCAGCCGCACACAAATCCGGGATGGTGAGCTGCTCGCGGCCGTCGACCTAGGATCGAACAGCTTCCACATGGTCGTCGCGCGCTATCAGCACGGCGAACTGCGCGTGATCGATCGTCTGCGCGACAGCGTGCGGCTCGCCGCGGGCCTGCGCAGCGACGGTTCGCTCGATCCTGCGCGTCGCGAGCGTGCACTGGCCTGTCTCGCACGCTTCGGCCAGCGCCTGCGCACGTTGCCGCACGGCCGCGTACGCGCCGTGGCGACCAACACCGTACGCCGACTCAGCGCGCCACAGGCCTTCCTGCTGCCCGCCGAAACGGCACTCGGCCACCCGATCGAGGTGGTGTCGGGCCGCGAGGAAGCGCGTCTGATCTATCTCGGCGTCGCGCACGGCCTGCCCGAATCGCCGCACAACCGGCTGGTCATCGACATCGGCGGCGGCAGCACGGAATTCATCATCGGCCGCGGCCTCGACGCGCTCGAGACCGAAAGTCTGCAGATGGGCTGCATCGCCAGTACGCTGCGCTTCTTCGAGGACGGCAAGGTGACGGCCAAGCGCTGGCGCCAGGCGCATGCCGAGATCGGCCTCGAGCTGCAGCAGTTCGCTGCGGATTATCGTGCGCAGGGCTGGCAGGAAGCGATCGGCGCCTCGGGCACGATCAAGTCGGTCGGCAACATCGTGCAGGCGCAAGGCTGGAGCGAGAGCGGCATCACGCGCACCGCGCTCGTGCGTCTACGCGACCTGCTCATCGAGGCCGGCCAGATCGAGCGGCTCTCACTGCCGGGATTGTCCGAGGAGCGCCAGAGCATGATCGCCGGTGGCGTGGCGATCCTCGTCGCCGCCTTCGAGGTGCTCGACATCGAGCGCATGCAGGTCTGCGAGACCGCGATGCGCGAAGGTCTGCTGTTCGACATGATCGGGCGCGCTGGCCAGCGCGACCCACGCGCCGCGAGCATCACCTCGCTCGCACTGCGCTACGGTGTCGATCGGGCCCAGGCCCAGCGTGTGGAAGCGACCGTACTCGCCTTGCTCGATGACGTTGCGACCGCATGGCAACTGCCCGCCGAGGCGCAGGACTGGCTCGCGTGGTCGGCGCGCATCCACGAGATCGGCCTCGCGATCTCGCACAGCCAGCACCACTATCACGGCGCCTACATCGTCAGCCATTCCGATCTCGCCGGCTTCGGTCGCCAGGAGCAGCAACTGCTCGCCGTGATCCTGCGCTGCCAGCGGCGCAAGCCGGATGTGGATGCGTTCGATGTGCTGCCCGACCGCCTGCGGCGACATGCGTTGCGAGTGACCGTGCTGCTGCGTCTGGCGATCCTGCTGCAGCGCGCACGCAGCCCGAATACGCTGCCACCGCTCGATCTGCGCGTCGACGAGCGCACCCTCGAACTGCGCCTGCCACGTCTCTGGCTCGAACAGCATCCGCTGACCGTGGCCGATCTCGACCAGGAACGCGATTACCTCAAGGTTCTCGGGCTGCGCCTGCAGATCCGCGTGGCCGAGCGGATGACAGCGGTTTCCTGAACGTTTCGAGCGATACCGGCGGCCGTATGACTGGAGCACGCCGACCGCAGATCTCGTCTCCCGGCTTTACGCCCTGCCGCGTATGATTGCCGCCCGCCCAATTCAGCACGGAGTTCCGCCATGCTCAGAAGCCTGCTGTTCGCCCTCGTCCTGGCCTCGCCGCTCGCCATCGCCGCACCGCCGGCGGGCGAAGCCCCGGCGGCCAAGCCTGCCGCAACAAGACCTGCTCCTGCCACAACGGCAGCCACGACACCGGCGGCGACCAAACCAGCTGCCGCCCCCGCCGAGCAGGCCAAGGCCCCGAACCCGCGCGTGATCATGCAGACGAGTCTCGGCAAGATCACCATCGAGCTGTTCCCGGACAAGGCGCCGAAGACGGTCGAGAATTTCCTGCAGTACGCGAAGGAAGGCTTCTATGTCGGCACGATCTTTCACCGCGTGATCAGCGGTTTCATGATCCAGGGCGGCGGCTTCACGAAGGACCTGACCCAGAAGCGCACGCGCGCACCGATCCACAACGAGGCGAACAACGGCCTGCCGAACCTGCGCGGCACCATCGCCATGGCGCGCACCGGTGACCCGCATTCGGCCACCGCGCAGTTCTTCATCAATGTGGTCGACAACAACCGCCTCGATTACGTCAGCGACCAGAACGGCATGACCTGGGGTTACTGCGTGTTCGGCAAGGTGGTCGAGGGCATGGATGTGGTCGACAAGATCAAGGCCGTACCGACCGCCCCACAAGGCCCGCTGCCGAGCGACGTGCCGACCACGCCGGTGGTGATCGAGAAGGTCGAGGTCCTGTAAGTCTGAATCGCGCCTGGCGTCAGGCTTGACTGACAAACATTACAGATATCCAAGCGCCCCGGGACCTGCCGGGGCGTCTCGTCAGGCGAAGCCGATACACCAGCTTGGGCCTGCGTGACAGCAGACCAAATGGCTGATGCTGCTAGACAAAGCGTAGTCATACACGACCACTTTGTGTACGGCTACTGTGACTGGACGACACACCCGCTTCTCCAAGGAACCTCGCCGAGCCGCTGCCGTATGAGGTCGAGACGGCTATAGTTGTTTAATGAGCACCCTGGTCATTTCAGATCTTCATCTCCAGGAAGACCGTCCGGACATCACCGGTGCTTTCCTGCGCTTCCTGGGTGGCCCGGCGCGCGATGCCAAGGCTCTATACATCCTGGGCGACCTGTTCGAGAGCTGGATCGGTGACGACGATGATTCGGCGCTGGCGGCGGAGGTGCAGGCCGCTTTGCGCCAATGCACCGAAAGCGGCATCGTTTGCCACGTCATGCACGGCAATCGTGATTTCCTCATCGGCGAGCGATTCGCTGCCGCAACGGGCGTGATCCTGCTGGACGATCCGACGGTGGTCGATCTCCACGGCCTACCGACGCTGCTGATGCATGGCGACACACTATGCACTGGCGATGCCGCCTACCTCGCATTCCGCGCTCAGGTGCGCGATCCAGCCTGGCAAGCGCGGTTCCTATCCCAGCCGATCGAGGCGCGCCGCGTGTTCGCATGGCACGCACGAGAGCAGAGCCGGCTGCATACGGGAAGGGCCGCGGCAGAACTTATGGATGTCACCCCAGCAGCGGTGGTTGAGGCCATGCGAAAAGCCGGCGTGACCCGACTCATTCACGGCCACACCCATCGCCCAGGCACGCATAGCGTCGAAATTCCTGGCCTCGGCCATGCCAAGCGCATCGTCCTCGGTGACTGGGACCGGGGCGCTTATGCGCTAGTGGTGACTGCTGGCGCGTGTCGGCCGATGACTGGCCTGACGTAAGGATGGATGCCGATTCTTCGGCAAATCCATCGCAACGAATAGCGAAGGCGCCGCGCAGTCCAGCAGGATGGCAGCCACCGCAGCGCCCTGCCTCTATGAGCATCACGGCAGGAATGCAGACGCCTTCTCGGTGGCACCAACCCTAAAGGCATGCCTGGCCATCCGATGACCAG
>CAYYHP010000094.1:0-10672 GCA_964471815.1 uncultured Rhodanobacteraceae bacterium
CTAACAACAACGACGGTACCGCGACGCTGGCCGGCACGCCGGTCGTGGGCAGCGGCGGAGTGCACAGCTTCACGATCGATGCCTCGAACGGCATCGGCGCGCCGGCCACGCAGACGTTCATGCTGACCGTGACCGCGATCAATCACGTGCCCGGCTTCACCAAGGGCGCGGACCAGACCGTCGCCGAGGATGCCGGTGCGCAAACCGTCGCGGGCTGGGCGACTGGCATCAGTGACGGCGATGGCGGCGGCCAGAACCTGACGTTCCAGATCACCGGCAATTCCAGTCCCGGCCTGTTCGCCGTCGCGCCCGTCGTGGATGCGACAACCGGCACGCTGACCTACACTCCGGCCGCGAACGCCAACGGCAGCGCGACGATCACCCTGGTTCTGCACGACGATGGCGGTATCGCGAACGGTGGCCAGGACACGTCCGCGCCACAGAGCTTCGCGATCACCGTCAACCCGGTGAACGACGCGCCGAGCTTCACCGCGGGCGGCGACGTGAGCGTGCCCGAGAATTCGGGTGCCCACACCCAGGCCTGGGCGAGCAACCTCTCGCCCGGCCCGGCGGACGAGGCCGGCCAGACACTGAACTTCGTCGTCACGAACGACAACAACGCGCTGTTCAGTGCACAGCCCGCCCTCGATGCCTCCGGCAACCTGAGCTTCACGCCGGCATCGAGCGTCCACGGTAGTGCGACCATCACGGTCGTCCTGCATGACGACGGCGGCACGGCGAACGGCGGCATCGATGCCTCCGCGCCGCAGACCTTCACGATCACCGTGAGCCACACCAACGCCGCGCCGAGCTTCACGGGTGGCGGCAACGTGTCTGTGCTCGAGGATGCCGGCGCACAGACCGTATCGGGCTGGGCGACCACGATCTCGCAGGGCGCCGGTGACAGCAGCCAGACGCTGAACTTCGTCGTGACCGCCAACGACAATCCGGCGCTGTTCGCGGTAGCGCCGAGCGTGAACGCGACGAACGGCGCCCTGAGCTTTACGCCGGCCGCGAATGCGAACGGCTCGGCGACGATCACGATCGAGCTGCATGATGACGGCGGTACCGCCAACGGTGGCGTCGACACCTCTGCGCCGTACACCTTCACGATCGACGTCACCGCGGTGAACGACGCGCCGAGCTTCACTTCGGGCGGCAACGTGGCCGTGCTCGAGGACAGCGGCGTATACGGCCAGGCCTGGGCGAGCACCCTCTCGCCCGGCCCGGCGGACGAGGCCGGCCAGGCGCTGAACTTCGTCGTCACGAACGACACAACGCGCTGTTCAGCGGCCAGCCCACCATCGATGCGAGCGGCCTGCTGGCCTTCACGCCGGCGCTGAATGAATTCGGCAGCGCGACCGTCTCGGTCAGTCTGCACGACAACGGCGGTACCGCGAACGGCGGCCAGGACACCTCGGCCGTGCAGACCTTCACGATCACGGTCACCGCCGTGAACGACGCACCGTCGTTCACCAAGGGTGCCGATCAAAGCGTGTTCGACAACGCCGGACCGCAGACCGTGTCCGGCTGGGCCACGGCGATCTCGCCGGGACCGGGCGAAGCCGGGCAGACCGTGAGCTTCGTCGTCTCGGCCGACGACCCGGCGCTGTTCACAGCCGCTCCGAGCATCGCCACGAACGGCACGCTGACCTACACCCCGGCGATCGTGCCGGCCGGCACGCACACCGCGATCGTCACCGTGACCGCGGTCGACAATGGCGGCACCGCCAACGGCGGTGTCGACACCTCGGCCGCGCAGACTTTCCAGATCGCCATCACCCACGCCAACATCCCGCCGGCGCTGACGACCAATCCGATCACCTACACCACGGCCGGCAACACTCAGTTACACGTCGCCGGCGCGAGCATGGCCGGCGTCGCGGCGGTCGCCGATGCCCAGGGCGTCATGGCCAAGGCCGTGCCGACCGACAGCGACGGCCCGGGTGCACTGAGCATCGTGGCGGCCTCGGGTTCCAGTGCGAATGGCGGCAGCTATTCGATCGCCGCGGACGGCTCGTTCACCTACCTGCCGCCGACGGACTTCACGGGCACCGACTCGTTCACCTACCAGGTGACCGACACGCAGACGCCGACCACCGGCACGATCAGCATGACGGTCACGCAGAAAGTGTGGTACGTCCGCGACGTCATCGACGCGAACAATGCGGCGGGCGGCGACGGCCGTTCGAGCAACGCGTTCGAGACGCTCGCTGCCGCGCAATCGGCATCCGGCAGTGGTGACATCATCTACGTGTTCGAGGGCAACACGGCGTCCACGCCGCTGTCGGGTGGCATCGTCCTCAAGGATGGCCAGAAGCTCTGGGGCCAGGGCGTCAATCTCGACGTATCGGGTATCGGCACGCTGGTCACCGCGGCCGGCAAGCCGCGCATCAACAACACCGGGGGCGACGCCGTCTCGGTGCCGGCGACCGCCGGCAACCGCAGCAATGTGGAGATCCGCGGCCTCGACCTGCAAGGCAGCGTGAATGCGATCGATGTGACCTCGTCCGGCGCCAATACCGTCGGCGTGACGATCAGCGGCGACAACATCCGCGGCGCCGGCAGCGAAGGCATCGACCTCAATGCGGGCAGCAGCGGTGCGTTCAGCGTCACCGTGCAGAACAACACGCTGACCTCGACCGGCAACGGCATCGATCTGCGCACGACGGCCGCCGGCACGGCCACGCTGACGGCGGCGGGCAACACGATCTCGGCGTCGGCGAACGGCATCGACGCACGCACCCAGGGAGCCGGCCAGACGCTGCGCGTGGCGCTCGACAACACGACGATCAGCAACGCTGCCACCGGCATCGTGATCGACGGCTCGGCCGGTGGTACCACGACGGTGACCTCGTTCCAGAACAACGCCGTCGGTGCCAACGCCACCGGTACCGGCGTGCAGGTCACCAGCGCCACCTTCGATCAGACCCCGGGCGGCACGTTCCAGACGGTCAACGCCGGCACGCTCGCGATCGGTGTGTCGGGCAATGGCGTGGGTAGCAGCGGCCTCGTGCTGACCAACGCCGCAGGCGATCTGAACTTCAGCTATCTCGACGTCTATGCGGATGGTGGCGACGGTTTCTCGGCCACGGGGACGACTGCCTACACCGGGTCGGCCGGCCTGCGGGTCGTGGTGGCCAACGGCGTCGCCAATGTCGAGGCGATCGGTGGCGCCGCAGTCAAGGCGGCGACCGTGACCCTGACGTTGCCGCTGAATTCGCTGCGCAGCACCAGCAGCCCGACCAGCGGTGTCTCGCTCGATACCGTTGCCGGCAGCTTCAGCGCCGGCTCGTCGAGCAGCATCGCCAGCACCACTGCGGCGGCGACCGCATTTAAGGTGAACGCGAGCAGCGCCGTGGTGAGCTACGACGGCACGATCAACGTGACCACCGGCACCGGCGTGAGCCTGACCGGCAACTCGGGAACGATCGGCTTCACGGGCGCGTTGACGCTGAGCACCGGCACCAATCCGGCCTTCGTCGCGACCGGCGGCGGTACGGTCACCGCGAACAACACCACGAGCACACTGACCACCACCACGGCAACGGCCCTGAACGTCGCCAGCACGACCATCGGCGCCGCGGGCCTCAAATTCCGCTCGATCTCGGCCGGCACCGCCGCGAGTGGGCCGACCAATGGCATCGTGCTCAACAACACTGGTGCGAGCGGCAGTCTTAATGTGCTCGGCACGGGCAGCGCGGGTTCCGGCGGCACGATCCAGCGCACCACCGGCGATGGCATCTCGCTGACCAGCACGCTCGGTCCGTCCTTCGACCGCATGATCATTAGCAATACGGCGGGCAGCGGCGTGAAGGGTAACGGCGTGACCAACTTCACGTTCACCAACGGCACGATCGACACCAGCGGCACCAATGCCGACGACTCGAACCTCGCCTTCAATGCGGCCGTCGCGGGTACCGAAAACAACATCTCGGGCACGCTCACCATTACTGGCAATACCTTGCAGAATGCGCTCTGGCATGGTCTCGACGTGCAGAACTTCAACGGCACGCTGAGCGATATCCAGGTCAGCAGCAACACGGTCACCAGCAGCACCTCGACCACCACGTCGAAGGGCACGGGCATCCGCATCCAGGCACTCGGTTCGGCCTCGACGGCCGCATCGATCACCAAGGGCGCGATCGCCAACAACACAATCCGCAACCTCCCGAGCGGCGGCGGCATCCTCGTGCAGGGCGGCAACTCGAATGCGGCCGGCCCGAGCGGCACGCTCGGCACGCCCGGTAGCGGCACGAACGTCATCTCGATCACCGGCAATTCCGTGCAGGGCCTGAGTAGCGCCGTGCCGATGAACACGAATGCGATCGCCGCGGTGGTTGCCGGCAAGGGTCAGGGCAATTTCAACATCAGCAACAATGGCACGCTGGCCACGCCGCTCGGCCTCAACCTCGGCCACACCGTGCTGATCGCCGGCAATGGTCTGACCACGTCAACCTTCACGGTGAGCAACAACATCATCGCCGCGTTCAATTCAGTCGGCTCGAACGGCATCAGCGGCGGCACGGGCATCACGTTCGCCGCTACCGACACGCCCGACATGACCGCGACGATCACCAACAACACCATCAGCCAGACTGATGGCATCGGCATCTTCATGGTTGCGCGCGGTGCTACAGGCAACCTCAAAGTCAAGATCCAGAACAACAACGTCGCGGCGCCACTGACGGGCGTGCGTCCGGGCATCCGTGTCGATGCCGGCAACGCCTCATCCGCCAACGATTCGGTCTGCCTGAACATTTCCGGCAACACCAGTGCCGGGTCCGGCGGCACGCAGGGCATCGGCCTACGCAAGCAGGGTACCGTCACGACAACCAACGCCTTCGCCGTCAACGGCATGGCCGCGACGTCGTCGCCGGGCATCGAAACCTATGTCAGCGGCCTTAATCCGGCCGGCAACGGCACGTTGCTGATCTCCGCCACCAGCGGCTTCAGCAACTGCAATCTGCCCTGAGACGAGGAGAATTCCATGGCCGAACCCTTCCTGTCCGAGATCCGGGTGTTCTCGTTCAACTTCGCACCTAAGGGCTGGGCGATGTGCAATGGACAATTCCTCCCGATCAATCAGAACCAGGCCCTATTCTCGCTGCTCGGCACCACCTATGGCGGCAACGGACAGACCACCTTCGCGCTGCCGAACCTGCAGGGCCGGGTGCCGATCCATACCGGCGACGGGCACACGCTAGGCGAGACGGGAGGGGAGCAGGCGCACACACTGACCATCAACGAGCTGCCGATCCACACCCACACCTACACGGCTACCACCGTGCCGGCTACGACCAATGTGCCGACGCCGATCGGCAGCAAGCTGCTCGCGCAGAGCACCGCGGCCAATCTGTACGCATCGGGCGCATCGAATCTCGTGAGCATGGCACCCAACGCGCTCACCAACGCCGGTGGATCTCAGGCGCACACGAACATGCAGCCGTACCTGGTGCTGAATTTCTGCATTGCCCTGCAGGGCATCTTCCCCAGCCAGAACTGACCGGAGGAGCGCCATGGCTCAACCTTATATCGGTGAGATCCGCCTGTTCGCAGGTAACTTCGAGCCTGCCGGATGGATGTTCTGCAATGGCCGGTTGCTGCCCATCTCGGAAAACGAAACCCTGTTCCAGTTGATCGGTACGACCTATGGCGGCGATGGCGAGAACACGTTTGCACTGCCGAATCTCGCCGGGCGGATTCCGCTGCACATGGGCAACGGCTTCGTGCTTGCGGAAATGGCTGGCGTCGAGACGGTCACGCTGACCGCCCAGCAGATCCCGGTCCACAGCCATGCGACGCTGGCGACCCTGAACCCGGCTTCGGGCACTACGCCCTCGCCCGCGGTGCTAACGGCGCTCGCCCAGGCCGCGACGATCACGCCCTACGGAACCGATGCGCCGCTCGGTACGCTACACCCGAGCACGGTCGGCCCGTCCGGTGGCTCGCAGCCGCACGAGAACATGCAGCCGTATCTCGCACTCAACTACATCATCTCGCTGTTCGGCCTCTATCCGTCGCCGACCTGAGGTTTCGTCATGGCTGATCCCTTCGTTGCCGAAATCCGCATCTTCCCGTTCAACTTCGCGCCGACAGGCTGGGCATTCTGCGACGGCCAGATTATGCCCCTGTCGCAGAACACGGCCCTGTTCGCGCTGCTCGGCACCACCTACGGCGGCGATGGCAAGAGCACGTTCGCCCTGCCCGACCTGCAGGGCAATGCGCCGCTCTGCGCCGGGCAGGGGGCCGGCACTTCCCTCTATGACCTCGGCCAGATGGGTGGCGCGCAATTCGTGACCCTGCTGCAGAGCGAGATCCCGTTCCACAATCACACCGCCCAGGTCTCCCTGTCGGATGCAACCGATCAGACGCCGAATGGCACCTTGCTGGCGACCGGCGTCGGCATCGGCAACTACGCGAACACCGGTGGCGCGACGACGACCCTGTCCGGCAACGCACTGGCACCGGTGGGCGGGGACTTGCCGCACAACAACATGCAGCCCTATCTCACGCTGAACTTCTGCATCGCGCTGCAGGGCGTATTCCCGCCGCGCACCTGACAGCGGTACGGCGTATTCCATCACAGCAAGTCACGAGACCGTCCATGAAACGCCGCGAATTCCTCAAGGCTCCCGCACTCGCCGCCGGCTCATTGGCTGGCCTTGCTTTGCCGGCATGGGCACGCGGCTTCGGTCGTGCGGTGCCGGGCACGGTCCTGCTGCGCCTGGACGATACGGGGGCAGTGGACGGAACGGCCTCCGGAGCGACCGGCCGCGCCTGGCTGCCGTATCGCACGGGTAGCGCATCGGGACTGGTGCAGGCACGCGTGATCGTGCAGGAGCTGTACCTGCGTCCGGACAGCCGGATCGAGGAACTCGACCTTGGTGCCCGCTTCCTCGCCACTGGAGGGGGCGTACATCGCGTACCGCTCTTTGCCTTCATGCGCGAGCGTGCGGCGGCTGGCAAGCCGCGCGGTTTCGACGCGCCACGCGGAACGTTCGCCGGCCTGCACGTGAAGCGTCGCCTGCGCGGCGTCTTCGAGTGCACACGCCACGACGATCTTTGCCTCGCCGAGGAATCGCTCGGTGCCGGCCTCGAGGCCGGCCTCTACATGCTGCTGCTCGATCGCCATGCGCCCATGGCCGGCGCGTGGCGGCATTCGGGCGATGCCCGCCAGCCGCTCGTCGATGCGCATGGCCGGCCGGTCGAGCGCGATCGGTTGATCCTGAAGATCACGGACGCCGCTTGATCGACGTTGTACGGAAGGCGCTCGCGCCGCGTCTGCTGGAGGCCTGTCCCGACCTGTCGCTTCGGGCCGAAGACGAGACCGATGTTCCGTTCCTCGCCGAGCTCTATGCCTCGACCCGCGCCGAGGAGATGGCTACGGTACTGTGGCCACCCGGAGCGGTGCAGGCCTTTCTCCGCGAGCAGTTCACCCTGCAGCGGCGGCATTACCGGGCCCACTACCTGGGCGCCGAGTTCCTCGTGATCGAGCGCGCCGCACGGCCGATCGGCCGCCTCTATCTGCATCGTGTCGGTGCGGAAATCCGTCTGATGGACATCGCCCTGCTGCCTGCCCGGCGTGGCCAGGGGATCGGCACGCGTCTGCTCGATGCGCTGCTCGACTGCGCCGCACGCGAAGCCTGCGAGGTGACCCTGCACGTCGAGCCGCACAACCCCGTGCTGCGGCTCTACCGCCGCCGCGGATTTCGCCTGATCGAAGACCGTGGCGTGTATCTGTTCATGGGCCGCAGACCCGGACTCAGTTGAAGATCGCCTGGTAGCACATGCCCTGGCCATCGGGCCCGATCGGCACGATGAACAGATCGACCGTGCCCGTGCCCGGCAGGTCCAGGCGGTAGAGCCCTTGCGGGCCCGAACGCTGGGCGCCGCACGCGCGAAAGGTCACGGAGAACGGCGCGTCGCGCGGCGAGGGATTGCGCAGCGGCACGATGTCTTTGATCTCGACGTCGATCTGGCCGTCGCTCGCGACGAGCGCGAGTGGACGGCCACGTAGGCTTTCGAAATGTTCGGCGCGCAGGCTGTCGAGCATGGGACCGGGCCGTTTCGGATCGGAACGCGAGATTACCCTGTCGCCACGGCGGCGGGCAGGGCTTCAACCGAGCCGTTCGAGGACGGCGAGCGTCGCCCGGGCACGATTCAGCGTGTAGAAATGCAGCGCCGGCGCGCCACCGTCGATCAGCCGGCGGCACAACGCAGCGACCACGTCCGCGCCGAATTCGCGGATCGCCTCCACGTCGTCGCGGAACGCCTCGAGCCGGCGCGCGATCCAGCGCGGAATCTCCGCGCCACATAGCTCGGAGAAGCGACGCAGCTGCGCATACTGCGAGATCGGCATGATGCCCGGCACGATCGGCACTGCCACGCCGAGCCGACGCGCGTCGTCGACGAAGCGGAAATAAGCATCCGGGTTGAAGAAGTATTGCGTGATCGCACCGTCCGCACCAGCCTTCACCTTGGCCGCGAAGTGGCGCAGGTCCGCATCGCTGTCCGTAGCTTGCGGATGCATCTCGGGATAACAGGCGACCTCGATGTGAAAATGCGCGCCATGCTCCTGGCGGATGAACTCGACCAGTTCGCTCGCATAGCGGAAATCGCCGTAGCTCGCCATGCCCGAAGGCAGATCGCCGCGCAGCGCGACGAGCCGGCGACAACCCATCGCCCGGTATCGCGCGAGCAGATCGCGGATTTCCTTACGCGTGCCGCCCATGCACGACAGGTGCGGCGCTGCGTCGAGTCCGTGCGCGTCGCGCAGCCGGCGCACGGTCTCCGGCGTGTAGCTGAGCGTCGAACCGCCCGCGCCGAAGGTCACGCTGACATAGTCCGGGTGCAATGTCTTGAGCTTCGGCAAAGCCTTTTCGAGCGTATCGCGCTGCTCGTCGGTCTTGGGCGGGAAGAATTCGAAGCTGACTGGAAGCATGTGTTCACTCCGCGACGTTGTACGACGGGCCCCGTTGCTCGCCTCATCCCAACTCGTTGGCGACCTCGATCAGGTTGCGATCGGGATCGCGGAAATACACCGAAAGCAGCCGTGCCCGCGCACCCGTTCGTTCGACCGGCCCCGCCTCGATGGCGACACCATAATCCTTGAGATGCTGCACGACCGCGGCGACGGGTGTGTGCGTGATGAAGCACAGATCCGCCGCGCCCGGTGTCGGCCGCGCGGCTTCCAGCGGCTGCTGCGCCAGCGCTTCGGTGTAAGGCTTCACGTTGATCTTCTGTGAACCAAAGGCGAGGGCCAAACGGCCCTCGCCGAATTCGACACGTCGCATGCCGAGTGTGCGCTCATAGAACGCAATCGTTGCCTCGGGATCGGCGACGGCAATCACCAGGTGATCGAGGTGGTCGACCTCCAGCATCGATACAGTCATGCATGCTCAGTAGCGGTAGTGCTCGGGCTTGTACGGCCCGTCCACGTCCACGCCGAGGTAGGCCGCCTGCTCGGCGGTCAGCCGCGTGAGCTTCACGCCGATCTTGTCGAGATGCAGGCGTGCGACTTCCTCGTCGAGTTTCTTCGGCAGGCGGTAGACCGTCTTCTCGTACTGGTCCTTGTTCGCCCACAGGTCGATCTGCGCGAGCGTCTGGTTCGAGAACGAATTCGACATCACGAAGCTCGGGTGACCGGTCGCGCAGCCGAGGTTCACGAGACGGCCCTCGGCGAGCAGGAAGATCTCGTGGCGGTCGGCGAAGGTGTACTTGTCGACCTGCGGCTTGATGTTGGTCTTGGTCACGCCCGGCGCCTTGTTCAGGCGGTCGACCTGGATCTCGTTGTCGAAGTGGCCGATGTTGCAGACGATGGCCTGGTCCTTCATCTTCGCCATGTGCTCGAGCGTGATCACGTCCTTGTTGCCGGTCGTGGTCACGTAGATGTCGGCGATGCCGAGCGTGTCCTCGATCGTGGTCACCTGGAAACCTTCCATGGCGGCCTGCAGCGCATTGATCGGGTCGATCTCGGTGACGATCACGCGGCAGCCGAAACCGCGCAGCGAGTGCGCCGAGCCCTTGCCGACATCACCATAGCCGCAGACCACGGCGACCTTACCGGCCACCATCACGTCCATCGCACGCTTCAGGCCATCGGCCAACGACTCGCGGCAGCCATAGAGGTTGTCGAACTTCGACTTGGTCACCGAGTCGTTGACGTTGATCGCCGGCACCAGCAGCTTGCCCGCTTCCATCATCTGGTAGAGGCGATGCACGCCGGTCGTGGTCTCCTCGGAAACGCCGCGCCATTCCTTGACGACGCTGGTCCAGAAACCCGGGCGCTCGCGGGCCACGCGCTTCAAGAGGTTCTTGATGATCTGCTCCTCGTCGGAGGCAGACGGCGTATCGACCCAGCGATCGCCTTGCTCGAGTTCGTAACCCTTGTGGATCAGCAGGGTCACGTCACCGCCGTCGTCGACCACGAGTTCCGGGCCCTTCAGGCCTGGATGAGTGATCGCATCCAGCGTGCAGTCCCAGTATTCCTCGAGCGTCTCGCCCTTCCATGCGAATACCGGCACGCCGGCCTTGGCGATCGCCGCGGCGGCATGATCCTGGGTCGAGAAGATGTTGCACGAGGCCCAGCGCACCGAGGCGCCGAGATCGACCAGCGTCTCGATCAGCACCGCGGTCTGGATGGTCATGTGCAGCGAGCCGGTCACGCGCA
>CAYYHP010000095.1:0-10643 GCA_964471815.1 uncultured Rhodanobacteraceae bacterium
CGCCATCCGCACAGCCGGCGAGCACCAGCGAAGCCGCTTCGCGCGGTGCGTGCTCGGGCAGCGGCACGCCACGCTGACGCGCGGTGGCGCCGAGCACGAGCCGGCAGTCGGCGATCGCGCTGGCGAGATCCGACACGACGACAATGCGCCCCAGCACGTCGTCCGCACCCGCGGCGAGCGCCACCGTCTCGGCATGCGGATACTGCTGCGGCGCGACCAGCACGAGGCGCGTGAAGCCCATCGTGCGGATCGCCCGCGCCGCCGCGCCGATGTTGCCTGGATGCGAGGTGCGCACGAGCACGAAACGCAGGCGGGCAGCGGCAGACTCGGCAAGATTCATCGGTTCGTCCTTGCGAAGCGGACGGCTCCGCGCGCGGCGAGGGTAAGGCAATCACGGAAGGTCCGGACAAGTCCATCCTGGATTCGTCGGCCCGCGCGGGGCCGGCACCGACCGGGATCCGGCGCCGCATCCAGCACCCACGGGCTGGCCGTGCGGCAAGGCATCCATGGCTCGCGGAGGGCCTGCGCCCGTCCACAGGTTCTGGCCGCACAGGGTGCGGAAACCCGCGGATTTGGCCGCTTCCGGGCGTTCTGCTACCCTTCGCGCCCGCTCGCGGCTTCGCCCGCGGGCCTGCTCTTTGCCCACGCCACGCCGATTCCCGGAGCCGTCATGCCCAGACCCGCCGTCAACGTCGCGGTGCGCGCCGCCCGCGCCGCCGGCAACGTGATCCTGCGCAACATGAACCGCCTGGAAAATGTGCAGGTGGAGGAAAAGGGCCGCCTCGACTTCGCCTCCGAGGTCGATCGCATGGCCGAGTCCGTGATCATCCAGGAGATCCGTCGGGCCTATCCACAGCACGCGATCCTCGCCGAGGAATCCGGTACGTCGGGCGGCCGGGCGCGCCAGACCTGGATGATCGATCCGCTCGACGGCACGCACAACTTCCTGCGCGGCATCCCGCACTTCAGTGTCTCGATCGCGATGGTGGAGAACGGTGAGCCGATCTACGGCGTGATCTACGACCCGCTGCGCGACGAGATGTACACCGCGAGCAAGGGCGATGGCGCCTATCTCAACGACCGCCGTATCCGCGTGACGATGCGCGACGGCATGCCGGGCGCCCTGCTCTGCACCGGCTTCCCGTATCGCCAGCGCCGCCACCTCGAGCCGCAGCTCGCCTACACGCGCGAGCTGCTGCGCGAGGCCGAGGACATCCGCCGCAGCGGCTCGGCCGCGCTCGATCTCGCCTATGTCGCGGCCGGCCGTTTCGACGGCTACTACGAGCTCGGCCTCAAACCTTGGGACATGGCGGCCGGCTGCCTGCTCGTGCGCGAGGCCGGTGGGCGTTACTGCGATCTCGCCGGCCGCGACGGCCTGCCGGAATCCGGTCACCTGATCGCCGCGAACCACAAGGTCGCACAGGCACTGGTCACGGCCGCGACCGCGCATCTGCCGCCGGAACTGCTGCGCGCCTGAGGCGGCGCACCCGCCGGCCGGCGACGCGTCCGCGCCGGCTTGCTCGCACTCCTCCGCAAGCCCGAAACGCGAACGGCCCGGTTTCGTCCGGGCCGTTCTCCGTTGTGCGTCGTGTGCGGCGTGCCGATCACGGACGCCGCGCGAGTTCGCCCTCGTCCTTGGCGACCGGCATCAGGTCCTTCTTCGATACGCCGAGCCACAGCAGGATCGGATTTGCGAAGAAGATCGACGACAGCGTGCCGATGATGATGCCGATGATCATGGTCAGCGCGAAGCCATGCATGACCGGGCCGCCGAACAGATACAGCGCGACCATGGTGATGCCGGTGAACAGCGAGGTGATGATCGTGCGCGACAGCGTGGAGTTGATCGCCTTGTTGAGCACCGCTTCCGGGGTGTCCTTGCGCGAGGCGCGGAACAGCTCGCGCACGCGGTCGAACACGACGACCTTGTCGTTGATCGAGTAGCCGACCACCGACAGCACCGAGGCGAGCACGGTGATGTCGAACTCGCGCTGGGTCAGCGCGAAGAAACCGACCGTGAGCACGGTGTCGTGGATCTCGCTCGCGATCGCGGCGACCGCGAAGCGTTTCTCGAAGCGCACGCCGATGTAGATCATGATACCGATGATCACGAAGATCACCGCGATCACGCCGTCCGAGCGCAGCTCCTCGCCGACCTGCGGACCGACGAAGTCCGTGCGCTTGATGCTGACGTCCTGGCGCTTGGCCTTGAGCGCGGCGAGCACGTCGCTGGCGATCTTGTCGGCCTTGTCCTTCTCCGTGCCCTTCGGCTGCAGGCGGATGGCGACTTCCTTCGAGCCGCCGACGCTCTGCACCAGGGCATGATCGAAGCCCGCCGTCTCGAGCGCCTCGCGCACCGCGCCGATCTCGACCGGCTGCTCGTACTGTGCCTCAACGAGTACGCCGCCGGTGAAGTCGAGGCCGTAGTTCAGGCCGCGCGTGAGGATCAGGATCAGCGAGGCGACGAACAGGACCGCCGAGATCGCGATACTGACCTTGCGCGCGCCGAGGAAGTTGATGTTGCTGTTCGGGTTGAAGATTTCCATGTGTCCTGGCTCCGCCCGCTCAGACCGACAGCGACTTCAGCTTGCGCCCGCCGTGCAGCAGCGCGGTGATCGCATGGGTCACGGTGACCGAGGTGAACATCGAGGTGAGGATGCCGATCGCGAGCGTTACGGCGAAGCCCTTGATCGGGCCGGAACCGAACGAGAACAGGCCGAACGCGGCGAGCAGGTGAGTCACGTTGGCATCGAGGATCGTCGCCCAGGCCTTCTCGTAGCCGGCGCGGATCGAGGCGAGCGGCGTCGAACCGTTGCGCAGTTCCTCGCGGATGCGCTCGCAGATCAGCACGTTCGCGTCGATCGCCATGCCGAGGGTCAGCACGATGCCGGCGATGCCGGGCATGGTCAGCGTCGCCTGGAACATCGACAGCACGGCGAGCAGCAGCACGAGGTTGAAGAACAGCGCGATGTCGGCGACGAGGCCGAACAGCTTGTAGTAGATCGCTGCGCAGAACAGCACGGACAGGAGGCCGATCAGCACCGCGCGGATGCCCTTCTGAATATTGTCCTGACCAAGACTCGGGCCGATCACGCGCTCCTCGACGATGTCGACCGGTGCGGCCAGCGAGCCGGCCTTCAGGAACAGCGCGAGGTCGGCGGCCTCCTTCATGCTATCGAGCCCGGTGGTCTGGAAGCGCGGGCCGAACACGCCCTGGATGTTGGCCACCGAGATGACTTCCTCCTTGACCTTCGCCGTGCGCAATTCCTTGCCGTCGACGATCTTCACCTCGGGGATGCGCTCGATGTAGACCACGGCCATCGGCTTGCCGACGTTCTGCGTGGTGAAGTCGAGCATCTTCTTGCCGCCGGTCGCGTTCAGACGCACCGACACAGCCGGCAGGCCGCTCTGCTGATCGGGCATCGCCGTCGCATCGACGAGTTCGTCGCCGGTGACGATGACCTTCTTCTTCAGCACGACCGGTGAACCGTCACGGCGGTGATAGAGGCGCGAATCCGGCGGCACCGTGCCGTTGCGCTCGGCCTCGATCGGATTGGCGCTCTGATCGACCGCACGGTATTCGAGCGTAGCGGTCGCGCCGAGCACCTTCTTCGCCTCCGCCGTGTCCTGTACGCCGGGCAGCTCGACGACGATGCGCGTCTCGCCCTGCTGCTGGATGATCGGCTCGGACACGCCGAGCGCGTTGATGCGGTTGCGCAGCGTGCCGACGTTCTGGCGGATGGTGTTCTGCGCGATCTCGCGAACCTTCTCCGGACGCACCTTGACGAGCAGCGGATAGTTGTCGCCGCTGACCGCACCATCGGCGACGGTCACTTCGGGCACGTTGCGCTGGATCTCGCCGGCGGCCTTGCGGCGATCCTCCTCGCTGCGCAGCACCGCGACGATGCCCTGCGCACCACGGGTCACCGACTGGTAGCGCACGCCTTTGTCGCGCAGCGCGTTGCGGATGTCGTCGACGAAGCGCGCTTCCTGCTTCTCGAGCACGTCCTTCTGGTCGACTTCCATCAGGAAGTGCACGCCGCCCTGCAGGTCGAGGCCGAGCGGCATCGCGTTCGCGCCGATCGCGCGCAGCCAGTGCGGCACGGTCGAGGCGAGGTTCAATGCGACGTTGTACTGCTCGCCGAGATCGGTGCGCAGCGCATCCGAGCCGAGCAGCTGCACCTCGGGATTCGCAAAGCGCACGAGCAGGCGGTCACCGTTCAGTTCGACGTCCTGGAACTCGATCTTCTTGGTCTGGAGGATGCCGAGCACCTTTTCCTTCAGCGCCAGATCGACCGTCGCGCCACGGTTGGCGGATACCTGTACGGCCGGCTGCTGGCGATATAGGTTGGGCAACGCATACAGGATGCCGACGAGCAGCACCAGCACGACCAGCCCGTACTTCCAGCGGGGGAAATCGATCATCTCTCACGACCCTCGGTGAGACGCGCGGCGCGGCCGCCGCAAGGCAACAGTGGTGACGGGAATGGCGATCCGTCCGCGACCCGGACTCAAGACGACTTCAGCGTACCCTTCGGCAATACGCTGGCGATGGCCTGCTTCTGCAGCCTGACGCTGACGTTCGGCGCCACTTCCACGGTGACGAAGGACTCGGAAATCTCCTCGATACGCCCGAGCAGGCCGCCGGTCGTGACCACCTCGTCGCCCTTGGCGAGCGCGGTGATCATCTGCCGCTGCTCCTTGGCGCGCTTCATCTGCGGACGGATCAGCATGAAGTAGAACACCACGAACAGCACGATCAGCGGCAGGAACTGGAACAGTCCGCCCTGCGGCGCCGCGGCGGCATCGCCGGCGGCCTGGGCGTAAGCGCTGGAAATGAAGAAGTCCATGTCGTATCTCGCAAGTGGCGGCCGGGTTTGAAAAATTGATCCGGCCTTCGGAAAAGGCGCCGGATTATGCCACAGGGCCGGTGTCCGGTCGCGCCCAGACAGGATGCGGTTCCGGCCCGATCGCTTGCCGGTCAGGCGTCTTCCGGGGTGCTCTGACGCAGGGCGTAGAACCCGGCGATGAAATCCTCGAGCCGGTTAGCCGCAATGGCGCCGCGCAGACCCGCCATCAACTCCTGGTAGTAGTGCAGGTTGTGGATCGTCGCGAGCTGACAGCCGAGGATCTCGCCGCACTTGTCGAGATGGCGCAGATACGCACGGCTGAAGCCCATGCGGCAGGTGTAGCAGGCGCAAGTCGCATCGAGTGGCCGCGTGTCATGTTCGAACCTCGCGTTGCGGATGCGCAGCGTTCCGTGGCGCGTGAACAGGTGGGCGTTGCGCGCGTTGCGGGTCGGCATCACGCAATCGAACATGTCGATGCCGCGGCGCACAGCCTCGACGATGTCCTCCGGCCGGCCGACGCCCATCAGATACCGCGGTCGATCCGCCGGGAGCAGCGGCACGGTCGCCTCGAGCGTGCGGTTGCGCTCTTCCTCCGGCTCGCCGACCGCGAGGCCGCCGACCGCGTAGCCATCGAAGCCGACCTGCTGCAGCCCCTCGGCCGAGCGCCGGCGCAAGGCCGGATGGACGCCACCCTGCACGATGCCGAACAGCGCATTCGGATTGCCGAGATCATCAAACGCACGCCGCGAGCGTTCGGCCCAGCGCAGCGAGAGCTCCATCGACTCGCGCGCCTGTCGTTCGGTCGCCGGATACGGTGTGCATTCGTCGAAGATCATCGCGATGTCAGAATCAAGCACACGCTGGATGCGCATCGATTCCTCGGGGCTCAGGAACACCGGCGATCCGTCGACCGGCGAAGCGAAGCGCACGCCGTCCTCGGTGATCTTCCGGCGCGCGGCGAGCGAGAACACCTGGAAGCCACCGGAATCGGTGAGGATCGGCTTCGACCAGCCGATGAAGCGGTGCAGCCCGCCGAACGCGCCGATGACGTCGAGGCCAGGCCGCAGGAGCAGGTGGAAGGTGTTGCCGAGGATGATCTCCGCGCCGATCTCGACGAGATCACGCGGCAGCATGGCCTTGACCGAGCCATAGGTGCCGACCGGCATGAAGGTCGGCGTCTCAATGGTTCCGCGCGGGAAGGTGAGGCGACCGCGGCGCGCAGGGCCGTCGGTGGCGAGCAGGGCGAAGTTCATGGGCGAAACCCGTGTTGCGGAACAGGTAGTTGACGACCCGCGACCCGTCTCGTGATCGGCTCGGGGCGGCTCGGCCCTGTGGATGGGCATCGAGTGCAACGCATTTCCTCTACTGTCGAGCCGCGAGTACCGAGCGAATGCCACCTCACCCGGCAGCCCCCTGCGCCAGGATCAGCATCACATCGCCGTATGAGAAAAACCGGTAGCGTTCGGTAACGGCATGCCGGTAGGCAGCGAGGACCAGCTCACGGCCGGCAAAGGCCGAGACCAGCATCAGCAGGGTCGATTCGGGTAGATGGAAGTTCGTGATCAGCGCATCCACGCTGCGGATCGTGTAGCCCGGGAAGATGAAGATCTGCGTCTCGCCGGCGAATGGCTGCACCTCGCCATCGCGCAGCGCGCTCTCGAGCGCACGCACCACGGTCGTGCCGACCGCGATCACGCGCCCTCCGCGCGAGCGCGTGCGGCGGATCTTCTCGACCAGCTCCGCGCCGACGTTGAGCCATTCGCGGTGCATCACGTGCTCGCTGATCCGCTCGCTGCGCACCGGCTGGAACGTGCCTGCACCGACGTGCAGCGTGACATGGCCGAACTCGACGCCGGCGACCGCGAGCCGGTCGAGGAGCGCGCGATCGAAATGCAGACCGGCCGTCGGCGCGGCGACCGCGCCCGGCACGCGGGCGAACACGGTCTGGTAACGCTCGGCATCGACCTCGCCGGCCTCGCGCGCGATGTATGGCGGCAACGGCAGGCGGCCGAGGCGGTTCAGCAGCGTCTCGATGGGCTCGTCGGTCTCGAATCGCAGCATGAAGAATTCGCCGTCGCGACCAAGCACCGTAGCGCGCGTACCGTCGTCGAGGACCAGCGTGGCGCCCGCCGCCGGCTTGCGGTTCACGCCGAGCTGCACGCGCGCCTCGTGCAGACCGAGCAGCCGCTCGATCAGGATCTCGACCGCACCACCGCTCGCCTTGCGCGCGAACAGCCGCGCGGGCAGCACGCGCGTGTCGTTGAACACCAGGAGATCGCCCGGCCGCAGGTATCCGTCGAGTTCGCCGAAGCGTCGATCCGCGAAGGAGCGTGCCGGCACGTCGACGACCAGCAGCCGGCTCGCACTGCGCTGCGCCAGCGGCTGCTGCGCGATCAGCTCGGCCGGCAGATCGAAATGGAAGTCGGATTTCTTCAATGTCACACGCACCGGACGCCGCAGCGGCGGCAAGCGCGCGATTATCGCGCGTCGGTCGGGCCTGTGTAATGCCGCCGTGTCAGAGATGCCGCGTGATCGTGCAGACGCGCGACCGCGTGACCGCACGGTTCAGCCGGAGGCAAGAGGCGCGGAGACTCATGCGCTCGCATTCGCCGGCAACGCGGCCCGGCTGCCGGATCGCCATCGAGCGTGCCCGCCACGCAGAGATTCACGCGTCGACGCGCCCCGGCTTCTAGTCGCCATAGGTACGGATGATTACCGGCGCCTTCTCGTCCGCCGACACGTAGAGACTGACCGGCACGACCGGAGCCGAGGTGTCGATCACGACTTCATCGGCCGTTACATCATCAGCGTATCCGGCGAGCACGAAACGCTGCATCAGCCAATTGAAAGCACCGGGAAAATCGACACATTTGCCGTCTCCATCGCGCAACAGCTCCGGTCGTCCATGGTCCTGATGCAGCCAGAAGTAGGCTGCAGCGCCGTCGCAAGCTTTTACCGGGGCGGGCTGGAACAGCAAACCACCGAGCCCGTCGCCAACCTCGGTGAATAGGATGGTGCTCGATTCGTAAAAGGTCTTGAATGCAACTGACTTCGACGATTCCAGGTCCTCACGTGAAGCACCCCAGTCGTGGACCATCATCTCGTAGGTGCTCTTCAAATCCGCGATTCGCGTCGTGTAGTTGTCGCCATTCTGGAGCTGCGTGGTCGCCGCGAGCAGGCTCTTGAACTCCGACGGCAATGCGAAACCGAGGCGCCGCTCGGCGGCCTCGATGTCGGCCTGCGCAACCTTGCCCGGATTGGCCTCGAGCAATGCATACCCGCGCTCGCGGCGCTTGCCGTAGGCCGTCTCCGCCGCGACGAACGCCAGAACCCGCTTGCCGAAATCCGGTTCGCTGCCGTGCAACGGTGCTATGGCCGGACCGGCGTCGACGATCTTCCAGACCTGGTCGACCTTCCAGTCCCACGCCAGCCGACTGCGCGGATCGCGCCCGCTGCTCGTGCCGGCCACATGGATCACTCTCGCACCCGCTGGAAGTGTGAAATGGCAATTCACCTTTTCCGGTTTCTCGCGTCCGTGGTCGGCCTTGACCTCGAGCCGGCACTGATGCTCGGCGTCGGAACTTACGGTGAGGGCCAGGGCATCATCGGGATTGGCCCAGGTTGTGACCTGGATGCGGGGCCCGGCCATGCTGGCGTTCAGTGCAGCGAGGCCGAAGGCAAGAGCAAGGACGGACATGGCGACGGCGGCTCCGGGGCAAGAAGAGACGGAAGATCCAAACGTCCACGCATTCTCCAGGCGAACACGCGCCGTTCAGCACACAGACCGGCTGACGCACTACTACGCGGCTGCACACCGGAGAAGCAGCGCCGCCGCCCTCGATGCGAATGCACGACTGCCGATGGCGAGTCCGCACAACCGGCCAGAAACTACGGGCGCAAACACCGACGACCGGCTCCGCGCCGACCTTGGGTGCGCGAGCGGCAGGCATGTGGCCCGTACATCCGGTCGTAGCTGCGTCACTCCGTCTCGCGCAAACGACTTGCCGCACGGGCAGTGGGCCGGTCGAAATGGATCGACGGAAGCAGCGCTTGCCCGACACGGGCGCTAGGTCATGACGCAGCGCCTGAATCCGCTCCGGGTGGGATCGTCTTGCGTCGTTTCCGCCAGACCAGCACGAGGGCGAGGCCAGCGAGAATCAGACCTGCACCGACATACGGCGCGGCATGCCGCGCGACGCGCTTGATGTGGGCGATGCGCTCGGCCTCGAGCCGTCGCTCGGCGCCGGCGAAATCCGGCTCCGGGCACTCGGTACCGAAATGCGCGGCCCACGGCATGTACGGTCCCTGCTGCACGTAGCGTCGGTAGAGCGTCTGTGCAAACGGCGGATCGCGGTACAGCAGCCAGCCGGTCGCGTGGCAGAGCACCGCGGCGAACGCCTGCGAGCGCGGCGGCAGCAGATCTGCGGCCTTGCTCGCGAAACCGGCGGCGACGTAGCGGTAGTGGAAGCGTTCGAGCGGGTGAGCGCGGCTCGCAGCGACCCGTTCGCGTTCACCCGCGGTGGCGAGCTTGTCCGGCACCGGGATATCGGTCCTCGACGGCTTCGTGCCATCGTCGTTATCCGGCTGCCAGTGCAGGTCGAAGCTGCCGTCGTAGAAGCGGTAATCCGGATCGAGTTCGTAGCCGATGAGTTCCATGCCATCGACGCGCGCCGCGCGCGCGGCGGCGTACCAGGCGCGGGCACGCTCGATGCGGTCGCCCTTGTCCGCCGCGCGGCGCGCCTCGAAGTAGGCCGTGGCCTTGGCCTTCAGCGCGGGATCGTCGAAATAGGCGAGCGCCTCATCATAGCGATCGGCACGCAGCAGCCGGCGCGCGAGCAGCTCACGCAAGGCGTTCGCCGGCGAAGACGGCAGCCAGCCGTACTGTTCGCTCTCGGTCGGCGGCATGGCCGGTGCTAAGGGGCTCACCTTCGCATCGACGAAGGCCTTGAGCTCGTCGACCGTCAGCACGCGCTCGGCGACATAGGCTGCATCCGGCCAGTATTCCCTGGCTCCCCGGTAGAGATGTTCGAGTGCGGCGACGTACTCGCCGCGCGAGAGGGCCAGCGTGCCCGCCTCGCCTTCGACGCGGCATTGCGGAACCAGCGGCGCGCCGTCGAAATACTCGCCCTCGCCCCAGCGCTCGTCCGCCGGGAAGGCCTTGGCCGCTTCCGCATAGGCCTGCGCCGCACGCGTCGCATCGCCGTCGCGCAAGGCGAGCTTGGCGCGCACCCACCAGGCGAGACCGCTGGTGTCCTTCTCGGCGAAGCGCTGGGCGAGTGCGTAGTCGCCGTGCCGGTAGGCAAGCGCGGCGAGGCGGTCGGCACCCGGCATCTTCTCGATGCCCTGCTTCTCGACGAGGGCGAGGAAGCCGCCGATGCGCGCCTCGGCCTTCTCGCCGGCCTTGCTCAGCGTACCGCTCGCGTCGTATTCGGCACTCGCCCAGTCGTCCGCCTCCGGTGCGCGGCTGTAGAGATAGACGGCGACGAGGCGCCGCACGAGCGGATCGGCGATGGTGCGCTCGAGACGCACAGGATCGCCGACCAGCGCACGTGCGACGAACAGCAATGAGGCCCGACCGTACGCCGAACCGCGCGCGGCCTGTTCGGCATAGAGCGCGACGGCGGCGGCATCCTCGTGCGCATCCAGATGCAGGCGCGCCTCGTCGCCGAGACTGGTCAACGCCACGCCGAGCGGGTCGGTCGCGCCGCCGGCGACCTGCCGACGCACGGCCTGGAAGGCGACCTGCGCCGCCTCGGAGTTGCCGAGCAACGCCTCGGTGCGTCCGAGCATGTA
>CAYYHP010000096.1:0-10485 GCA_964471815.1 uncultured Rhodanobacteraceae bacterium
TATGGCCTCAGATGTCGTTGCCCCGCTTGAAGTGATCGAGATCGATCAGCAGCAGGGAGAACGCTTCGCCGGCGGCGAGGCAGCATGCCAGCATCGGCAGCAGACTGGTGTCGCAATGGCGGCGGTTGTAGACGCCGGTCAGCCCATCGCGCAGCTCCTGCGTGCGGTTCTCGACGTGCTGTTCGAGCCGTTCATTCGTCTCGCGCACCAGGCGCTCGTTCTCACCGCGCAGCGCGGCCCAGCGGTAGGCGAGGGCCAGCGACATCAGCAGCATCTCGAGCGCGGAGCCGACCTGCAGGCCGTATTCGGTGACGAACCTCTTCGGCAGGATGCCGAACGACAGCATTGCGTAGATCGCCATTCCGCCGAGCAGGGCCATCCAGGACAGCAGGAACAGGCGTGCCGGCCGGTAGCCGCGGCGTGCCGTGATGTAGGCGGCGAGCGCGATTGCGGCGATGCCCGGAAAGACCGCGGCCGTGCCGGCCATCACTGCGGTTCGGTAGCTGGTGGATAGCGATAGGGGCATGTGCGCGAGACGGAAGGCAATCAGCGCCTTCAGTAACCGAGCGCCGAGCGGTCAGCGATCGCGCAGGCCGAGGAAATCCCGGGCGAACAGCTGCACGGAGAGCAGGGCCAGGCTTATCGAGATCGGCACGGCAACGTTCGCGAGCCAGGGCGAATCGGACCAGAAATAGGCGAAGGCGAACCCATACAGGCAGATCAGCACGAGGCCGGTACCGACGATGTGCAGGCTGTAATAGAGATGGGAGCTGTCGCGCAGCGCGATCGAGAGAATCAGGTTGTAGGCCAACAGAGCGAACAGGATGCCGAATAGATGCCGAGGCCGAGCTGAGCGTTGCCCTCGGTCTCGGCGAATGCGGCTGGCGTGTACAGCGCCAGCGGCACCTGCATCGAGCTCTGGCTGACGGCCGCAGCAGGATGTCGAGTGGTTCGCCGAGTGGTAGATCGAGCCAGAAGTTCGGCTGCCGGTAGCGTACGGCGCGCTGGCCGAACGGCAGCAGGTCGCCGGACGCGTGGTGCTCGATACGGCCATCGGCGTGGCGGACGTAGAGATCGATACGGTCGAGCAGGGCGTATTCCTGGACCAGCAGCCAGCGCCTCTCCGGATGATCGGCATTGCTCAGGCGCAGGTGGAACCAGTACGCACCGTCGGCGAACCCGAAGGTCGCGCCGCCAGTGGACAAAGGCAGGAATTCGCCGACGGCAGCGCGCGCGAACATCTCTTCGGCGCGCGCCGTCGCCGCGGGCTCGTGCAGATAGGTCGTGTCCGCCTCTAGGGCGTGGGAGTCCTCGCCGGCACGCAGGACGGGCGTGATGTGGTCGGCTTAGGCCGCAGTGCCGCAGGCGCACAGCAGGCTGTCCAGCAGCGGCCCGCGCATGCCGTCGAGCAGTCGCCCCACTCCGCGCATCCCGCCCTCCACGGGGTTACACGGTGTGGACACGTTACCGCGCCGCGCCTCGAGCGCCAAGCCCATGCCGGACCGGCCGCCTGCCGTGGGCCGGCCATGCCGGGCACATAGGCAAGTTTGCAAGTCACGAGGCGATCGGTTAGCTTCGTTTCATCGTGATAGCGTGTTAATACATTGATGAAGCGCCGTTTCGTCGAACCCGACACCGAACCACAGGCCGCCGAAGAGGCGCTATGCCGCGCGCTGCTGGCTCTGGACTCGGTCGAGGCGATGCGTGCCTTCCTGCGCGACCTGTGCACGCCGGCCGAGATCGAGGCCATGGTCGACCGCTGGCACGTGGTGCCGTATCTGATCGAGGGGATGTCCTACCGTGAAATCCATGAGCGTACGTCCGTGAGCGTGACGACCATCGGTCGTGTCTCGCGATGTCTCCTGCAGGGCACTGGGGGGTACCGTGCAGCGGCCAACGCCCTGAGTGCCTCCGCGCGGCCAGCGCGCCGCGCCGCGGGCCGGCGTGCGGCGGCGGGAGAACGGGCATGATCAAGCCACGCGATCGTCTGCGCATCGCCGTGCAGAAGTCGGGACGCCTCGGCGACCCATCCCAGGACCTGCTCGCCAAATGCGGTCTCAAGTTCCGGCAAAGTCGCGACAAGCTGTTCTGCTTCGGCGAGAGCATGCCGGTCGACCTGCTGCTGGTGCGCGATGACGACATTCCCGGCCTGATCGCCGAGGGCGTCTGCGATCTCGGCGTGGTCGGCCGCAACGTGCTGCGCGAGCAGATCCTCGCCGCGGGCCAGCGCGGCGAGGAACCGGCCTTCCGTGAACTTCGCGCGCTCGGCTTCGGACGTTGCCGGCTCGCGATCGCGATGCCACAGGAATGGGACCACCGCGGCCCCGAGCAGATCGCTGGCCTGCGCATCGCGACCAGCTACCCGGCCTTGCTCACCGACTGGCTGCGACGCGCAGGCGTCGAGGCGAAGGTCGTGGTGCTGTCGGGTTCCGTCGAAATCGCGCCACGTCTCGGCACGGCCGATCTGATCTGCGATCTCGTCTCGACCGGCGCGACGCTGCAGGCCAACCAGCTGCGCGAAGTCGCCACAATCCTCGACAGCGAGGCCGTGCTCGCTGGCGCAGCAGAAACGCCGGCCGACGAGCGCGGCGAACTCCAGGAACTCCTGCTGCGGCGCATCGATGGCGTGATCCAGGTGCGCGAGTCCAAGCTGGTCCTGCTCAATGCGCCGCGTCATGCACTCGGCCAGATCGCCCGCCTGCTGCCGAACGGGCAGCCGCCGACGGTCACGTCCATCGAAGGCGATCCGGGCGTCGTCGCCGTCCAGGCCTTGTGCTTCGGCGCGGTGACCTGGCAGCACCTCGAAGAGATGAAGCGCGCCGGCGCCCGCGACATGCTCGTCCTGCCCGTGGAGAAAATGCTCGCATGAACATCGTTGACTGGAATTCGCTCGAACCCGCCCGGCGTCGCGAACTGCTCGCGCGGCCGATCCAGAACCGCAGTCGCGAGATCGAGGATGGCGTGCGCCGCATCCTCGATCAGATACGCGCCGATGGCGATGTCGCGCTACGCGCTCTGACCCGGCGCTACGACGGCTGCGAGCTGCCCGCATTAGAAGTCGATGCAGCGGAGTTCGCCAGGGCCGAGGCGGCGCTGTCCGCAGAACTCAAGCAGGCGATCGCCGAGGCGCGCGCGCGTATCGAGCGCTTCCACCGCGAGTCGGCACCGCAGCCGGTCAGCATCGAGACCGCGCCCGGCGTGCGCTGCGAGCGCATGCTGCGCCCGATCGGCCGGGTCGGCCTGTACGTGCCGGCCGGCACCGCGCCGTTGCCCTCGACCGCGCTGATGCTCGGCGTGCCGGCCGCGCTCGCCGGCTGCCGAGAGGTGATCCTGTGCACGCCGGCCACGCAGGCCGATGGCAGCTGTGATCCGGCGGTGCTGTATGCCGCACGCCTCTGCGGCGTGAGCCGCGTGTTCAAGCTCGGCGGCGCGCAGGCGATCGCGGCGATGGCCTTCGGTACCGACACCTTGCCGAAATGCGACAAACTGTTCGGCCCCGGCAATGCCTGGGTCACCGAAGCCAAGCGCCAAGTCGAGATGGCGCCCGACGGTTGCGCGATCGACATGCCGGCCGGTCCGTCCGAAGTCCTGATCGTGGCCGACGACGGAGCCGATCCGGAATTCGTCGCCGCCGATCTGCTGTCGCAGGCCGAGCACGGGCCGGATTCGCAGGTGGTGCTGTTGTCACCATCGGCGGAGGTCCTCGATGCGACCACCCAGGCACTCGACGATCAGCTGCTGCAGCTGCCGCGCGCGGAGATCGCGCTGCGCGCCTTGTCCAACAGCCGTCTGGTCCGCGTCGAATCGCTCGAACAGGCGCTCGAAATCAGCAACGGCTATGCGCCGGAGCACCTGATCCTCAACGTGCGCGAGCCGCGCCGCTGGCTCGAGAAGGTCGAGAACGCCGGTTCCGTGTTCCTCGGCGCGTGGTCGCCGGAGGCTGTGGGCGATTACTGCAGCGGCACCAACCACGTGCTGCCGACCTACGGCTTCGCGCGCGCCTGGAGCGGCGTGTCGGTGGCGAGCTTCCTGAAACTGATCACCGTGCAGGAGCTGAGCCGGGAGGGTCTGCGTGCGATCGGCCCGTGTGCCGCTACGCTGGCGCAGGCCGAACGCCTAGCCGCGCACGAGCGGGCGGTGACGGTCCGGCTCGAGCGGCTGGAGGCGGCATGAGCATCCTCGGCCGCGCGCGTGCCGAGCTGCTCGCGCTGAAGCCGTATGCCTCGGCACGCATGGAGGCTCGTGGCGGTCGCGTATTTTTGAATGCCAACGAATCGCCGTGGCCACCGCCCGGCGATTCCGGGCTCGGATTGAATCGCTATCCGGAACCGCAACCGGACGATCTGCTCGCCGCGCTCGCCGGCCTCTATGGCGTGCAGGCCGAGCAGGTGCTGGTCGGACGCGGCAGCGACGAGGCGATCGATCTCCTCGTGCGCGCCTTCTGTCGCGCCGGCGAGGATGCCGTGCTGATCTGTCCACCGACCTTCGGCATGTATGCCGTTGCCGCCGGCGTGCAGGGTGCGGACGTGATCGAGGTGCCGCTCGCCGGGGATTTCTCGCTCGACGTCGAGGCCGTGCTCGCGTGCATCGATACGCGCGTGAAGCTCGTGTTCCTCTGCTCGCCGAACAATCCGACCGGCAGTCTCGTGCCTTTGGCGACAATCGAGCGGATCGCTGAGGCGCTGCGCGAGCGTGCGTTGGTCGTCGTCGACGAGGCCTATATCGAATTTGCCGAGGCGCCGAGCGCGGCCGGCCTGCTTGCGCGGTTCGACAACCTCGCGGTGTTGCGCACCCTGTCGAAGGCCTGGGCGCTCGCCGGGGCGCGCATCGGCTGCCTGCTCGCCGACGCTGCGGTGATCGGCCTGCTGCGGCGGATCATGGCGCCGTATCCACTGCCCACGCCGTGTCTCGCGGCGGCACTCGCCGCATTGGCGCCCGCCGCACGCAACGAAACGGCACGGCGCATTGCCGTGGCGCGCAGCGAGCGCGCACGCCTGGCGATCGCGCTCGCCGCATTGTCCGGCATCCGCGAGGTGCTGCCTTCCGCCGCCAACTTCATCACCGTACGCTTCGCCGATGCCGCCGCGGCCTATCGCGCGCTGCTCGATCGGGGCGTGGTCGTGCGCGACGTCGGCCGTTATCCGGGACTCGCGGGCTGTTTGCGCCTGAGCATTGGCGCACCGGCCGAGAACGATGCCGCACTCGGCGTGCTGGCCGCACGCCGGGAGGCCGCCTGATGCCGCGCAAGCTGTTGTTCATCGATCGCGACGGCACTCTGATCCTCGAGCCGCCTGACCAGCAGATCGACCGCTACGACAAACTGGCTCTCGTCGAAGGCGTGATCCCGGCACTGCGCCGCTGCGTCGCCTCGAATTACGAGCTGATCATGGTCAGTAATCAGGACGGTCTCGGTACGGTAAGTTTTCCCGAGGCCGACTTCGATGGGCCGCACCGGTTGATGATGCAGATCCTCGCCTCGCAGGGCATCGCGTTCCGCGAGGTGCTGATCGACCGCAGTTTTCCGCACGAGGGGCTCGACACGCGCAAACCGGGCGTCGGCCTGCTGCGCCATTACCTGCGCGATGACGGCTGGAGCCGTGCCGATTCCGCGGTGATCGGCGATCGCGATACCGATCTCCAGCTCGCCGACAACCTGGGCGTGCGCGGCTTCAAGCTCGGCGAGGCCTGGACCTGGGACGCGATCGCGCATGTGCTGTGCGATGCGCCGCGTATCGCGTCCTGCACGCGCCGCACGCGCGAGACCATAGTCCAGGTGCAAGTCGATCTCGATCGCACCGCCGATCCGGCCGTCGCCACCGATATCGGGTTCTTCGATCACATGCTCGAGCAGCTCGGCAAGCATGGCGGCTTCGCGCTGACGCTGCGCTGCGC
The DNA here is from genome assembly GCA_964471815.1 of uncultured Rhodanobacteraceae bacterium. Taxonomy (GTDB): domain Bacteria; phylum Pseudomonadota; class Gammaproteobacteria; order Xanthomonadales; family Rhodanobacteraceae; genus Tahibacter. The sequence goes on from CAYYHP010000096.1 coordinate 5,893, forward strand.
GGGCGACACGCACGTGGACGAGCACCACACCGTCGAGGACTGCGCACTCGCGCTCGGCGAGGCGTTGCGTCGCGCGCTCGGCGACAAGCGCGGCATCGGCCGCTACGGCGCGGCGGCGGAAGGCGAGGGCGGTCCGGTCGCGCCGCGGCTGGTGCTGCCGATGGACGAGACGATCGTCTCGGCCGCGCTCGACCTCTCCGGCCGTGCCTGCTTCGTGTTCGATGGCCGCTTCCCGCGCGAGCGGGTTGGCGATCTGCCGTGCGAGATGGTCCCGCACTTCTTCGGTTCACTGTGCGACGCGCTGGGCGCGAATCTGCACCTCGGCGTGCGCGGCGAGAACGCGCACCACATGGTCGAAGGCTGCTTCAAGGCTGTGGCCCGCGCATTGCGTACCGCACTGCACCGTGACGGAGCCGAGCTGCCTAGCACCAAGGGGGTGCTCTGATGGGCGAGGTGATCCTGGTCGATGCCGGCGGTACCAACATCGGTTCGGTACGCTATGCCTTCGAGCGGCTCGGCATCGCGGCGGAACTGAGCGCCGAGCGAGCGCGCATCGCCGCGGCGAGCCACGTCGTCCTGCCGGGCGTCGGTGCGGCCGGTCCGGCCATGCAGCGCCTGCGCGAGCTCGGTCTGGTCGATCTCGTGCGCGAATTGCGCCAGCCGGTGCTCGGCGTGTGCCTCGGCATGCAGCTCCTGTTCGAAAGCTCCGAGGAAGGCGACAGCCTGTGCCTCGGCCTGATACCGGCACGAGTCGCGCGCTTTCCGGATCGCGACGATCTGCGTGTGCCGCAGATGGGCTGGAACGCGCTGCGCGTGGAACGGGACTCGCCGTTGCTTGATGGACTGGACGCACCGGCCTTCGCGTATTTCGTGCACAGCTACGCTGCCCCGGTCGGGCCCTGGACTCTGGCCAGTGCCGACTATGGCGGACCCTTCTCGGCCGTCGTGCAGCGGGACAACTTCTACGGCATGCAGTTCCATCCCGAACGTTCGGCGGCCGTCGGTGCGCGCCTCCTGCGGAATTTCCTGAGCCTATGAGCTTCGAGGTCATTCCCGCGATCGATCTGCGTGACGGCCAGGTGGTGCGCCTGCGGCAGGGGGATTACGCGCAGCAGACCCGCTACGACGTCGAACCGCTGGTGCTCGCGCATGAATACGCCACGTCGGGTGCACCCTGGCTGCACGTCGTCGATCTCGACGGCGCGCGCAGCGGCAGCCTTGCGAACCTGCGCGTGATCGAGGCCATCGCCGCCGGCACGATGCGCGTCCAGGCCGGCGGTGGTGTGCGGCGCGAGGACGATCTGCGTCGCCTGTTCGATGCCGGCGTGTCGCGCGTGGTGGTCGGCAGTCTCGCGGTGCGGGATCCCGCCCTGGTTTGCGGATGGATCGGGCGCTACGGTGCCGAGCGCCTGTGCATCGCACTCGACGCCCGTTTCACCGATGGCCTCTGGCGCCTGCCGAGCGCGGGCTGGACCACCGCCGAGAACGCGAGCCTCGACGAGCTCGCTCCACGCTATGCGGCGGCCGGCGCGAGGCACGTCCTTTGCACCGACATCGCCTGCGACGGCATGCTGGGCGGGCCTAACCTCGAGCTCTACCGGCATCTGCGCGCGCTCGCTCCGGATCTGGCCGTACAGGCCAGCGGTGGCGTGCGGCATGGCGACGACGTGCGTGCCCTGCGTGCGGTCGGTGCGGCTGCCGCGATCCTCGGCCGCAGCCTGCTCGACGGCACGCTGACCCTGCCGGATGCGCTCGCATGCTGACGCGACGGCTGATTCCTTGCCTCGACGTGGCCGAGGGCAAGGTCGTCAAGGGCGTGCGTTTCCGCGATCACGTCGTGATGGGCGAGATCGTCGATCTCGCGCTGCGATATCGCGACGAAGGTGCCGACGAACTGGTGTTCTACGACATCACGGCGAGCCCGCAGGGCCGGCGCGTGGCACGCGACTGGGTCGAGCGCGTCGCCCGTGTCATCGACATCCCGTTCTGCGTCGCCGGTGGCATCCGCAGCGTCGAGGATGCGCGTGAGGTACTGCATGCCGGTGCCGACAAGGTCTCGGTGAATTCGCCGGCACTCGAACGGCCCGCGTTGATCGATGAGCTCGCCAGCGCGTTCGGCGTGCAGTGCGTCGTGGTCGGCGTGGATTCGCTGCGTGATGCCGACGGCGAATGGCGCGTGCGTCAGTACACCGGCGATCCGAGTCGCACGCGCGCGCTCGCGCGACGCACGCTCGACTGGATCGACGAAGCGCAGCGGCGCGGCGCTGGCGAGATCGTGCTGAACTGCATGGGCAGCGATGGCGTCCGCCAGGGTTACGATGTCGAGCAACTGGCTGCCGCGCGCAGGCGGTGCCGCGTGCCGCTAGTCGCCTCCGGCGGTGCCGGTGCGATGGAGCATTTCGCCGCGGTGTTCGCCCGAGCCGACGTGGATGCCGCGCTCGCGGCGAGCGTGTTCCACAGCGGCGCCATTCCGATTCCTGCGCTCAAGCGCCATCTCGCTGCGCAGGGCATCGCGATCCGTCCCTGATGCACCGAACCGATTTCCCGGGAGTTCGCATGTCCGCGTCTGTCACGTTCGATCCCGATCGTCTCGACTGGAACAAAGGCGATGGTTTGTTGCCCGCCGTCGTCCAGCACTGGCGTAGCGGCGCGGTCCTGATGCTCGGTTACATGAGCCGCGAGGCCCTGCAGCGCACGCTCGCGACAGGCCGGGTGACGTTCTGGAGCCGCAGCCGGGCCAGCCTGTGGACCAAGGGCGAGAGCTCCGGGCATTACCTGCATCTGCATGGGCTGCATACCGACTGCGATGCCGACACGCTGCTCGTTCTGGCCGAACCGGAGGGGCCGACCTGCCATCTCGGCTCACCGAGCTGTTTCGGCACGGCCAGCACACCACCGCTCGCGTTCCTCGCGGAGCTCGATGCGCTGGTGGCACAGCGCGAACGTGATCGTCCGGCCGGCAGCTACACCACAAAGCTGTTCGACGGCGGCCTGCAGCGCATGGCGCAGAAGGTCGGCGAGGAGGGCGTCGAGACCTGCCTCGCTGCGGTGGCCGAGGACGATGCGGCTTTCCTCGGTGAAGCCGCCGACCTGGTCTTCCACCTGCTCGTGCTGCTGCGTGCACGAGGGCATGGCCTTGGCAGTGTCGTCAAAACACTCGCCTCGCGGCACAGCTGATCCGCGGCTCAGGCCAGGCATCCGGACATGGGAAGTCTGCGAAGCCGGTATACGGATGCCGTGTGCGCATGGAATGATTCTTTGAATCCCGATCTTCAACCATGAAAACTCGTTGCTGCTCGTAGAGCCGACCCCGACAGGGGGGGGCTTGCATCAGTGACCGCCTTCCGCTGCAGCATGTCGACTCCGCGCGCCGCGAGCGTGGGTTACCGCATGAACGCTCTTGGTTCCCGGCATGATTTGCGCATGGTCGACACCCTCCACACAGAAAATAAACGCTCAGTCCGAGTGCCGAGTGCCGAGTGCCGCGCCACTTTTGCCTTGAACGTGGGACTATCGATGCGCTCGACCATGCTGCAATACGGACGGCCGAGTTACCCTTCGGCTTCTATTAGGATCACGCGCGGTTGCTCGTGCCCTGAATCCCGCCCGGGTCTTCCTGAATCACTGGGAACATATTTCGCTCAAGCAATCTGGGAGCGGATTTTCAGGCGGCCAGCCGACGGCCGACAAGTACCAGATCGTGTTCGACAGTTTCGAGACGAGCAACTCTCGGCATGTGCCCCCACTTCTCGAAACCATGCTTCTCAAAAAGGCGGATACTGGCTGCATTCTTGGCGAAGATGGTGGCTGTCAGGACTTCGATTCCTAGCTCCGGGGCGGCTGCGATGGCCTGGCCCAGCATGTATGTGCCAAGTCCCTTCTTTTGATATGCAGGGTGCAGGTATATGGCGATATCGGCCGTTATGAAATAACCCGGACGCTCGTTTATGAAGTGGAAGAAGCCAAGGTAGCCTGCGACCCCGAAATCTTTGTTCTGGGCATCCAGTGCGACCCACAAGGGGCGGTGGTCCGGCGTATGCTTCGAAAAGGAAAGGTAACGTTTCTCGATCGTTGTGGGTTCAAGGTCGCAACTGCATTTGCGTGTGGCCACGGCAAGATTGTAAATATCCACGATCCTGGCTATGTCTGCTTTAGTGGCATGCCTGTGCTGGAATTGCATTGTGTTTTCTCTCTTTTAGACTCGCAGCTATGTGGCCGGTTGTATCAGTCCGCGATCAACAGTTGGCTTTCGTCCAATTCAAGATCTCATCCAGCTGTTTCAGGCTCAACGGTGTAACTGCCGTCACGATCAGGTCGCTATTTGACAGAAAGGCACAACAGGGCGGCGGCGTGGTTCTCCTCCGAAGGAGGCTCGGTATCGCGGAATGCTGAGCCACGGGGTAAGCGAACAGGCATCGGGCTTGTTCGTAGGGCCACTGATCCATCGTGCTTGATGCATGGCACCGCCAAGGTATGCGATGCGGTGTTGACCTGCTCCCCGTAAACAGGACCACTGTTAATTTAGTAGTGTCCGCCCCTTGAGCCCCTCCCCGGAGTTGGACCACGCTAAGTTGGAAAAACCGACGCTCTTGG
>CAYYHP010000097.1:0-10445 GCA_964471815.1 uncultured Rhodanobacteraceae bacterium
AACTCGGCGGTCACGAGGTTCACGGCGTGGTCGGCGGGCTGTTCGTCGGTGACAAGGGTGCCTTCGCCGAGGACGACATGGACCTGAACCTCGGTGGCGGCGTGCTGCGACGCTTCACGGTCGGCTTCGATTACACGCACCGCAAGATGTACCTCGCCCCGAACGACGCCTCCGCCATGGCCGACGATTACGACCGCAGCGGCCTCTGGCTGATGCAGGACGGCGAGCGGCTGCGCGTCGGCGCGGTGACTTCGAAAGGTCCGGCGGACAAAGCCGGTGTGCAGGCCGAGGACCGTATCCGGGCGATCGACGGCGAGGCGGTGACCGCCCGCCCGCTCGCTGCCTGGCGCGAGCGTCTGCGCATGTTGCCGGCCGGCCGCGTGCTGGTCCTCGACATAGAGCGTGCCGGCGCGCCGCGTACGCTGCGGCTCGAACTCGAGGATCTGGTGCTACCAGCGAACCAGCACCTCGGAGCTAACTGAGATCTTTCTCAAGATACGGTGCTTTTCATGTTCGCCTTTCCTTGCTTCATCGTTCTTAAGGTCAGGGCTTCAAAGCGCTCTCCCGGTCCCCCGCCGGGGCGCGAATCGCCGGTTTCCTCCCCCCTGGAAACCGGCGAAAGATCCCATACCTCCGGGGTATGGGACCGGCCCGCGCCCGGGTGCCCTCGGCACCCGGGCACTTTCTTTATGCATTTGCCTCCTAGGCAAGCTCCTTAATCGCTGCGCAGCGCCGCGATCGGATCGAGCCGCGCGGCCTGACGGGCCGGATAGACGCCGAAGGCCATGCCGACGGCGGCACAGGCGAAGGTCGAGAGCAGCACGGGCAGCGGCGCCCAGGCGACCTGCCAGTGTGCGAACAGCGCGATGAGATAGGCCAACGCTGCGCCGAACAGTACGCCAATGCCCGCGCCGAGTGCGCAGATCACCGCGGTCTCGCGCAGGAACTGGGCGACGATGTCGCGGCGCTGCGCGCCGAGCGCGCGCAGCAGGCCGATCTCGCGGCGGCGTTCGAGCACGTTGGCGAGCATGATGTTCATGATGCCGATGCCGCCGACCACGAGGCTGACGGCCGCGATCGCGGCCATCACGAGCGTGAAGATGCGCTGGGTCTGCTGATGCTGGCGAAACAGCTGCGCCGGTACGACCAGCGAGTAATCGCCCGCACCGGCGTGGCGCTGCGCGAGCAGCGCATCGAGCACCTTCGTGCCGCCGGCGATGCGTGCCGGATCGTCCACACGCAGCAGGAAGCGGTCGATCTCGTCCTCCATGGGCTGGAAGCGCAGGCGCGCATGCGCGGTGGCGAGCGGCAGATAGATGCGGTTCGCTTCGAGGCCGAGCGGCACGCCCTCGAAGCGGTCGCTCGACAGGTCGCGGTCGGCGAGCACGCCGACGACTTCGAGCCAAAGATGGTTGACCTTGACACGCCGGCCCACCGCGGCGCCATCGGGAAACAGACTGCGCGCGGCCTGGTGGCCGAGCACGCAGACCGCGGCGAGGGCCGATTCGTCGACGTCACCGAGCGCCCGCCCATCCGCGACCGCGAGGCTTGCCAGCGCGAAGAAGCCCGGACTCACGCCACTCGCCTGCGCGCTGCCCGTGGCCTGCTCGGAGAACGCGGCGAATGTCTTGATCTCCTTTTCCGCGGCCCAGGCCGTGGCGCCGGGTATCACTTCGCGTGCCGCGGCGGCGTCCGCGCGGGTCAGGCCGAGGCTGCGTCCGCGCAGTTCGCGCAGCGCATCGCCGTCCGGCGGCGTGGCGCGCACGATCAGATTGGTTAGCCCAAGCCCCTCAACGAGCCGTAGTGCTTCGCGCCGGCTGCCTTCGCCGACTGCCTGCATGGCGACGATCGCGCCGATGCCGAAGATCAGGCCGAGCAGGGTCAGGAACGTGCGCAGCTTGCGCCGGCCGAGTTCCTCGAGCGCCTCGCGCCAGGCAATGAGATCCATCATCCGGCCTGGACCTCGTTCGGCGTGAGCACGATCTCGTCGCCCTCGGCAAGTCCGCCGGTGACTTCCGAGCGTGCCGGGCCGCGCGTGCCGAGCGTGACCTTGCGACGCTCGTAGCCGTGGCCGTTGCGGCAGACCACATAGGTCGCGTCGCCTTCGGCGAGCAAGGCGACGTTCGGCACCGATAGCCCACGCTCGCGGCGTTCGAGATACATGGTCGCGGCGAAGCGCTGCCCGGGCACGAGCCGCAGGCGGGCCACCGCCTCGGCCGGGACCGGCGCACGTGCCGCGACGTACTTGACCGGACTGTCACGGCTCTGCGGTTGCGCGGCGGCGGCCACCCAGCCGATCCGGGTCGTGATCGTCTCGCCGGGTCGGCCGAGCGGATGGAGGCTGACCTCGAGACCCAGCTTGAGGCCACCGGCCTCGATCTGCGGCACGCCGAGCTGCACGTCGAGTTCGGCCACGTCGGGCAGGCTGCCGAACTCGCTGCCTGCCCACATCTGCTGGCCGATGCGCGGCTTCTCGCCGGACCAGTCGGTGGCGAGCATCAACACGCCGTCATGCGGCGCGATGAGTTCGAGCGCAGCGAGGTCCTTGCGATGAGTTTCCACGCTGAGCGCCTGGGTCGCGCGCTGCGCATCGAGCACGCCGAGCTCGGCGGCGGCGCGCCGGCCGGTCTCGGCGTGCCGCCATTCGAGCACGCCGCGGCGGGCTTCGAGATAACGCACGTCCTGCACCGCATCGAGCACCTGATTGCGCGCGAACATGCCGAGATCGGCGTGCGCGTAGCGCTGCGCGATGCCGAGGTCGGTCGCGACCTGGGCGAGATCGACCTGCACGCGGTCGTCGCTCGTGGCGAGCTCGGCCTGTTTGGCCGCGCGCTGCAGCGCCACGCGCTGCAACTCGAACTCGGTCGCGGCGAGCTCGACCTTGCCTGCCTCGGCCGTGAAGCGGGCGATCACCTCGCCAGCATGCACCAGGCTGCCCTCCGGCTGCATCCAGACGAGCTGCCGGTCGGCCCAGTTCTCGCCCGGCACGGTCAGTGGCGTGGCCGTGACCGCACGCAGCTCGCCCTGCGCCTCGACGGCCATGACCAGCGGTGCGGCTTGCACGACCTCGGTCGGCGGCGCGTGCGCGGCGCGCTCGGTGCAGGCAGCGAGCAGCAGCACGGCCAGGCCCGGCGACAGGCGATGGTTCATGGCGCGCTCCCGCGTTCGGCGGTCGCGGCCGGTGCGAGCGCCACCTCGACACGCACGGTCTGGCCGGGCTTGAGCCCGGCGGGCTTCGCGGCGAACTCGATCAGCGCATCGACCACCGGCACTGGTTGCGCGATCGATTTCGAGCGCACCGCGCTACCGATGTCCACCACTCGTCCGGGCAGGCTTGCGCCACTGCCGTCGAGAGCGATGCGTGCGGCCGCACCGACCGCGACGCGCAGCAGGTCGCGCTCGGGGATCTGCGCGCGCACGGCGAGCGTGTCGAGGTCCGGGATCTGCGCGACGCTCTGGCCACGCCAGACCTGCGAACCGACTGCGAACTTCTCACCCTTCCAGCTGGTGAGATGCAGGATCACGCCGTCGCGCGATGCGCTGACTTCGAGCGCGGCGAGTCCCTTCTGCAGCGCATCCACCTCAGCCTCGAGCCGCGCGACTTCAGCCTCGGCCAGACGCCGTTCCTGACGGCGCTGTTCGGCGGCGAGGCGCTCGCGCTGCTCGGACAGCTGCATCTGCCGTTCGGCCTGGTGCAATTCGACGACGAGCTTGCGGTAGTCCACGCGCGGCACGATCTCCGGCGGCTGGCTGGCTTTGCGGCGTGCCTTCTCGAGCCGCGCCCGTTGTTCTTCAGTCTCCAGCCGGGTGGTGCGTTCGTGCTCGGCGTGTTCGAGCACGAGCTTGTCGCGCTCGCGGCGCTTCTCCTCGAGCGCACTGCGCTTGGCATCGAGGCGCCGGGTCAGATCGCCGCCATCGAACGCCGCGACGACCTCGCCGCGGTGGACGGGGCTGCCATCCGCGGCGAGTTGGGTCAGGGTGAGCTGCCAGAGTTCGGAAATCGCCGGCGGCGAGATCGCCGAGGTCGTGCGTGCGATCACCTCGCCGTCGAGCGCCAGCGTCTCGGCCGCCGCCGCGGTCGCGAGACGACTGGCGGACACGAGCCCGACCAGCAGGCCGGCGGCGAGCGTGGTGCGCCACCTCACAGCGCCGCTCCCGCTTCGCTCGGTTCAACGCGCACGCTCATGCCCGGCAGGAGCGGCAGGTCGAGGCCGGCCGGCAGATCGATGTCCACAGTGTAGTAACTCCCGTTGCCCCATTCGGCCTTGCTGTCCGGCGCGCCGGCGATGCGTCGGACATGTGCCTCGACCGACTTGCCGGGCAGCGCGTCGAAATACAGCCGTACCGCCGCGTCCTCGGCGAGTGCCGCACGATCGGCTTCGAGGATCCAGGCGCGCACAGCCATCGGACCGTGGGCGACGACCTCGCCGATCTTCTGGCCGGGCATGGTCGAGGCGCCCTCTTCGTAACGCGTGCCATGCCGCGAGTCGAAACCATGCACGACCACGCCAGGCTGCTCGGCGCGCAGTTCGGCGAGCCCGACTTGGCGCTCGTGATAGTCGCGCTCGATACCGAGCTTGACGCGTTCGAGCCGCGCCTCTTCCTCGCGGCGCCGGACTGCGGCCCTGGCCGCCTCGGACTCGCGCTGCTTGAGTGCCTTCTCGCGCGTCGTGCGCTGCAGCTCGCCCTGGAAGCGGTCGTAGTCGAGCGCCGAGCGGTGCGCGCGTGGCACTTCCGCATCGATGCGCGCCTTCTCGAAGGCCGCCTCGGCATCCACAAGCGCGCGCTCGGCCTCGTTGGCCTTCACTGCGAGTTCGGCGATCTCCTTGCCGGCCCTGGCCGCGGCCTGCTCAATGTCGCGCGCGAGGCTCTCGGCCTTCTCGGCCGAGGGACCCGGGTCGATGCGCACGAGCACGTCGCCCTTCCGGACTCGCGTGCCTTCCGGCACGAAATAGCGCAGCACGACCGGCGAGCTGAGCGACGGCGGCGTGAGGATCGGCTGCGCTTCGACGGCACGCACCTCGCCGCTGAACATCACGCGTGCCGCAGCGGGCGACGCGGAGGCCGCCGCGAGGCAGACGAGGCCGGCGAGGAACGGATCACGCCAGCGCATCGTGCTCGATCCTGCCGTCGCGCAGCCGTACCTGGCGTGGCGTGCGCGCGGCGACGTCGGGGTCGTGGGTGACCAGCACCACGGTCTGACCGCCGGCATGGAACTCGGCGAGCAGGGCGAGCACGTCAGCCGCACTCTTCGAATCGAGGTTGCCGGTCGGTTCGTCGGCCAGCAGCAGGTCCGGCTGTAGCACGAGTGCGCGCGCGATCGCGGCGCGCTGCATCTGCCCGCCGGAGAGCTCGCTCGGACGATGCGCCATGCGCTCGTCGAGACCGACACGCGCGAGCAATGCCCGCGCACGCTTCGGCGCATCCGGATCGGGCGGATGCGCGAAACGCAGCGGCAGCAGCACGTTTTCGAGCACGCTCAGGCGCGGCAACAGGTGGAAGGACTGGAACACGAAGCCGATGTGCCGGTTGCGCAGCGTGCTGGTCTCGGCATCGTCGAGCCGCGAGACGTCGCGTCCGGCGAGGCGGTAATGGCCGGTGTCCGGGTGATCCAGGCAGCCGAGGATGTTCAGCAGCGTGGACTTCCCGGAACCCGAGGGCCCGGTCAGCGCGACGAATTCGCCGGCCGCGATCGACATGTCGATGCCATCCAGCGCCTGCACGCTCTGGCGGCCCATCGCATAGCGCTTGCCGACACCCGCGAGTTCGATCATGCCCGTCCCAACCCACCGCGCATGCGGCGAGAGCGCCCACAGACCCACCGCATACGCGGCAAGTTCAGCCCGCCGCAGGCTTGCAGCAGGCTATGCAACATCGCCTCACTCGACGCGGCAGAACACGGCCTTGAGGTAGCGGCTTTCCGGCACATGCGCGAGGAAAGGATGATCCGCGCCGGCACCGGACACCTTGAGCACCTGCACCGTGCGGTTCGCATAGAACGCCGCGCGGCGCAGCATGTCGAGGAACTGTTCCTCGCTGACCAGGCCCGTGCACGAGCAGGTCAGGAAGACCCCGCCCGGCTTCACGGCAGCGAGCGCGAGCTTGTTCATGTCGAGGTACTTCTTCAGCGCCGGGATCACCTGCTCGCGGTCGCGGGTCATCTTCGCCGGATCGAGGACCACCACGTCGAACCGGTCGCCGTTGTTGACGGCCACGTCGCGCAGCCACGGGAAGATGTCGGCCTGCACGAAGCGGACCTTGGCGCGGTTCAGGCGGGCGTTCTGCTCGGCGATGCCGAGGATCTCCTCGTCGAGATCCACGCCGACGACCTCCTCGGCGGCGCCGCGTGTCTTCGCATAGATCGCGAAACCGCCGGAATTGCAGCACAGGTCGAGCACGCGCTGGCCGGCGCAGAAGCGCGCGAGGTGTTCGCGGTTGTCGCGCTGGTCGGCGAAGAAGCCGGTCTTGTGCTTGGTACCCGGTGCGGCATGGAATTTCACGCCGTGCTCGCTGATGACCGATGGCTTCGGTGGCGGCGGGATCGCGCAGTCGAAGCTTTCCTGCTTCTGCACGTGCTCCTCGGCGAACCAGTACAGCGTGCTGTCCGGGAAGTGCCGGTCGAGGCAGCGGCGGATTACGTCGCGCTGGCGGAACATGCCGGCCGAGAAGTACTCGATGACCAGCGTGTCGCCGAAACGATCGACGACGAGGCCGGAGAGGCCATCGCCTTCGGAATGGATCACGCGGTACGCGTCGGTGACCTCGTCGAGCCTGAGGATCTCGCGGCGTAGGCGTACCGCCTCAGCGATGCGGCGCTCGAAGAAGGTCTCGTCGATCGCCTCGTGCGGATCCGCGCTCAGCACGCGCAGTGCGATGCGCGAATGGCCGTTGTAGAAACCACGACCGGCGAAGTTCCCATCCTTGTCGATGATCTCGACGAGCGAACCGGGCTTGGGCTTCTGCGCCGGTTTCTCGACCATCTTCTGGAAGATCCACGGATGGTTCGAGCGGCGTTCGATCTTGAGACGGACGATCGGATAGTCGGGCATGTTCATCCGTGCATTCTAGCGGAGCGGGTGGCATGGACCGCGGCGCGAGAATCGGCCGGCACGGCCGATCCGGCCGCCCGGGCGCCTCCGGCCGCCATGCATGGAATCCCTGGCCGCACGATGGAGCGCGGCCAGAACCGTCACTCCGCCTGAGTCCGACTTGCCGCGATCCAGCCGTCGATGTGCTTCTCGAGCACCGGCAGCGGCACCGAGCCCGGCGCGAGCACCGCGTCGTGGAAGGCGCGCCGGTCGAAGCGCGGGCCGAGCGCCGACTCGGCCCGCTCGCGCAGCTCGCGGATCTTCAGCTCGCCGAGCTTGTAGGCGAGCGCCTGGCCGGGCCAGGAAATGTAGCGATCGACTTCGGTCCCGATCTCGTGCTCGCTGAGCGCGGTGTTGTCGCGCAGGAAGGCGATCGCCTCGTCGCGCGTCCAGCCGAGCGCGTGGATGCCGGTATCGACGACGAGCCGGCAGGCGCGCCACATCTCGTAGGTGAGCCGACCGAAGTGCTCGTACGGCGTACGGTAAAGACCCATCTCGATGCCGAGATGCTCGGCATATAGCGCCCAGCCTTCGCCGTAGGCCGAGATGTAACCGTAGCGCCGGAACGGCGGCTGCTCGCCCTGCTCGGCGGCGAGCGCGATCTGCAGATGATGGCCCGGCACGGCCTCGTGCAGGGTCAGGGCCGGCAGCACGTACAGCGGCCGCGACGGCAGGTCGTAGGTGTTCACCCAGTACGTGCCGGCCTGCGTGCTGCCGCCCGCCGCTGGTACGTAGCGGCCGCCGGTGTAGAACGGCGCGATGGCGTCCGGCACCGGCTCGACGCCGTACGGCAGGCGCGGCAGCCGGCCGAAGAACGCGGGCAGCCGGCCGTCGATGCGCTTGGCGATGTCGCGGGCGCGCAGCAGCAGCTCGTCCGGCGTCTTCGCATAGAACTGCGGATCGCGGCGCAGGAAGGCGATGAAGGCCGCGAGGTCGCCGTCGAACTTCGCCTCGCGCAGCACCGCCTGCATCTCGTCGCGCAGGCGCGCCACCTCGCGCCGGCCGAGCGCGTGGATCGCCTCGGGCGTCATATCGAGCGTGGTGTATTCGCGGATCTGCTGGCGGTAGTAGGCCTTGCCATCCGGCAATGCGCTCGCCGCGAGCGTGCGGCGCGCGTACGGCACATACTCGCCGTCGAAATACTTCAGGAGCTTCGCATACGCCGGCACCACAGCCTCGCGGATCACGCGCGCGCCGGCGCGGCGCAGGCGTTCGGCCTCGGTCGCCGGAATCGTCTCCGGAAGGCTCTTGAAGGGCGCGTAGAAGACGCTCGCCTCGGGATCCTTCAGCTCGGCCACGTCGCGGATCGGCCGATCGCGACCTTCGAGCACGGCGCGCGGCAACGTGCGGCCCTCGCGCACGCCCTGCCTGAGCAGGGCGATGTGCTCGTCGAAATACGCCGGAATCGCGGCGAGCCGCGCGAGGTAGTTCTCGTAGTCGTGCACGCTCGCGAAGGGGTGCGCCTGCGGCAGGAAGGCGAGATCCGCGTAGAAGCTCGAGTCCGAGGTCATCGGCATCAGGTACTCGTGCAGGCGCAGGTCGGCGACGAGGTTGCCGATCTGCTCGCGGTAGACCGCATGGTTCACCTGCTCGGCCGGCGACAGGGCCGCGACGTCGAGCGCATCGAGGCGTCTCGACACCTCGGTGAGATACGCGAGCCGCGCGGCCTGCGACTTCGCATCGACATGGCCGAGGCGGTCGTCGTAGTCATGCACGCCGACGCCGGTCGCGAATTGCGGCGCATCGGCGAGCCGCCAGGCCCATTCCTGCTCGTAGATCGCCCGGAAAGCCTCATCGGCCGGCGTGGCCCGGGCCACGGCGGACGGCACGAGCAGCACGGCGAGCGCGGACAGGCGGCGAAACAGGGGCATGCGGACGGCTCCGGTGCGAAAGGCGCGAGCCTACCCGAGGCGTGCCGACGCGGCGACCGCGGCCTTGTGCCCAGCGCCGCACGCCCCAAGCTCGGGCCGATGACCGAAGACACCCCTGCTCCGCCGCGCCGCGACCTGCCGCAGTTGAAGCGCGCGCTGCTGATCGCCCTGGCCGCGCTCGCTCTGCCGTGGCTGGTCAAGCTCGTCGAGATCGCCGGGCCCGACAGTTTCGACTGGCTCGGCGTACGACCACGCCGTTTGATCGGTCTGATCGGCATCCTCACCGCGCCGCTCGTGCACGGCTCGTTCGAGCATCTGATCTTCAACAGCGGGCCGCTGTTCGTGCTCGGCACGCTGATGGCCTTCGCATATCCGCGTGCGAGCCGGCGCGCGGTGCCGCTGATCTGGCTCGTTTCCGGTGTCGGCGTGTGGCTGTTCGCACGACCCTCGTGGCACGTCGGCGCGAGCGGGCTCACGCATGGCCTAATGTTCTTCCTGTTCTTCTCCGGTCTCCTGCGCCACGACCGGCTGGCGACTGCGGTCAGCCTGATCGTGTTCTTCCTCTACGGCGGCATGCTCGCGACCGTGCTGCCGCAGGAGCCGCACGTGTCCTGGGAATACCATCTCGGCGGCGCGATCGGCGGGCTCATGGCCGCGCTGCTCTGGGGCCGCCTCGACCCGGCGCCGCCCGAGCCGAAACCGAGCTGGGAAACCGAGGCCGAGGCGCTACCGGACGACGCGCTCGAACCGCCACGCCCGCAGGACGTGCCGGTGCTCTGGCAGGGGCCGACTCCGCCGTCGCGCGGCGTGGTGCTGAGCTTCCCCGGGCCACGCGTACGGCCGTCCGGTGCGGATGGCGGGCCGCCACCGGCGCATTGAACGGTCGATCGCAGCGCGCAGGATGACTGTGCCGCCCGGCGCTGCCGCTTCCCGCCGGCGCTGCCCGGTCCGGTGCAGCGGTCCGGCTCGGCCGTCGCGAGCGGCAGGACCGGCTCAGAGCACGAGGCCGAGATCGAAATCGTCGTCGAACAGGCGATCCGGATCGGGTGCCTCGCGTGCACCGAGGTCGATCTGGCCGTCGCGCGGCCGCACGACGATCTGGTGGTTGGGGTGCTCGCCCTGGTATTCGAAACCGATCGCGTGCGCACCGACCGCCGCCGGCGGTGCCGGCTGCGCCGCGGCCGGAACGAAACCCGGCGACGGCACGCCGCTCAGCGGATCGACCGGCAGGCCGTCGCCGAAACTGCTGGTGGCCATGCCCGTGACGATGCCGGCCTCGGGAAACCCGTAGGCTGCCGGATTCTGCAGCAGGGTGTTCAGCCAGTTGTGATTCAGGGCCACGGTCAGCGACGGCTGCGAGTTGGTGCGCGTCAGGCGCAGATAGGACAGGGCCGCTCCGCTGGTCTCCGGCGCGGCCGCGATGATGTTGTCGAACATCGACAGGGTGATCGGCGGTAGCGGCGTACCCGCACCGAGATTGCCGCCG
>CAYYHP010000098.1:0-10347 GCA_964471815.1 uncultured Rhodanobacteraceae bacterium
CGATCGACTGCTGCAGGGCTGCGCGGCATTTGATGTCGTAGGCGTGGGGGGCAACACCCATTGCGGGGAGCGACAGGTGTCGTGGGCGTTTACCGATGAGCACCTGACGTGGGATGCCGAGGAACGTCTCAGTGGCGCCATCGCCAATGGGACCGAGCCTTTTGGCCGCGTGTCAAGGTTCGGATCGAGTACGACATCATGTCGGCTGGTCGATGGGGTATTCATCGCGGTGAACAGGGCGGCGGCAGTGCACCGTGGCGCCCGTTTCGACGAACAGTTCAGCTTCCATTTCTACGACATGGACTTCTGTCGCGAGGCCCATGCGCGTGAACTCCGAATCGGCACCTGGCCGATCAGCATCACCCACCAGAGTGGCGGCAACTTTCGCAGCGACGAGTGGCGAGAAGCCTGCAATCGCTATCGGCAAAAGTGGGAAATATCGGCAGTTGCCCGTGCGCAATGACCGGGCGCTGACGCGCAACACCACCGATCGTCAAATGCCAGGCGACCAACAACCCGGCGGCGAGACCAGTCCGGCGGTACCGACCGGATAGCAAATGATCAGCCCGCCAGTGCCTTCCGGGGTGACACTTTGGCGACGGCATCGGCAATGGCGCGAATATGTGCTGGCGTCGTGCCACAGCAGCCGCCGACGATGTTGACGAGGTTACTCTGAGCGAACTCTCTCAGGAAGCCGCTGGTCATCGCCGGCGTCTCGTCGTACCCTGTCTCCGACAGGGGATTGGGCAGGCCTGCGTTGGGATACACACTCACGAAGGCCTCCGGCGCGATTTTCGCCAGCTCCTCAATGTGCGGCCGCATGGCGACTGCGCCGAGCGCGCAGTTGATCCCCACCGACAGCGGTTTCGCATGACGGACGCTGTTCCAGAACGCTGCGACGGTTTGCCCGGAGAGGGTACGCCCCGACGCATCGGTGATGGTCCCCGAAATCATCAGGGGCGGCGGATCGCGATCATCCTCAAACACAGATTGGTACGCAAACAATGCCGCCTTGGCGTTGAGCGTATCGAAGATGGTCTCCACCAACACCAGATCGATGCCGCCTTCAATCAGCCCTTCAAGTTGCTCGGTGTAAGCAACGACCAGCTCATCAAAGGTCACGTTGCGTTTTGATGCATCGTTGACATCGGGCGAAATACTGGCGGTACGGTTGGTCGGGCCGAGCGCGCCGGCTACGAAGCGCGGCTTGTCTGGCGTCTTCTTCGTCCACTCGGCACAGCACTCGCGCGCAAGCTTGGCGGCCTCGCGATTCATCGCGTGCACCATGTGCTCGAGCTCGTAATCGGCCATCGCGATCGAAGTGCCGTTGAAGGTGTTCGTTTCGATGATGTCGGCGCCGGCCGCGAGATAGCCATTGTGGATCTCGCGGATCACCTCGGGCTTGGTCAGCACCAGCAGGTCATTGTTGCCCTTGAGATCGCAGCTGTGATCGCGGCAGACGTGGCCGCGATAGTCGGCTTCGCCGAGCTTGTACTGCTGCACCATCGTGCCCATGCCGCCGTCCAGGATCAGGATGCGTTGGCTAAGCAGTTCGGCGAGGCGCTGGCGGCGGGTCATGATCGGTGTTCGGCTATCTGGGTTCAGGCGGCAATTTTCTCATGCTTGCCCGGCGCGACCGCGCGCGCACTGGCGGCCACTGCGGCGACCGGCCGCGCGAGCTTGCGCGGCGGCGCAACGCGCAGCCCGGTGAGCATCGTATCCACGAATGCTTCGGCATGACGGCCCAGGTCATAGGCGCCTGGGTCGAGCAGCCACTCGTGCATGACGCCGACCATGAACGAATGCAATATCTGCATCACGAGCGCGGTGTCGGTGTCGGGCGGCAGCTGGCCCAGCTTGACGGCGTCGCGCAGCAGGATCTCCATCTTGCTGTGACACTCGCAGCGGCTCTCCTGCTCGCGCTCGAACATCGGCGCCATTTCGCCGGTCTTCTCGCATTTGTGGAACATGATGTCGAACACCGTCTGCTGCTGTTTCGACACGGCGACCTGGCTTAGTGCATGGACAGTAAGCTTGCGGATCGAGCCCAGCGGATCGTCACCCGCGACCGCGGTGATCTCGTTGAACATGGCCTCCATCGGTAGCGTCGCGCGTTCGCACATCGCATGCACGAGTTCGCTCTTGTCCTTGAAGTGCCAATAAATCGCGCCGCGCGTCATGCCGGCGGCCTGCGCGATGTCGTTCAGGGTCGAAGCGGCAACGCCCTTCTCCTGAAATACGCGCTCGGCGGCGTCGAGCAGCGCCGCATGGGTGCTTTCGGTCTCAAGTCGTGTCTTGCGCGCCACGTAGTCACTCCTTCCGGGCTGCAGCGCTTCAACTGCGGGCCTCGATCGGGCCTGCTACTGCGCGCAGCGACCGCCGCCGGTGGCTTCCGGTGACGGCATTAAACATTCATGAATGTATGTATACTACCACCATTCCAGTCCCAACCCAGTAGCGCGTACCGGGCAATTCCCTGTACGCAGGCGCCGTCTCTGCCGTGCGCTGCGTGTACTGAGGGACCGCGAAACTTCGATTGGCCTCGCCTCCTGCTTTTTCCATCGCCATGCATCTCCGCACGCTTCTGAAGAGCTCCAAGTCAGCTCAAGCCACCCCCATTCCCTCGCGTCTGCGCACCGTCGCAGTCCTCGCGGTGCCGCTCTTCGCCGCCGCACTGATCGCCGGTTGCGGCAAGAAGGCCGATGCTCCGGCCGCCGGCGGTGCAGCCGGAGGCGCGCCACCACCTGCCGAGGTGGGCGTGGTGACCGTTGCGCAGCGTGATGTCGGTCTCATCACCGAACTGCCGGGCCGTCTCGAGGCCTCGCGCGTGGCACAGGTCCGCGCGCGCGCCGCCGGCATCCTGCAGAAGCGCCTGTTCCGCGAGGGCAGCGATGTGCGCGCAGGGCAGGCGCTGTTCGCGATTGACGCGGCGCCATATCAGGCGACCTTGCAGAGCGCGCAGGCCAGCGTGGCACGTGCCGAATCGAACCTCGCGCAGGCGACTGCGCAGGCCGACCGCTTCAAGCCGCTGGTCGAGGCCAACGCGATCAGCAAGCAGGACTACGTGAATGCCGTCGCCGCCCAGCGTTCCGCGCAGGCAGACGTGGCCGCCGCCAAGGCCGCCGTCACCTCGGCCAATATCAATCTGGGCTACGCCAGCGTCACCGCGCCGATCTCGGGCCGCATCGGACGCGCACTCGTGACCGAAGGTGCGCTCGTCGGCCAGGGCGAGGCAACGCAACTCGCCGTCGTGCAGCAGATCAACCCGATGTACGTCAACTTTACGCAGTCCGCCGCCGAAGTGATGAAGCTGCGCAACGCCATGGCCGCGGGTCAACTCAAGCGTGCGCCTGGCGCCGAGGCCGCGAGTGTCGAGCTGGTGCTCGAAGACGGCAGCCTCTACGCCAAACCGGGCAAGCTGCTGTTCTCCGATCTGACCGTCGATTCGACGACCGGCCAGATCACGCTGCGCGCCGAAGTGCCGAACCCCGATGGCCAGCTGCTGCCGGGACTGTACGTGCGCGTACGCATCGAACAGGCGCAGGCAAACAATGCCATCACGGTGCCGCAACAGGCCGTCACGCGCACCAATCAGGGTGACAGCGTGATGGTGGTGGGCGCCGATGGCAAGGTCGCGCCGCGTACCGTCAAGGTCGCCGCGGCCAAGGACAATCAATGGGTCGTGTTGAGCGGCCTGCAACCCGGCGAACAGGTCATGGTCGACGGCTTCCAGAAGCTGCGCGGCAACGCGCCGGTCAAGGGCGTGCCATGGACACCCGTCAAGCCCGCGGCGGCCGCAGCCGCCAAGCCGGCCGATGCGAAGCCCGCCGATGCGAAGCCCGCGGATGCGAAGCAGGCGGACGCGAAGACCGAAGCGCTCAAGGCAAAACAATAAAGGTAGCGGTTCATGGCCAAGTTTTTTATTGATCGGCCGATCTTTGCGTGGGTAATCGCGCTGTTCGTCATCGTGCTGGGCGCGGTGTCGATCACGCAGTTGCCGATCGCGCAATATCCGTCGGTCGCCCCTCCGACCATCGTCGTCTCCGCAGCCTATCCGGGCGCGTCGGCGCAAACCCTCGAAGACAGCGTGCTCGCCGTCATCGAGCGCGAGATGAACGGCACGCCCGGTCTCGCCTACATGGAATCGGTCAGCCAGGCCAATGGCACCGGCTCGATCAACCTGAGCTTCGAGCCCGGTACCAATCCGGACCTCGCGCAGGTCGACGTACAGAACCGGCTGTCGCGCGCGACACCGCGTCTGCCGTCGGTCGTGGTGCAGCAGGGTGTGCGCGTCGAAAAGTACAGCCGCAACTTCCTCGCGTTCACGATCCTGTCGTCGGACGATCCGGCGATCGACGTGACCGCGCTCGGCGACTACGCCTCGCGTAACGTGCTGCCCGAAATCCAGCGGGTTCCGGGCGTCGGCTCGGCCACGCTGTTCGGCGCCGAGCGTGCGATGCGCGTGTGGGTCGATCCGGCAAAGCTCACCGGCTTCAACCTGACGACGGCCGATGTCAATACGGCCATCGCGGCGCAGAATGCACAGATCGCCGGTGGCAGCCTGGGTGACCTGCCCAACTCGCCGGGTCAGACGATCTCGGCAACCGTGGTGGTCCCGGGTCAGCTCAGCAATGTCGAACAGTTCGGCAACATCGTGCTGCGCGCCAACACCGACGGTTCCACCGTTCGCCTGAAGGACGTCGCCCGCCTTGAGCTCGGTGCCCAGGGTTACGCCACCTCGGCGCGCCTCAACGGCAAGCCCTCCACCGGTATCGGCATCCAGCTCGCGCCCACGGGCAACGCGCTGGCGACCGCCAAGGCCGTGCGCGCGCGCATGGACGAGCTGTCCAAATACTTCCCGCCCGGCGTGAAGTACAGCATTCCGTACGACAGCTCCGAGTTCGTGCGCATCTCGATCTCGCAGGTCGCCGAGACGCTGGTCGAAGCCATCGTGCTCGTGTTCCTCGTGATGTTCCTGTTCCTGCAGAACTTCCGCTACACGATCATTCCGACCATCGTGGTGCCGGTCGCGCTGCTCGGTACCTTTGCCGCGCTGCTCTCGATGGGCTTCTCGATCAACGTGCTCACCATGTTCGGCATGGTGCTGGTGATCGGTATCGTGGTCGACGACGCCATCGTGGTCGTCGAGAACGTCGAGCGCATCATGAGCGAGGAAGGCTTGCCGCCACTCGAGGCGACACGCAAGGCGATGAGCCAGATCTCGGGCGCCATCATCGGCGTGACCGTCGTGCTGATCTCGGTGTTCGTGCCACTCGCCTTCTTCAGCGGATCGGTCGGCAACATCTATCGCCAGTTCTCCGCCGTGATGGCCGTGTCGATCGCGTTCTCGTCGTTCATGGCGCTGTCGCTGACGCCGGCGCTCTGCGCGACGCTGCTCAAGCCGGTCGAGGCCGGTCACCACCTCGAGAAGCGCGGCTTCTTCGGCTGGTTCAACCGTGGCTTCAAGAAGACCGCGCACGGCTACGAGAGCGTGGTCTCGCGCTTCCTGCGCTGGGCCGGCCGCATGATGTTCGTCTACGTCGCCGTGGTCGCCGCCGCGGGCCTGCTCTACGTGCGCCTGCCGTCGTCGTTCCTGCCGAACGAAGACCAGGGCAACATGCTCGTCAACATCCAGCTGCCGCCGGGCGCGACGCTCGAACGTACGCAGGCGGTGATCGAACAGGTCGAGGCCTACATCCTGAAGCAGCCCGAAGTGAAGAGCATGGTCGGCGTGATGGGCTTCAGCTTCTCGGGGCAGGGTCAGAACGCAGGTCTCGCGTTCGTGACGCTCAAGGACTGGGACGAGCGCAAGGGTGCCGAGCACTCGGCGCAAGCCGTGGCCGGCCGCGCGTTCGGCGCGCTCTCGGGCGTGCGTGATGCGTTCATCTTCCCGCTGAGCCCGCCCCCCATCCCGGAGCTCGGCACCGCGTCGGGCTTCACGTTCCGTCTGCAGGACCGTGGTGGCGCAGGACACGAGGCGCTGGTCGCTGCACGCAACCAGCTGCTCGGCATGGCCGCGCAGAGCAAGATCCTCGCGGGCGTCCGCCCCGACGGTCTGGAAGATGCGCCGCAGCTGCAGGTCGACATCGATCGTGACAAGGCGAACGCGCTCGGCGTGAACTTCGGCGCCATCAACGGCGTCATCTCGACCGCGCTCGGCTCGGCCTATATCAACGACTTCCCGAACCAGGGCCGCCTGCAGCGCGTGGTCGTGCAGGCCGACGCGCCGGGCCGCATGCAGCCCGAGGACATCCTCAAGCTCAACGTCATGAACGGCCAGGGCAAGCTGGTGCCGCTGTCGGCCTTCGTCACGACGCGCTGGATCAATGGCGCGATGCAGACGATCCGCTACAACGGCTACCCCGCGATGCGTATCGCGGGCGATGCCGGCGCCGGCTACAGCACGGGCGACGCCATCAAGGAGATGGAGCGTCTCGCGTCGCAGCTGCCGGCCGGTTTCGGCTACGAGTGGACCGGGCAGACGCGCGAAGAAAAGCTCGCGGGTTCGCAGGCCATCATCCTGTACGGCTTCGCGATCCTCGCGGTGTTCCTCGCGCTCGCAGCGCTGTACGAGAGCTGGTCGATCCCGCTGTCGGTGATCCTGGTGGTCCCGATGGGCGTGGTCGGCGTGCTGCTCGCGATCACCTTGCGCGGGCTCGCCAACGACGTCTACTTCCAGGTGGGCCTGATCACCATCATCGGGCTATCGGCGAAGAACGCGATCCTGATCATCGAGTTCGCGAAAGACCTGCAGGCACAGGGCAAGGGCGTGATCGAGTCGGCGCTGGCGGCCGCCCATCTGCGCTTCCGTCCGATCGTGATGACCTCGCTCGCGTTCATTCTCGGCGTGCTGCCGCTGGTGCTCGCCTCGGGCGCGGGCTCCGCGAGCCAGCGAGCGATCGGTACCGGCGTGATGGGTGGCGCGCTCGTCGGCACCTTCCTCGCCGTGTTCTTCGTTCCCATCTTCTTCGTCGTCGTGCGCAGCATCTTCAAGGGCAGCGAACGGCAGCGGCAACGCTTCGCAGAGCATGCGAAGGCCGCAGGAGTTCAGGCAAATGACTAAGTTCCTTCCCCTTGGCGCGACTGCGGCAGCGACCCTGCTGCTGTCCGCCTGCTCGTTCGTTCCGGCGTACGAGCGCCCGGCGGCGCCCGTCGCCGCCACCTACCCCGGCGCGAGTACGACCGCCGCGACGACGCCTGCGGCCGACATCGCGTGGCAGGACTACTTCGTCGACGCGCGCCTCAAGCGCCTGATCGAGATCTCGCTCGCCAACAACCGCGACCTGCGCGTGGCGATCCTGAGCATCGATCGCGCTCAGGCGCAATACCGCGTGCAGCGCGCCGCGCAGTTCCCGGCGATCAATGGCGCGTTCGCGGGCCAGCGGCAGTCCGGCAGCAGCGATGTCTACACGCTCGGGGTCGGCATCACCTCGTTCGAGCTCGACTTCTTCGGCCGCATCCAGAGTCTCAAGGACGCGGCACTCGCGCAGTATCTGGCGACGGCGGAAGCCCGCAAGACCGTGCAGATTAACCTGGTGGCGGCGGTCGCCAACACCTACCTGAGCATCCTCGCCGACGAAGAGCTGCTGCGCCTCACGCGCGAGACGCTGACGACGCGCGAGCAATCGCTCAAGCTGGCGCAGCTGCGCTTCGACAACGGCGTCTCATCGGAGCTCGATCTGCGCCAGGCGCAGGGACTGGTCGAGGGCGCGCGTGCCGCGACCGCGCAGCTGCAGCGTCAGCGCGCGCTCGACGAGAACGCGCTCGTGCTGCTGCTCGGTCAGCCTTTGCCGTCCGATCTGCCGGCCGGCCCCGACTTCTCGGCGCAGGCAGCGTTGCTGTCCGACGTGCCGCCGGGACTGCCGTCCGAGCTGCTGACCAAGCGCCCCGACATCCGCTCGGCGGAACAGTCGCTGCTGGCGGCCAACGCCAACATCGGCTCGGCGCGCGCGGCGTTCTTCCCGCGCATCTCGCTGACGACGAGCGTCGGCAAGGCCAGCGGCGACCTCGACAATCTGCTGAGCGGCGGTACCGGCTGGACCTTCGCGCCACAACTGCTGGTGCCGATCTTTAACTTTGACGCCAACGAGGCCAATCTCGAAACCGCCAAGGTCAGCCGCCAGATCGCGATCGCCCAGTACGAGAAGGCGATCCAGACGGCGTTCCGCGAGGTCGCCGACTCGCTGGCCGGCCGCGGCACGCTGCTTGACCAGTATCGTGCCACGCAGGCCCAGGTCGATGCGGCTGCGGCGACGTTCAAGCTCTCGGAGCTGCGCTACAGCAACGGCGTGGCGAGCTACCTCGACCTGCTCGACGCGCAGCGCTCGCTGTTCACGGCGCAGCAGGCGGTCGTGCAGATCCGACTGGCGCAGTTGCAGAACCAGGTCACGCTGTACAAGGCGCTGGGCGGCGGCTGGAAGGACTAAGCCGCACGGCGTCCTGAACGGACGTTGCCGATCCGCCACGGGCGGCCTGCTTTCGCGAGAAGGTGGCCGCCCGTTTCGCTTCCGGCGTGGCGCCGCGGCGTGCGGGCTGCGACAATCGGGCCCTGGTCACGCCCACTCACCTCACCCGCGCCCTGCCATGAAACACCTGACCCCCAAGGAGGCCCATGCCTTCATCCACGCGAACACCGACGCCGTGTTCGTCGACGTGCGCTCCGAGATCGAGTTCTTCTACGTCGGCCATCCGGTCGGCGCGGAGCACGTCGCCTGGCAGGAACCGCCGGACTGGGATATTCAGCCGGAGTTCGCGCAGCACGTGAAGGCGCTGGTTGCTGGCGTCAAAACCCGGCCGGTGGTGCTGATCTGTCGCAGCGGAAAGCGCTCGATTGATGCCGGCAAGGTGCTCGAGAGCGCCGGCTTTTCTGACGTCTACAACGTGCTGCATGGCTTTGAGGGTGATCTCGACGAGAACTTTCACCGCGGCCGCAAGAGCGGCTGGCGTTTCGACGGCCTGCCCTGGGCGCAGATGTAGTCGCCACCGGCTCCGCTCGCTCAGCTTTTTCCTCCGAGCGGCGCTGATATTGGCCAAAAACGGAGATATCGACTCAAGTCGATTTGTAGCCGTTTCGGCCTGGACGCCCTGAATGATTGGGGCATTGAGCCAAAAGCTGTTACCTTAAAGGTGCAGTCGGACAGTCGGTCGTCGGCTGCAAATCAACCTGACCGGCGTCAGTGTTGCGTCATCGCCAGTCGGCGATAATTGCGGGCTAACCCGCGCTGCTGCGGACTACGCTTTCCTACCCTTCTTACGTTATCCGCATGACCACGCCCGCGCCCTCCGCCTCCGCCCTGCACACCGCCGCCAATGCCATCCGCATGCTTGCGGTCGACGCCGTGGCCGCTGCCAAATCCGGCCATCAGGGCATGCCGATGGGCATGGCGGAAATCGCCGTCGCACTCTGGTCAAAGCATCTGCGCCACAACCCGGCCAATCCGCACTGGCCCAACCGCGACCGCTTTGTGGTGTCGAACGGGCACGGCTCGATGCTGCCGTATTCGCTGCTGCATCTCTCGGGCTATGAGCTGTCGATGGACGACATCCGCAAGTTCCGCCAACTGCATAGCAAGACGCCGGGCCACCCCGAGGTGGGCATCACCGCCGGTATCGAGACAACCACTGGTCCGCTCGGGCAAGGCATCGCCAACGCCGTCGGCATGGCGCTGGCCGAGAAGCTGCTGAACAAGCGTTTTGGCGACGTGATCGACCACCGCACCTACGTCTTCCTCGGCGACGGCTGCATGATGGAAGGCGTGTCGCACGAGGCCTGCTCGCTGGCAGGCGTGTGGGGCCTGAACAAGCTGGTGGCGTTCTACGACGACAACGGCATTTCGATCGATGGCGAAGTGCACGGCTGGTTCCGCGACAACACCGCCGAACGCTTCCGCGCCTACGGCTGGCATGTGATCGGCCCGATTGACGGGCACAGCATTCCGGCGGTGGATGCCGCCATCGAAACCGCGAAGAAAGAAACCGCGAAGCCGGTGCTCATCATCTGCAAGACCGACATCGGCCACGGCTCGCCAAACAAGCACGGCACCGCTGACGCCCACGGCACGGCGGTGATGGGCGACGAGATCGAAGCGACGCGCAAGAACATCGGCTGGACGCACGCGCCGTTCGTGGTGCCGGCTGAGGCCTATGAGGCGCTGGACGCCAAGGCCAGCGGCGCTGCGCTGGAAGCGTCGTGGAACAAGGCCTTCGCGGGTGCCGACGCCGAACTCAAACGCCGCCTCGCCGGTGAATTGCCGGCCAATTACGCCGACACCGTGAAACGCGCGGTAGATGCCGCCACCGCCGTGGACAAGGAAGTCGCCACCCGCAAGGCCGCACAGAATGCGCTGG
>CAYYHP010000099.1:0-10310 GCA_964471815.1 uncultured Rhodanobacteraceae bacterium
GTGGCCTCGGTCGCTACGCGATCGAGTTCAGCCACTACGAGCCGGTGCCCGGCAACGTGCAGAAGCAGCTCGCCGACGCGTACCGGCCGCATGCCGAGGAAGACTGAGGTCTCCGCCCGCCGTGGCCACCGGCCGCGGCGGGCCTGATCCCGCACCGCGGGCCCGGTGCGGCATGGCCGGCGGGCCGGCGGCACCCGGATTGCAGTGGCTCGGGCGATGTCGCGGCCGGAAGTTCCGCGATATCGCTGGCCGTGCGTGACGCCGGCACGCCACGCTCGGCGACACGCCACGCTGCCTTCGCTGATTTTCATTTGCGCCGTGACGACATGCTCCTGCCGTATGATCGCGCGCATTGCCGGCGTGGCTCGCCTGCGTCCCGCCAGGCCCTTCCCCGCCATCGGACTGCGCCGCTCCCGGCGCCGTGCCGTCACGGCGCCCATCGGAATCGACCGGAATGAACGCACGCGAGAGCTGGTTCGAGGAACGACAGTCCGCCTGGCTTTACCGACAGCTCGCCGAGGCCGAGCCGGAAGCGCGCATCGCCACCCTGTTCCGGCAGCTCGCCGACGAAGCATCCGAGCAGGCGCAGTACTGGGAGCGTGCGATCGCCGCGGCCGGCGAGGCGCCGCCCGTGGATTTCGTACCGACCCGCCGCGCGCGGCTGGTCGCGGGCCTCGCGCGGCGTCTCGGACCGCGCCGCGTGAAGCCGGCGCTGGCCGCGCTGAAGGTGCGCGGGCTGTCGGCCTATGCCACGCCGGCGCCGGCCGGCCATGCGATGCCGACCTCGGTCGAGCAGATCGGCCGCGGCCACCGCAGCGTCGCCGGCGGCAACCTGCGCGCGGCGATTTTCGGCGTGAACGATGGCCTGGTGTCGAACGCGAGCCTGATCATGGGCATGGTCGGTGCGAGCGCCTCGACGTCGACCGTGCTGGCGTCGGGCATCGCCGGATTGCTTGCCGGCGCGCTGTCGATGGCCGCGGGCGAATTCGTCTCGGTGCGCTCGCAGCGCGAGATGTTCGAATATCAGATCGGTCTCGAAGCCGACGAGCTGGCCCAGTACCCCGAAGCCGAGGCCGAGGAACTCGCCCTGATCTACGCCGCGCGCGGCCTGCCGATCGACGAGGCGCGGCGTGTCGCGCAGCAGCTCGTCGCCGATCCGCGGCACGCACTCGACGTGCTGGCGCGCGAGGAACTCGGGCTCAATCCGGACGACCTCGGCTCGCCGGGCGGCGCGGCCTTGTTCTCGTTCGGCGCGTTCACGCTCGGCGCGCTGGTGCCGCTCGTGCCGTTCTTCTTCGGCCTCGGTCTGCCCGGTGCGGCGGTGGCCGGTGCCGCGCTCGCCGCACTCGGCCTGTTCGGTACCGGCGCGAGCATGAGCCTGTTCACCGGGCGCAACGCCTGGCTCGGCGGCCTGCGCATGCTCGCCATCGGTGGCGGCGCCGGCACCCTGACCTTCCTGATCGGCTCGCTGGTCGGCGTGGCGACCGGTTGATCTGCCGCACGCCGCGCGGCGGACGCATCACTTGCGGCGGAACGGCAGGCCGAGCTTCGCCAGCAGGCCGGAACGCGGTACCTGGTTGCCGGATTCGGCGTGCCGCGGCCGGCGCGGCTGCCATTCAAGCCAGCCGATCGCCTCGTAGGCGTTGATCGTGTCGAAGACCTCGGGCATCGCAGCCTTCGCCGCGGCCGCGATCTCGTGCAGGCGTGACGGTTTCTCCATCGCCGCGGCGATGCGTGCCTGCACCGGGTAGTCCGTGCCGGTATCGACCCGCCGCGCGAGACGGTAGGTACCGCCGGGATCGAGATGCCGGGCGAGGTGCCCGCCACCGGCGAGCAGCCGGTCGAGCCAGACCAGTTCCTCGTAGGGCCGTGCCGGATCGCCCGCCCGCAACTGGGCGAGATCGGCGGTGGTCACCGCCTGCCAGGCATGCAGGGCCAGACGGGCTCTGCAGTAGGGTTCGAGCGCGCGCAGGCCGCCGTTCGCGAAGAACACGCGGTGTTTCGGGTCGAGAGTCAGTGCCGGGGCGCCGTCGAGGCGGATGCGCGACGGGCCACGCAGCAGTTCGCCGCCGAGGAAGGCGCGCAAGGCGTGGCCGGGCGGCAGTTCCTCGCCGGAGGCCGCGCCCGCCTCATCGCCGGCCTTCCTGACCCGCGAACCGCCGAGCGCGATCTGCTTGTCGAGCTGACGCGACTCGCGTCGCCGCGAATCGCCTGTGCCGCCTTCGATCCGCGTGCCTTCGTCGAGCCGCATCGGCACGGCGAACGCCGGCCGGTCCGATGCGGGATCGTGCTTGAGCACCTCGTCCAGACCGTGTGCGGCCGGCTCGGCGACCTTGGGCGCGCGCGGTCCCGGCACACCACCGCGCTCCGCCGGCAGAGCGGCCGGCGCCGGCTCGGCATCCTCGCGGAAGTAGAAATCGTCGGCCATCGGCGCCAGCTCGAGACCGCCGCCGAGTGCGTCCTCGACCTGACGCATCATGGCGAGGAAACCCGGCAGCTTCAGCGGCCGACGCAGCACGAGCGCGGCATCCATCGCATCCTCGGCCGGGACCAGCACGGCGCAGCGTGCCCCGGCGGCATGCACGCGGTTGCGCGCGAGCTGACCGGCGAAGGTCTGCGGATCGACCACGACGACATCGGCAGCCTCTTCGCTGCCCCAGCGCCAGCGGTACTTGAGCTGGGCCGCAGCCATGCGCAGCAGCAGGCGCAGGTGCGCCGTCTCCTCTTCGGAGACGCCGACCACGGCGATGAGCTTGTCCCGTTTCGCGACCACGTTCCACCCCCGAGGTTGCGGGCCGCCGCGCATCTGTGCACAACGCGGTGCGGCACCCGCCTAGGGTCGCGTCTGCGCCACGCGGCGTCAACGGCCGCCAGACGCAGGCATGTCCATCCGCAGCGGCTACACTTCGCCCCATCCCGGACGTTCCGAGCACCGCGCCCGATGCCGATCCGCCGCCACCTGTCATGCCTCGCTGCGCTGCTGCTCTGTGCGATGCCGGCGGCCAGCCATGCCGACGAACTGCGCGTGTTCGCCGCGGCCAGCCTGAAGCCAGCGCTCGACGAGATCGATGCGCTGCCGGAAACGCGCGCGATCGTGACGGTGATCGGCGTGTTCGCGGCGAGCTCGACGCTCGCGCGACAGATCGAGGCCGGAGCCCAGGCCGATGTGTTCATCCCGGCCGATACCGACTGGATGGATCATCTCGCCGCCGCGGGCCTGATCGACGAAGCGAGTCGTCTCGACCTGCTCGGCAACGAGCTGGTGCTGGTCGCACCCGCCGAGGCCGTACCGGCGCTGCGTATCGCACCGGGATTCGCCCTGCGCGCGGCGCTCGGCGACGGCCGGCTGGCGATCGCCGAGCCACATGCCGTACCGGCCGGCAGATACGCCAGGGCCGCGCTCGAGCGCCTCGCGGTCTGGTCCGATGTCGCCGATCGGCTCGTCACGACGGACAACGTACGCGGTGCGCTGACGCTCGCCGCGCGCGGCGAGGTGCCGCTGGCAATCGTCTACCGCTCGGACGCGACGGGCGAGCCGGCGGTGCGCGTGGTCGATGCATTCCCCGCATCGAGTCACGCACCGATCGTCTATCCACTCGCCATACTGCGCGGCCGCGATTCGCCGGCGATACGCGCCTACGTGCGGCGGCTGCGTTCGGACACGGCGCGCGGCGTGTTCGCACGCCACGGCTTCCGGCCGCTCGCCGCGGACGCGCCGCGATGATCGCCGCGGAGGATGGCCAGGCGCTCGCGCTGAGCCTGCGCGTGGCCGTCACGAGCCTCGCACTGACCCTGCCGCCGGCGATCGCGCTCGGTTACCTGCTCTCGCGCCGGCGCTTTCCCGGCAAGGCGCTGATCGAAGCCTCGCTGAACCTGCCGCTGGTGGTGCCACCCGTCGCGACCGGCTATGCCCTGCTCGTGCTGTTCGGCACGCGCGGTGCGCTCGGCGCCCGGCTCGCCGAGTTCGGCACCGTGTTCGCCTTCCGCTGGAGCGGCGCGGCGCTCGCCGCGGCCGTGATGAGCTTTCCGCTCGTCGCGATCGCCGCGCGCAGTGCATTCGACGGGGTCGATCGCCGGCTCGCGCAGGCCGCCGCCACGCTCGGCGCCGGACCGTGGCGACGCTTCCTCACGATCGACCTGCCGCTCGCCGCGCCGGGACTCGCTGCCGGCGCTGTGCTCGGTTTCGCGCGCGCGTTCGGCGAGTTCGGCGCGACCATCGGTTTCGTCGGCAACGTGCCGGGCGAGACGCGTACCCTGCCGATCGCGATCTGGGAGCGGCTTAACACTCCGGGCGGGGAAGCCGCGCTCGGCGGCCTGGTCGCGGTATCGCTCGCCGTCGCGCTCGCCGCTTCGCTGCTCGCCGCAGGCCTGCGACGTCGCACGCGCGCCACCGCGGACGACACGCATGCTTGAGTTCGACCTGCGCCTGCGCCGCGGCGAGTTCGAACTGTGCGCGGCCTTCGCGAGCCGCGCCCGCCGTATCGCGCTGTTCGGGCCATCCGGCGCCGGCAAGACCAGCCTGCTGCTCGCGATCGCCGGCCTGTATCGGCAGCTCGAAGGCCGCATCGCACTGGCCGGACGGCCGTTGTTCGACAGCCGCGCCGGCATCGACCTCGTCCCGGAAGCGCGCCGGCTCGGCGTGGTATTCCAGGACGACCGCCTGTTCCCGCACCTGAGCGTGCGCGACAACCTGCGTTATCCGCGCCGCGCGCACGCCGGAGCCGGCCTCGGCTTCGACAGGGCGGTCGAACTGCTCGATCTCGGCCGGCTGCTCACGCGCCGGCCGCGTACCTTGTCCGGCGGCGAGGCGCGCCGCGTCGCGGTCGCGCGCGCCCTGCTCGCACAGCCCGAGGCGTTGTTGCTCGACGAGCCGCTGACCGGTCTGCACCGCGAGGCGCGCGCCGAAGTGCTCGAGCGCCTCGTCGCGCTGCAGGAACGGCTCGGGCTGCCGACAATCCTGGTCAGCCATCAGGTCGAGGAGGTCGACGCGCTCGCCGACGAGGTCGTGCACCTGCACGACGGTCGCGTCACGGGCCAGAGCCACATCGCCGCCTTCCGCGCCGGACATAGGCCTGACGCCACCGGCACGTAACGCCGTGGCCGTGCGGCTCAGGCCTCGACCGGCCGGCGCCGCGCGCTGCGTTTGGGCTTGAGCAGGGTGCCCGTGCAGTCGGGCATGCCGCAGCGGCAGGCCCAGATGCGCTTGAGGCGCGACGTATGTCGCTCGGCGAGGGTGATGCTGTAGTCGTAGGTCAGCTCCTCGCCGGCACGGACCGGACGCAGCGTCTCGATCAGCACGCGGTCCTTCCGGCGATCACGGCCCGCGCTCTCCTCGAGCACCGCGCGGCAGTTCGGATCGCAGCTGTGGTTGATCCAGCGCGCGACATTGCTGCCGACGTTGCCGTCGATCACGTAACGTTCGTTGAGCGTGAACAGGAAGGTATGGCCGGACTCGGCACCGCCGCCGTACAGGCGATCCGCCTGGCGATGCGTGATCAGGCGGCCGCGGTATTCGATGAGGGTGGTGCCGGCAGGGATATCGATAGTGGCGAACACGCCGTTGCCGTGGATCGGCGAGCGACGACAGACGATGCGACGGGACATGGTGGAGGGGACTCGAAGCGACTGTGGCTATTGTGCCGTGCGGCACCGGCAGCGCCTAGCCGCCGACGCAACGGAAACGCGCCGGATGCGAACCGGCACGCCAGCGCCCCATCCGCGCACGGGCAGGCGATCCACCGGTCGTCGGCATGATCGCGTCCTCCGAGTCGACCCACCCGCCCGCGGGCAGGCGATCCCCGACCGGTTTCTATCGCCATGAGGGCGGGCGATGCTCGGATCCTGGCCGGGCGTCCGCGACACCTTCCAGCCGACCCGACGCTCACAGGGGGAAACGTGGACATGATGCGAATGATCGGCGCCCTGGCATGGGTGCTGGCCGTCAGCACGCCAGCGATGGCCGGCAATCTGCTGACCAATCCGGATTTCGACAGCGACCTCGCGGGCTGGACGGGCCGCGTGAGCGGTGACGCGCCCCCACCCTACTGGGATGGATCGCTGGGTTATCCAACGCCCGGCGCCGCCGTGGCCGGAGCCTATCTCACGGGCCAGTCGTCTTATGTCGAGCAATGCGTCGACATCGCGAGCCAGTCCGTGGATTTCGTGGCTTACGCCAACATCAGGCAGAGCGGCGGCGGCAACAGTTACTACGGGGAGGCCGCCCTAATGTTCTTCGGCCAGGTAGGCTGCAACGGTTACCTCAGCCAGGCTTTTGCCAAGCCGCGCTGGGTCGGCAATGGCTCGGTGGTGCACCGACTGGACGCCTACGCGATGCCCGCCGGCGCGCAGAGCGTACGGGTATCCCTGCGTAGCGCTGCTTACCAGAGTTCCATCGTGATTGCGTATGACCATGTGGGCTTCGGTCCTGCAGGCACGATCGAACTGCCGGCACCGACCGCCAATCTGCTCAGCAATCCGGACTTCGACGGCCAGCTCTTCAACTGGCAACGACCCCCCCGAGAATGGCAGTGCCTACGCAGTCTGGAACGCCACGGACGGTCATGGCAACCCCGCTCGCGTCTCGCTGACCGCCAACCTCGCCGGCGATAGCATGTCTGTTTCCCAATGCGTCGATACCGCGCTGACCGCGATCGACCTGACCGGCTTCTCCAAAGTCCAGTACGCCACACCGGGCCAGACCCTTCGCCTGACCCTGTTGACATACCCGGCAGCCGGCTGCGACGGAGGCGGCTACACCAGCCTGGTCGAAGCGCTGCCAGAGCTGCAGCCGGATGGCTGGTATGTGCACCGTCTGCTCAACGCGCCACTGCCGGCGTGGCTGCCGATATCTCTTCGATCAATGCCATCACCGATGACCTGTTCTTCGGCGCGGCTGGCAGCGCGCCGGTCACCGACCGGGTCTTCTCGAACGGATTCGAGTAGGAACCTGTCGATGCAGGGCGCGCACGTGCACGCCCGAGACGCTGGCGGTTCGCCTGCGCGGGGGTGATCCGCGCAGGCGACGACCCGATCACTTGCCGAAGCGGTAGCGCACGCTCAGCTCGTAGCTGCGGCCCGGCAGGCGGTAGTACTGCGCATCGCCGATCTCGCTTTCGGCCACCGCGTCGCGGCGGTCGCCGAGGTTGTAGCCATCGACGCGGACTTCCCATTGCTCGACGCGATAGCCGAGACCCGCATCGACCAGGGTGTAGGCGCCGGCACGTGCGGTATTGCGCTTGTTGAGATAGCGCGGGCCGACCCAGTTCGCGGTGAGCGCCGCATTCAGACCGCTGGCCGGCGCGTACAGCAGGCCGGCACTGGCCAGATGCTGCGGCGAGAGTTCGAGCAGCTTGCCCTTCAACTGCGTCGGCGTGTCGCCGAACAGCTGCACGTAGTCGCCGAAACGCGCGTCGTGCCAGGCGTAGGTGCCCTTGAGCGAGAGATCGCCGGCGAGCGTATAGCGTGCCTCGAATTCAGCGCCCTTGAAGCGCTCCTTGCCGGCATTGGTCAGACCCGGCAGGCCGTTCACGCTCTGCGTGACGACGAGGTTTCTGAAGTCCATGCGGAACACGGACAGCTCCCACTCGAAGCGGCCTCGGTCGTGTTCGCCCTTGAGGCCCACTTCAGCGCTGTTCGCGGTTTCCGGCCTGAGGATGTCGGATTCCGCCTCGGGCCCGAGATCGACCACCGCCGGCTTGAAGGTGTTGCGGTAGTTCGCGAAGGCGGTGATGCCGTCCTCGGCACCGCCCCAGAGGCGGTAGCTCGTGCCGAGTGCGCCCGAGAGGCGCGTCTGGTTGCGCTCGTCGCGGCCCGATTCGATGACCGGCGTGCTGCCGGTGAGGTCGGTCACGTCACCCTCGCGCGTTTCGCGGGTGTGGTTGACGCGCACGCCGGCCTCGACGAGCCAGGCGTCGCTGAAGGCGTGGTGCAGCTCGGCATAGGCGCCGGTGAAATCGCGCCGGTCGCTCGCGTGGGTGCGCTCGTCGGTGTGCAGGCCGTGCGAGTCTGGCGCGTTGCTGCCGTCCGGGAATACCGCGTACTCGAAGTTCGCGCTGCGCTGCGAACCGTCGCCGTAGATGTGGTCGATGCCCCAGGCGAGATGCGTGCGCTCGCCGAGCGCCGTGGTCAGGTGCGTATCGAAATAGGCCTCGGTCACGTCGCGGGTCTGGCGGAAGCCGTCGGCGTTCGGCGTGACGCCGTCCTCGGCGAAGTCCTCGCGCAGGAAGCCGCGCGTGTCGTGGACGTTCGACTGGCTCGCGGCGAAGCGCGTGCTCCATTCGCCGAGCGCGGTGTCCTGGACGTAGCCGAACGAGGCGTGCACGCGGTTCTCGTCCTGGCGTGCATCGTCCGGGTGCACGTTCGCATCGAGCGGGAAGCGTGACGACAGCACGCGGCCCTCGCGCGGATGCGGGCTGGCCGGATCCTGGCGCAGCAGCGTGGCATCGAGATCGAAGGTGAAGCGGCCCGCACCGAGCGCGCCGCCGAGGCGGTAGAGCAGATGCGCGCGGTCGTAGCCGGCGCGATTGGCCTCGAGTTCGCGCTTCTCGGCATCGAACAGCAGGCTCGCATTCATGCCGGACGAATCGTTGGCGAGTGGCATCGCCAGCGCGACCTTCGCACTGCCGTGGCTGCCGATGCCGGCCTCGATGCGCGCCGGTCCCTCGCCGGCGGCGTAATGCACGACGTGAATCACGCCGACGAAGCTGGTCGCGCCGTAACTCACCGGCGCGGCGCCCTTGAGCACCTCGATGCGCTCGACGTTGGCCAGATCGAGCGAAGCCAGCGCCGGCACGAACGCACCGCCCCACGGCACGCCATCGACCAGCAGCAGGAACGCATCGAATTCGCGCAGGCCCCACAGCGCCGGCACTGACGAGGCCGGGCCACCGTCACCGCCGGGCGCAATGTCCACGCCGGTGGTGAGGGCGAGTGCGGTGCGCAGGTCATAGGCACCACGCGCGCGCAGCTCGTCACCGCTGATGACGGCGACCGATGCGGCGCTTTCGCGCAGTGGCACTGGCAGCTTCGAGCTGGTGATCTCGACCGTATCCAGGGTGACCGGATCAGCCGCCATGGCCAGTGCCGGCGCGCCGGTGATCAAAGCGACGAACACCGCGCGGGAGAGCGCAGTGGAGCGGAACGTGCGAAGCATGGGCGATTTCCCCCTGGCGATGATGGATGAACTGACGGCCGGCGCATCCGGGCGATGCCGGCCGGTTGGCAAGCCTAGCGACCACGGACTGGCCGGATAACCGCCGCCAGCCCTAAGTCTGAATCCGCCTTGCGACCGATGACCCGCGGCTGGCCGAACCCGGCGACTCGCGGCACACTGCCCGTGATTCCGTCCCTTCCGCATTCCGATGTCGCTGCTCCGTCCGGAACCGCGCGGCCTGACCGTCAAGCTCGCGCTGTTCTTCATCGTTGTATCACTGCCTAGTCTGCTGCTCGTCGAGTGGAGCATGATCGGCTTCGAGTTCGGCCGGCTGATGGATGCGGTCGATCGCGGCAGCCTGGCCGCGGCCAGCGAACGGGCCGCGCGCGAGCTGGGCCAGCGCTGGCCGGCGCCGAGCGCCCAGGCACGCGAATCGCTCGCGACCTGGACCGAGGCGCTGGTGCTGCGCCTCGAGCGTCCCAGCGAGGGGCTGTCGCCCGAGGCGAGCTTCATCCTGATGGAACTGAGTACAGCACCGATCGCCGCGGCCGTGCTCGACGCGGACGCGAACCCGCTGGCCAGCGCACCGCGCAACGCCGGCTGGATGGCGGCGATTCCGGACAAGACGGACATGGTCTGGCGCCTGGCCCGCGGCCGCTCCGGGGCGATCAGCCTGCCCGGTCACGAGGCACCGGAGCGCGTGCGCCGCGTGATCGCCGGCGTGCGCGGCAGCGACGGCCTGCTGCGTGGCTTCCTGCTCGTCGAGCTGCGCCTGCCGTTACCGTGGAACAAGCTCCTGAGCGAACTCGGCGTAGAGTGGCCGATCCTGATTTCCTCGGTGATCGTGTTCGGCCTCTCCTGGGCGTTCTTCCTCGTGCTCTGGGTCACGCGCCGTCTGAACAACGTCGCCCAGGCTGCCGAGGCCTGGAGCCAGGGCGACTTCTCGGCGCTGATCGACGACCGTTCGCACGACGAGCTCGGCCGTCTCTCGGCGCAACTCAACCACATGGCGCAGGACCTGAAGAGCCTGATGCGTTCGCGCGCGCAGCTCGCCACGCTCGAGGAACGCCAGCGCCTCGCCCGCGACCTGCACGACACGGTCAAGCAGAAGGCGTTCGCGCTAAACCTGCAGGTCAATACCGCACGCCGGCTGCTCGAT
>CAYYHP010000100.1:0-10048 GCA_964471815.1 uncultured Rhodanobacteraceae bacterium
CTGGGAATGGGCGCCGTTCAACGCGCGAGTGCTGGCCGAAGCCGGCGTGCCGTTCGCGTTCACTGCGGCCGGGTTCAAGAAGCCCGCCGAGCAATTCTGGCCTGCCGTACGCAAGGCCGTCGCGCACGGTCTCGACGAGAAGCTCGCCTGGGCCGCTCTGACCAGCGAGCCCGCACGGCTCATCGGCGCGGCCAACCGGCTCGGCACGCTCGAGCCGGGCAAGCTCGCCCATCTGCTGATCGCCGATGCCGATCTGCTGACGAACGACAAGGCGCGGCTCTACGAGAGCTGGATCGATGGCAAGCGCTATCCGCTCGACGACCTTGCTGCGACGCCGGATCCGCGCGGCAGCTGGGCACTCGAATGGAGCGGTGCGCACGGTCCGGCCACGCTGGAAATCGCCGGCTCGCTCGATGCGCTCGAGGCCAAGGCTGGCGATAGCGGTTTCCCGGCCACGCTCGCCGAGCGTCGCGTGACCTTCTACCTGCCCGGCGAGCTGCTCGGTGGCAAGTCGGCGCGCGTCGCCATCGTTGCCGACCTCGATGCGGACCGCTTCACCGGTCGTGTGCTGCTCGACGGCGGCCACGAGGTTCGCGTCAACGGACGGCTAACCAAGCCGATTGCCAGGCAGGCGGACTCACTAGCTACGATACCGGCCTTGCCTGGGGTGCGGCGCCATCCGGCCGGCGCCTTCGGGCGTCTCGCGCCGCCGGTACAGCCTACGGTCGTCGTGCGCCATGCGACGATCTGGACGATGGGCGCGCAGGGCGTTCTCGAGGACGCGGACCTGCTCGTCGAGAAGGGGCGCGTCGCGGCGCTCGGCAAGGGCCTGCGGGCACCCGCCGGCGCCGTCGAGATCGATGCGCACGGCAAGCACGTCGCACCCGGCATCATCGACGCGCACTCGCACATGGCGGTCGCCGGCGGCGTCAACGAAGGCACGCACTCGGTCACCAGCGAGGTGCGCATCGGCGACGTGCTCGATCCGACCGACATGACGATCTATCGCCAGCTCGCCGGCGGCGTCACGGCCGCACAGCTGCTGCACGGCTCGGCCAACTCGATCGGCGGCCAGGCGCAGATCATCAAGCTGCGCTGGGGCGAGGATGCCGACGGTCTGCGTTTCGTCGGTGCGCCGCCGACGATCAAGTTCGCGCTCGGCGAGAACGTCAAGCAGGCCAACTGGGGCGAACAGTTCACCAAGCGCTATCCGCAGACGCGCATGGGTGTCGAGCAGATCGACCTCGACAGCTTCCTCGCCGCCGAGGCCTATGCCGAGGCATTGAAGAAGCAGGGTCGCGATGCCGAGCCGCTGCGCCGCGACCTGCGCCTCGAAGCGATCAAGGAGATCCTCGACGGCAAGCGCCTCGTGCAGATCCACAGCTATCGTCAGGACGAGATCCTCGCCTTCGCACGCCTCGCCCAGCGCTTCCACATCGTGCCGACGTTCCAGCACGTGCTCGAAGGCTACAAGGTCGCCGACGTGATCCGCGAACTCGGCGCGGGCGCCTCGACTTTCAGCGACTGGTGGGCCTACAAAATGGAGGTCAGCGACGCGATTCCGTACAACGGCGCCTTGATGACCCGGCAAGGCGTGGTCGTCTCGTTCAACTCCGACTCCGACGAGATGGGCCGCCGCCTGAACACCGAGGCGGCCAAGGCCGTGAAGTACGGCGGGCTCAGTGACGCCGAGGCGCTCGCCCTGGTCACGATCAATCCATCCAGGCAGCTGCATATTGACTCGCGCGTCGGCTCGCTCGAAGTCGGCAAGGACGCGGACTTCGTGATCTGGAGCGGTCATCCGCTCTCGTCGCTCTCGCTGCCCGAGCAGACCTGGGTCGACGGGCGCAAGTATTTCGACCGTCAGGACGATCTCGCCGTGCGCACGCGCATCGACGCCGAACGCGCGCGCCTGATCGCCAAGGCCTTGCCCGAGCGGGTCAAAGCGCTCGCGAAGAAAGAGGCCGAGAAGAAAGCCGGGGACAAGCCGGCCGCGGCGCCGCCGGCGGATTTTGACCTCGATGCGCTCATGGAGCGTCTCGCTGGTCTGCGCACGCCGTATCACGACGACGAGCCGGTCAACGGCTGCCGTGTCGGGGAGGACCACTGATGAAACGCCTGATCGTTGCGATCCTTCTCGGCCTCACAGCCAGCGCACAGGCCGCTGCGGCGGATGAATACGGCAGAGCGCTGCTGCTATCCGGCGCGACGCTGCACACGGTGAGCCACGGCACGCTGCCGCATGGCGAGTTGTTGATCCGCGATGGCCGTATCGCTGCCATCGGCGAGAAGCTCGACGCCCCGGCGGAAGCGCGGCGCATCGACCTCTCGGGCAAGCACGTCTATCCCGGCTACATCGCCGCAAACAGCACGCTCGGCCTGACTGAGGTCGAGGCCGTGCGCGCGACCAACGATTTCGCCGAAGCCGGCGCGATCAATCCGAACGTGCGCGCCGAGGTCGCGATCAATCCGGACAGCGAACTCCTGCCCGTGGCGCGCGCGAACGGCGTGCTCAGCGCGCTGGTCGTGCCGCGCGCCGGCGACGACGGCCTGTTCGCCGGTCAATCCGCTCTGATCCGGCTCGACGGCTGGACCTGGGAGCAGATGACGATCAAGGCACCGGTCGCGGTGCATCTCGAGTGGCCGTCGGCACGCGCGCCGGAGTGGCTGCCGGCAAGCGTGCGCGAGCAGGCCACGGCGACGGCGAAGAAGAAACTCGCCGCGATCGAGCAGGCGATGCGCGATGCGCGCGCGTACGCGGCCGCGAAGCAGGCCGGCAAGGCCGGGGCGCCGGACCTGCGCTGGGAATCGCTGCTGCCGGTGCTCGACGGCAGCCGGCCGTTGATGATCGCGGCGAACGATGCCGTGCAGATCCGCGAGGCCCTAGCCTTCGCCGAGCGCGAGCACGTGCGGCTCGTGCTCGTCGGCGGCACCGATGCCTGGCGCTTCGCCGACACGCTCAAGGCGCGCGACGTGGCGGTGATCCTCGGCTCCTCGCATGCGCTGCCGGCGCGTCGCTGGGAGGCCTACGACACGGTCTATGCGAGCGCCGGGAAACTCGCCGAGGCCGGCGTGCTGTTCGCGATCGCCAACGATGGCGGCCCGTCGTTCGAGCGCAACCTGCCATACCAGGCCGCGAGCTATGCCGCATTCGGGCTCGGCGAAGAGGCTGCACTGCGCGCGATCACGCTCGCGCCGGCCGAGATCCTCGGCGTTGCCGACCGCCTCGGTTCGCTCGATGCGGGCAAGGACGCGACGCTGTTCGTGGCCGACGGCGATGCACTCGACGATCGCACCGCGGTCGAGCGCGCCTGGATCGCCGGTCGCGAGATCGATCTCGCGTCACGGCACACGCGGCTCTACGAGAAGTACCAGGGTAAGTACCGCGGCGAGCCGCACCGCTGAGGAATCACCGAAGCGGTGCCGAGGTTCCGCGAATAGTGATCGCCCGCCATGCGGCGGGCGCGCCGGTGCTTGCCGCGGCGTGCCAGACCCGTGCCGGAGTTGGCATGGGCCGATGCGCGCGGCATGGATCGATCCTGTCTTCGTGCGACTCGGCACCTCGCCATCCGGTGTGGCGCCTGTGGCCCGGGCGGGCTCAATCGCGCCAGCCGAGCACCTGCACGACCGCGGCGCGGCCGTGGTGATAGCGGCCCTCGCACACGTCGCGCTCCAGCTCGCGTGCGATCTCGAACCGCAGTCCGACGAGTTCCGTGCGCAGATCGTCGAGGCGCACCAGCAGGCCCGGATCGGCCGGACCGCCGGTGCCATGGGCGAGCTGCTCGGGACGATAGGCCTCGAGCACGAAGGCGCCGCCGGGCTTCAGGCCGTGCACCGCGGCGGCATGCACCGCATGGCGCAGGGCTGGCGGCAGATGGCCGAAGATCGAGACGATCGCCGCCCACGCGCCGGGCTCGATCGTGAACGCGGCGAGATCGGCGACGACGGTGGTCAGTCCGACGCCACGCCGCACGGCGAGCGCCGCGGCGCTCGCCAGACCCACCGCCGATTGATCGACCGCCGTCACCGCATGGCCGCGCGAGGCGAGGAATACCGCGTTGCGGCCCTGTCCCTCGGCAAGGCAGAGCACCGGTCCTGACGGCAGGCACGCGGCTACCTCGGCGAGGAAATCGTTCGGCGCCTCGCCATAGGCGAGCTCGTCCTCGGCGTAGCGGGAATCCCAGAAGCTCTGATCGCGTTTCATGGTGTCGGCGTGGTATCGAGAGTCGGAAGGAAGCGTGGCGGCCGGCGCGCGTGCGTGGCCTGCTCGAACGCGTGGGCGTAGCGGATCAGCTTCGCCTCGCTCCAGGCGGTGCCGACGAAGCTCAGGCCCACCGGCAGTTCGTGCACGAGGCCCATCGGCACCGTGATGCTCGGATAGCCGGCGACCGCCGCGGGCGAGGTATCGCCACCGGTCACATGATCGCCGTTGGCCGGATCGGTCGGCCAGGCCGGCGCATTGCTCGGCAGGACCAGCGCGTCGAGGTTGTGCTTCCTCAGGAGCGCATCGATACCCTCGCGGCCCGCGAGCCGCTTCGCGCGCGCGGCGGCCTCGCGATAGGCCTTGTCGGTCAGCGGCCCCTTGGCCTGGGCCTGCACGAACAGTTCCTGGCCAAACCATGGCATCTCGCGTGCCGATTCGTGCTGGTTGAAGGCGATCAGCGCGGCGAGCGAGTCGATCGGCACGCCGCGGCGCGTGGCGAGATAGGCATTCAGATCCGCCTTGAATTCGAACAGCAGCACGGTGAGCTCATCCTCGCCGTACTTGCCTGCGTTCGGCAGCTCGACCGGATCGACTACCGTCGCGCCGCCCGCGCGCAACGCCGCGATTGCGCGGTCGAGCGCCGCATCCACGTCCGGATTGAAGCCGGCGGACTTGCGCAGCACGCCGAGCCGCGCACCGCGCAGTCCGTTCGCGTCGAGCGCCGCGGCGTAGTCGGCAGCGTGGCGATCGGCATCCCAGCTCGCCTTGTCGCGCACATCGGAACCGGCCAGCGCGCCGAGCAGCACGGCCGCATCGGCGACGCTGCGCGCCATCGATCCGGCCGTGTCCTGACTGTGCGCGATCGGCACGATGCCCGCGCGGCTGATTAGCCCGACCGTTGGCTTGATGCCGACCACGCCGTTCACCGCAGACGGACAGACGATCGAGCCATCGGTCTCGGTGCCGACGGCGAGTGCGGCAAGGTTTGCGCTGACCGCCACTGCGCTGCCGGAACTCGATCCGCACGGATTGCGGTCGAGCACGTAGGGATTGCGCGTCTGGCCGCCACGCGCACTCCAGCCGCTCGTCGAACGCGTCGAGCGGAAATTCGCCCACTCGGAGAGATTGGTCTTGCCGAGGATCACCGCGCCGGCCTCGCGCAGGCGCGTGACCAGGCCGGCATCCTGCGCTGCCGGCGCGCCGACAAGCGCGAGCGATCCCGCACTGGTCTGCATCGCATCGGCCGTGTCGACGTTGTCCTTGAGCAGCACCGGAATGCCGTGCAGCGGACCGCGCCGCTTGCCGTCGCGGCGCTCGGCGTCGAGGGCGTCGGCGATCGCGAGCGCATCGGGGTTCGGCTCGATCACCGCGTTCAGTGCTGGCCCGCCCTTGTCGATCGCGGCGATGCGGTCGAGGTATTGCTGGACGAGAGCGTGCGAAGTCAGCTCACCGCTGTCGAGCCGGCGGCGCAGGTCCGTGAGGCTCGCCTCCTCGACATTGAAGGCGGGTGTCGCCGGTTGCGCCTCACTGACGTTCGTGGCATCGGGCTTGCGGGACACGGAGGTCGAGCAGGCGGCGAGAAGACTCGCGCCGAGGGCGGCGAGCAGCGCACCGGAGCGAGGCGCATAGCGGACGGGGCGGAACATCGGACGACTCCCGGGCGGCAGACCGCGACCATCATCCCAGACCGGCACCGGCCGTGGCCATGCCGGTGCATGGAACCGCAACGCCAGGCCACGCCCGTATCAGCCGGCGTCACCTGCGAACAGCCGCGTCTCGCGCCGCGTCAGCGCTGCGCAGCGGTCATCAATGCCGGCATAGGCGCGGGCCTGCATCGCGCGGAACCGCGCGTAATCCTTGGCGGAGCGCCAGCAATCGATCGTCACGTATACGCCGGAGGTGGCGGCGTCCTTCAGGAGCCGTGTGCCGAGCCAGGCGGGATCGGTCGCGAACAAGGCTACCCAAGCGCCGCCTTCGCCATAGGCTGCCTCGAATGCGGGAACCTGCGCCGGCTCGACTTCGTATTCCCAGACGACGACATGCATGGTGCGCTTCCTCGCATCGACGGCGCCCGTCCTGCGGACGGAGGGTACACTCCCGGCACACGAACCGAACCGGGAGTGACCATGTCCCTGCGCCGCTGTCTGGCTGTCCTCGCGCTTCTGCTCCTCGGGCCGGCCTTCGCTGCCGGCGACGTGCCGTCGACGATGCTCGATGGCCTGTCCTGGCGCCTCGTCGGTCCGTTCCGTGGCGGCTGGGGCACGGTCGCGGAAGGCATCCCGGACCAGCCGGACACGTTCTACTTCGCTGCGGCTGGCGGCGGCGTGTGGAAGACCGTGAATGCCGGCCGGACCTGGGTTCCGCTCGGCGACCGGCTGCCGGCGGCTTCGGTCGGTGCGCTCGCGATTGCACCGACCGATCCTAGGACGATCTACGCCGGCACCGGCCAGGTGACCACGCGCTACGACATCGCCGCGGGGCAGGGCGTGTTCCGCTCGCGCGACGGCGGTACGAGCTGGGAGCCCGCGGGCCTCGCCGCGACGCGTCACATCGGCCGGCTCTGGGTCGATCCGCGCAGCGCGGACACCGTGCTCGCCGCGGCCTTCGGCCATGCCTACGGGCCGAATGCCGAGCGCGGTGTGTATCGCACGAGCGACGGCGGGCGTACCTGGCAGCGCACGCTGTTCGTCAGCGAGAACACCGGCGCGGTAGATCTCGCCGCGGATCCCGCGAATCCGGACATCGTGTTCGCCTCGGTCTGGCAGATGCGTTTCCAGCCGTG
The DNA here is from genome assembly GCA_964471815.1 of uncultured Rhodanobacteraceae bacterium. Taxonomy (GTDB): domain Bacteria; phylum Pseudomonadota; class Gammaproteobacteria; order Xanthomonadales; family Rhodanobacteraceae; genus Tahibacter. The sequence continues at coordinate 6,987 of CAYYHP010000100.1, forward strand.
GCTCAACTACTTCACGCCCGACGTGGGGGCGGAGAGCGGCATCTATCGCTCCACCGACGCCGGCCGCACCTGGCAGCACCTCGGCGAGGGACTGCCGCGAGGCCCGCTCGGCCGCATCGGTCTCGCTGCGGCGCATGTCGGCACGACGACGCGGGTCTATGCCGTGATCGACGCCGAGCACGACGGCGGCCTGTATCGCTCGGACGACGCCGGCGCGCACTGGCAGCAGGTCAATGCCGACGGCGAGCTGGCCAACGGCTATTTCGCCCAGCTCACCGTCGTGCCGGGCGACATCGACACGGTATATGCGATGGGCCGTTCGATCCGCCGCTGCACACAGGGCGGCGCGCAGTGCACGATCGTCAAGGGTGCGCCAGGTGGCGACGACTATCACCATCTCTGGATCAATCCCGCGCATCCCGACCACATGATCACCTCGGCCGATCAGGGCGTCGTGGTCAGCGTCGATGGCGGGACCACCTGGAGCAGCTGGTACAACCAGCCGACCGGGCAGTTCTACCATCTCGCCGCGGACCGCCGTTTCCCGTACCGCATTTACTCGGGCCAGCAGGACTCGGGCTCGGTCGGCATCCTGAGCCGCAGCGACTACGGCGCGATCACGTACCGCGACTGGAATTCGGTCGGTGCCGACGAGCGTGATTACGACATCCCCGATCCGCAGGATCCGGACATCGTCTACGGGTCCGGTCTCGGCGGCCGGCTGTCGCGCTGGGATGCGCGCACCGGCGAAGTCCAGAACATCGCGCCGTGGCCGATCATGAGCTACGGCAAGCGCCCGACCGATTACCGCTACCGCTACACCTGGATCACGCCGATCGCGGTGGCGCAGAAGCCGCCCTATCCGCTTTATCTCGGCGCGCAGGTGCTGTTCCGCTCGACCGACCGCGGCGCACATTGGGAGCCGATCAGCCCGGATCTCTCGGCGAAGACGAAAAGTGGCAAGGGCTGCGAAGGCCGGCTCGATCGCCGTGCCGCGCGCGACTGCGGCTACGGCGTGATCCACAGCATCGGTCTCTCGCCGCGCGACAACCAGGAAATCTGGAGCGGTACCGACGACGGTCTCGTGCAGATGACGCGCGATGGCGGCGAGCACTGGCGGAACGTCACGCCGCCGGATCTGCCGGCCTGGGCCAAGGTGACCAGTGTGGAGGTTTCGCCGCTCGTGCCGGGCACGGCCTACCTCGCCGTCGACAATCATGCGCAGGATGATTTCCGGCCGTTCGCCTACCGCACGACCGACTGGGGTGGGCACTGGACGCGCATCGACGCCGGCCTGCCGAAGGACGGCTTCCTGTCCGTGCTGCGTGCCGATACCGTGCGCGCCGGCCTGCTGTTCGCGGGCAGCGACAGCGGCGTGTCGGTCTCGTTCGACGACGGCGCGCACTGGCAGTCCCTGCAGCGCAATCTGCCGACGGCCTGGGTGCGTGACCTGCTGGTGCACGAGAACGATCTGATCGCCGCCACCCAGGGCCGTGCGATCTGGGTGCTCGACGATCTCGCGCCGCTGCGTCAGCTCGATGCGGGGCTCGCCTCCGCCCATCTGTTCACGCCGGCGCCTGCCGTGCGCGTACGCCGCAACCAGAACCGCGACACGCCGCTGCCGCCCGAGGAGCCGGCCGGACGCAATCCACCGGCGGGTGCGGTGATCGACTACTGGCTCGGTCAGGATGCGCGGCGCGTGGTCGTCGAGATCCGCGATGCGCAGGATCGTCTCGTGCGCCGCTACGCGAGCGACGAGGCCGCCGGTCTGCTGCCGATCGAACGCTATTTCGCGGAGAGCTGGCTCAGGCCGGCACCGCCACCTGCGACCCATGCCGGCGCGCACCGTCTCGTCTGGGACCTGCGCGAGGCGCGTCCCGCCGCGTCCGGCTACGAATACAGCATCGCCGCGATTGCTGGCGAGGACACGCCGGTGGTGCCGGAAGGCGTGCTGATGCCGCCGGGCGACTATCGGGTCGCGCTCGATGTCGATGGCACGCTCCTGCGCCAGCCGCTCGTCGTGAGAGCCGATCCGCGCACCGGCGTCGACACGGCCGTGCTGGCGACGACGATCGCGTTCGCGCACGAGGTGCAGGCGGCGCTGGCACGCGACTACGCGGCCACGCTCGAGATCGGCTGGCTGCGCCGTCGGCTCGCCGAACTGGGCAAGCGGCATACGCCGCAGAACGGCGGCAAGGCCATCGCCACGGCGATCGCGCGGCTCGAGGGGCGCCTCCAGCCGTTGCATACCGGCACGGGCGACGCCTCACTGAATCTCGAGGCGATCGGCGGGGTGCTCGGTTCGCTCGAGGTCGATATCGAGGCGAGCGATGCGCTGCCGACCGCGTCGCAGCGCGAGGTCTATGCCGCGAGCGTCGTGCGCCTCGACCATGCGCTCGACCTGTGGACGAAGATTCGCGCCGATGACGTCGCCACGCTGGATGCCGCACTGCGTGGCAATGGCGACGAAGGCTTGACGATTCCGCCCGCCGAATCGCTGCGTGAGGCAGCATCGGTTGAATCAAAGGAGCTGCCCTGACCAGGCACGATGATCGCCAGGGAGTGGGTACATCGAATTGCGCGCGTCACACGGCGGGTCTGGCGGGGCATGGATCGGCCGCGACCGATCTTCCCTGGCGGACCAATCGACCGCGTACGCTGCGCGACCAAGCCGCCTGAGTCCGCCAGCGACGGCGAAGCAGCCACGATCCGCATCGAACGGAATGCAGCGATTTCCACATCGCATGCCGATGCTTCGGCAGCTGCGACGTGGCCGTTCGCCGGTGTGTTCACGCGATCCGTTTCACAGGGCGCCTGCGTATCGCTTTCCGCCGGCCCTCCGGCGCATTACAGTTCGCCCGGGGGCTGTCAACGGAACGATCGGGAATGCGCCGGAAACTCTGGGCGGTCTGTCTGGCCGTCGCCAGCCCCTGTCTCGCGCGGGCTGAAAATCTGCTCGTCAACCCGGACTTCGTCGGCCTCGGCGAATGGTCGCTCGCGCCGGCCGGTGCGCAGGGCCGCGCGAGCTGCCCAGCCGCGTGGTCCACACCGGCTCGGTGCCC
>CAYYHP010000101.1:0-9796 GCA_964471815.1 uncultured Rhodanobacteraceae bacterium
GCGATCGCGGTGCGCAGCGAGGTCAGGGGGCGCGAGAAGGTCGACCTGCCGGGCGGCGCGCGCGAACTGCTGCGCATCGACCAGAGCATGGCCCTGCCGGGCCTGCCGATGCAGTCGCGCGCCTGGGTCGACGAGCACCAGCAGCCGCAACGGTTCGAGATGGATCTGCTCGGCTTCCGGCTCGTGATGCTCGCCTGCGACCGGGCCTGCGCGCTCGCCCCGAACCAGCCGGCCGACATGCTCGCGCACAGTCTGCTCGCGGCACCGCGGCTGCTCTCCGAGGCCGACCGCGCCGGCACGCTGGTCTACACGCTGCGTCCGCGGCGCGACGACGGCGCGATCGAACTGCCGGATACCGACGAGCAGAGCGTGCGGCGCAAGGGCCGCGAAATCCTGCTCACGGTCGGCGCCAGCGCCGTGGCGGCGCGCCAGAGCCGACCCGAGGCGGCCGACCGCTCGCCGAACGACTGGCTGCAGTCGCAGGCACCGGAGATCGTCGCGCTCGCCCGCGAAGCCGCAGGCGATGCGAAGACGGATGCCGAGCGCATGCGCCGCTTCGAAGCGTTCGTGCGCGGCTACATCCACGACAAGAACCTCGGCGTCGGTTACGCCTCGGCGCTCGAAGTGCTGAGGACCCGCGAGGGCGACTGCACCGAGCACGCCGTGCTGCTCGCCGCGCTCGGCCGCGCGCTCGGCGTGCCGACCCGTGTGGTCGATGGCCTGGCCTACACCAACGGTTTCGGCGATGCCGAGCGCGTGTTCGTGCCGCATGCCTGGGTGCAGGCCTGGGTCGATGGCCGCTGGCGCAGCTACGATGCGGCACTCGGCCATTTCGACGCCGGCCACATCGCACTCGCGGTCGGCAACGGCGATCCGTGGCGTTTCTATGCGGGTCTCGGCACGCTCGGCCATCTCGAACTCGAACGCGTCGAGCCGGTCGCTGCGGCCGTGGCGGGCACCGCGCGCTGAGCGCCGTGCGCGCGCTGCTCGCGATCGGCTGTCTCGTGCTGCTGCGCGCGGCGGCCGGGTCGGCGCCGGCCGGCGCCGACCCGGCGGATGCGTGTGTGACCGCGACGAAAACCAACCGTTACGCGGACGGGCAGACGGTCGGTCGGCTCGATGATCCACGCCTCGCCGAAATCAGTGGCATCGCCGCCTCGCGCCGGCACGACGGCCTCTACTGGATCCACAACGACTCCGGCGACGGCCCGAACCTCTACGCGATCGACGCGACGGGCAACTTGCTCGGCACAGTCGTCGTCGACGATGCCGTGGCGTTCGACTGGGAGGACATCGCCGCGTTCGAGCGGGACGGCAAGCCGTATCTCCTGATTGGCGACATCGGCGACAACTACGGCTTGCGGCCGCGCTACGAGCTGATCGCCATCGAGGAACCGGAACCGCCGGCCGACTCCGCCACGCCGCGGCACGTGCAGAGCGCCTGGCGCGTGCATTTCCGCTACGCCGATGGTCCGCGCGACGGCGAGACGCTGGCCGTGGATACCGGGCGCGACCGCGTGCTGCTGCTCAGCAAGCGCCGCGATCCGCCGCAGCTCGCGAGCGTGCCGCTGCATCCCGACGGCGAGGCCACGCGGCTCGCCACGCCGCTCGGCGCGCTCGGCTTCCCGGGCGCGGATCCGTGCACTGGAGCGGCCGCCCCGACGCGCGTGCGCCCGACCGGTTTCGCGATCAGTCCCGACGGCCGCGAGGCAGCGGTCGTCGGTTATCGCGAGGTCTGGATCTACCGGCGCCGCGACCGCGAGGACTGGGTCGAAGCGCTCGCCCGGGCGCCGGCGGAGAGGCATTCCGTCGGTCTGCTGCCGCAACCCGAGGCCGTGGATTTCGACCGCGACGGCCGTGCCATCGTCGCGACCGGCGAGAAGCGCGGCAGTCCGATCCTGCGCTTCGCGCGCCCGGGCCACTAGCGGACGGCGAAGCGCATCCGGCCGCCGCATTTCGTGCGCACGCCACGCCGGCATGGACGCGGGACGCCCCTTCCGGCCGACAGACGAAACCACCGCACGGCAGGCGTCGATCCGCGCGACGCGGCGACATCAGGCCGCCGCGCGGTCGCGCGGCTTCCTCAGGAGGATCGCGAGCGCGGGCGGAAACGCGAGCCAGAAGCCCGATGCCGGCATCAGCACCACGCCGAGCACGCACAGCGCGAGCAGGCTCCAGCCGAGCGATTTCGGCACGTTTCCGGCCGCCGACCGTTCGAGTGCCGAAATCGCGAGACCGGCGATGGCGAGCACGCCACCGAACAGCACGAACCACACCACCGCGCCGGTCAACGGATCGCTGCCGACCGTGTCGAGCAGGCCGCGCCGCACCAGCCCGGTCCGGGTGCCGCCGAAGACCGCCACGGCGAACGCCGTGTGGATGGTCGCCACGACGACCAGCCAGCGGCCGATCCAAACTTTCATGGGAATTCTCCGCAAGGATGAGCCGCGCGGATCGTACGCGGCACGCTCATTCGAATCCGTCGAAGAAGACACGGTCGGTCACGGCGATCGACAGTACGAGCTGCGGCGGCAGCGTACTCTCGCGGCTGTAGATCTGCTGCTCGGTGGCCGCGGGCGTATCGATCGCGACCGTGATGCGGCCGTCCGCGTCGTTGCGCAGGGCTGCGGTCAGGTCGAAGCTCGGGCAGTTCTCGCGCGTCCAGTTGCTGCCGCTCGACAATGTCGCGCCATCAACGGCGGGTGCGGTGTTCCAGGTGACGCCCGCCTCGGACCAGGCCGTGTCGCCGACGAGGCGCACGACCGGATTCAGACCGGTATTCACGTCGCGGACCACGAGCTTGGCGTGCAACAGGGCCGGCCCGACGCCGCCGATCGAGAAGCGCAGCAGCACGCGCTTGGGCTGCGCGCCGCCGAGCACGGCGAGCGAGGCCGCGGTGCCGAAATTCGCATCCGGCTGCGCGGCATCGACGTAGGCGTCGGCCTCGGTCGGCACGATGCGCAGCGCCGCATCGTGCGCCTGCGCGAGCCAGGTCGCGCTCGGCTCGGCATCGAAGAAGGCCGTCAGCAACGCGCCGACCTTGGCCTCGCCGCTCGTGCTCGGGTGCAGGTGATCGGCTTCGTAGTCGCCGGTCGTCCAGGTCGTGCCGTTACCGTTCGGCGTGCCGCCATTGGCCCAGAGATACGGGCCCCAGAGCAGCAATGGCGCGAGCACCGGGCCGCGGGCGGAATCGTGATTGAGCGCTACGTCACCGCCGATCTGCGCCTCGATCAGCCATTTCACGCCGAAGCCGGTTTCGAAGGTGAATGGCTCGCTGCCAGGCTGCACGGTCACGAAACCGCCGTAGATGCGGCTGGAGACATACAGGAGGCGCAGGTTCGGATAAGTCGCCCGGGCGACCTGCACCACGCTCTTTAGGGTGTCGCGCAGTGCCTGGGCATGACCCGGGAAGCCCGGGTCCTGCGGACTGCCGAAGGCCTGCTTCATCCACGCCACCTGCACCTGCTTCGTGGCGACACCGGCGGCCGCGAGACGGCCCGGCGCGAGCGTGGACCAGTACAGGTCGCTGGCCTGGTCCATCAGCTCGGCGGATTGCCCGCCGGCACAGGTGTTGACGATCACCAGGTGCGGATTGCGCGCGGTGCGCGCATCGAGGGTCCGTTCGAGATCCTCGAATTCCTGGCTGGTGTTCGACATGCCGAGGCAGACCATGCCGATCAGTCCGTCCGGGTCCGGATTGCCGGCCGTATCGCGCGGCACGACCTGCGCGGCTTCGCCGAGCGCGGCGGCCGCGTGTGCTGCCGGCGGCTGGTTCGCGCCACCGGGATACAGTCCGCCCTGCTGACCGAGGTAGCTGCCCGTGCCGAGATCCGGCAGGGCGGTCTGCGCCGTGCCGAAGCCCGAAAAGCATGCGAATGCGGTCCAAACGGCAGGTCGGAACTGAACCTTCATCATCGCGCTCCCTGGCAGACGGCTCGCGCTGTAGATCACGCCCCGCGTGATCTACAGCCACTGCGAAGATAGCGCGCCGCGCCCTGTCGGGCACGGGCAATGTCAAGCGGCCGATCCGCTCGCGGGAACTTTCACCCGGGAATGTTGTATCTAGCCGCGCGCCGGCTTGTCGGCCAAGGCCCGCCCCGGGCCTGCCACGCCATGCCGCGCCCGTTCGGCGCACCGCCCCCAGTGGTGGCGTCGGCCCGATCCACATTGCACACGTTCGCGTCGCCGGCCCGCAGGCACTGCCCGGTCCGGCTTCCGGAAACACGCTGTACTGGTGACCTGACGATGATCGAAACCAATCAACTAACGAAACACTACGGCGACTTCACCGCCGTCGACGGCATTTCGTTCAGGGTTGAACCCGGGCAGGTGCTCGGCTTCCTCGGCCCGAACGGTGCCGGCAAGTCCACCACGATGAAGATGATCGCCGGCTTCCTCGCGCCCACCGCCGGCAGTGCGAAGGTCTGCGGCTTTGACATCGAGACTCAGCCGATCGAGGCGAAGCGTCAGATCGGCTATCTGCCCGAAGGCGCGCCGAGCTACGGCGAGATGACTCCGCGTGCGTTTCTCGAGTTCGTGGCCGAAATGCGCGGTCTCGGCGGCGGGGCTCGCACCCGGCGCATCGACGACGTGATCGGCCGCCTGCAGCTCGAAAGCGTGCTCGCCCAGCCGATCGACACGCTCTCGAAGGGCTTCAAGCGTCGCGTCGGCCTCGCCCAGGCGATCCTGCACGATCCGCCGGTGCTGGTCCTCGACGAGCCGACCGACGGCCTCGACCCGAACCAGAAGCACGAAGTGCGCACGCTGATCAACGCGATGTCGCGCGACAAGATCATTGTGATCTCGACGCACATCCTCGAAGAGGTCCATGCGGTCTGCAACCGTGCGGTGATCATCGCCCGCGGCCGCCTGCTTGCCGATGCGACGCCGGCCGAACTCGAGGTGCGCTCGCGCTACCACATGGCCGTATCGCTGACCGCCGAGAACGCCGGCGCGGCGAGGGAAGCGCTGTCGCGCATCGCCGACATCGACAGCATCGAGATCGACCCGCAGGACAAGCGCATCACCGCGTTCCCGAAAAAGGGCCGGATGATCTTTAACGCCGTCAGCGAGGCGCTCAAGGCACAGAACATCGCGGTCAGCGAGCTGCAGCTCGAAGCGGGCCGTCTCGACGAGGTGTTCCGCAACATCACCCTCGCACCCGCCCGGGAGACCCGCGCATGAACGCCACGACGACTACGCCGATGCCGGCGAATCCCGTGCTCACGATCTTCCGCCGCGAGCTGGCGAGCTACTTCGCCACACCGGTCGCATACGTGTTCATCGTGATCTTCCTGCTGCTGTCCGGTGCGTTCACGTTCTATCTCGGCAACTTCTACGAACGAGGCCAGGCCGACCTGCAGCCGTTCTTCACCTTCCATCCGTGGCTGTACCTGTTCCTCGTGCCGGCCGTGGCCATGCGCCTGTGGGCCGAGGAGAGGAAGAGCGGCACGATCGAACTGCTGCTGACGCTGCCGGTGACGATGAACCAGGCCGTGCTCGGCAAGTTCCTCGCCGCCTGGGCCTTCATCGGCATCGCGCTCGCGCTGACCTTCCCGATCTGGATCACCGTGAATTACCTCGGCGATCCGGACAACGGCGTGATCTTCGCCGGTTACGTCGGCAGCCTGCTGATGGCCGGCGCATTCCTCGCGATCGGCTCGTGCCTCTCGGCCGCGACGCGCAACCAGGTGATCGCCTTCATCCTCACCGTGGTGGTGTGCTTCCTGTTCCTGCTTGCCGGCTATCCGCTCGTGCTCGACTTCTTCCGGGCGTTCGCACCGCAGGGCGTGGTCGATGCCGTCGCGGGCCTGAGTTTCCTGACCCACTTCGGCGCCATCTCCAAGGGCGTGATCGACCTACGCGACCTGATCTATTTCGCGCTGACCATCGGCGTCTGGCTGTACGCCAACGCCGTCGTGATCGATCTGAAGAAGGCCGACTGAGGAGGGAGCCATGACGTTCAACCGCAAGACCCTCACCGGCAGCGCGCTCGCCATCCTGGCCCTGCTGTTCGTGGCCGTAGTGCTGGTGTCCAATACGCTATTCCGCGGCCTGCGTGCCGATCTGACCGAAAGCAGGCTGTACACGCTCTCGGAGGGCACCCGCCACGTGCTCGGCAACATCGAGGAGCCGCTGCACCTGTACCTGTTCTACTCGGACAAGGCCACACAGAACCTGCCGCAGCTGCGCAGCTACTTCCAGCGCGTGCGCGAGCTGCTCGAGGAGATGGCCTCGCGCGCCAAGGGCAGGATCCAGCTCGACGTGATCGATCCGCTGCCGTTCTCCGAGGACGAGGACCGCGCCGCCGGCTTCGGCCTGCAGTCCGTGCCGGTCGGCGCCTCCGGCGAGAAGGTGTTCTTCGGCCTCGCCGGCACCAACTCGACCGATGGCCAGGCGACGATTCCGTTCTTCCAGCCGGACAAGGAAGCCTTCCTCGAATACGACGTCACCAAGCTGATCCATGATCTGACGACGAGCAAGAAGCCGGTCGTCGGCTTCCTCTCCGAACTGCCGATGGCAGCCGGTTTCGATCCGGCCACGCGGCAGATGCGCGATCCCTGGGCGATCTACCAGGAGCTCTCGCAGATGTTCGAGATGCGCACGCTGGATCCGACTTCGTTGAAGGGCATCGACAAGGAAATCAACCTCGTCGTGCTGGTGCACCCGAAGCAGCTCGGCGATGACGCGCTGTATGCGCTCGACCAGTTCGTGCTGCGCGGCGGTCATCTGATCGCATTCGTCGATCCGAACGCCGAGCAGGACGAAGCCGGTGCAGACCCGAACAACCCGCAGGCGGCGATGTTCGCGAACAAGTCCTCGAACCTCGCCAGGCTGTTCAAGACCTGGGGCGTCGAGTTCGACCCGAACAAGGTCGTGCTCGACCGTACGCATGCGCTGCAGATTTCGATGTCACCGGGCGGGCCGCCGGTGCGCCATCCCGGCATCCTCGGCTTCACCGCCGCGGACATGAGCCGTGACGACGTGATCACCGCGAACCTGAAGTCACTGAACGTCTCGACGGCCGGCTTCTTCGCGCTAGCCAAGGACAGCCCGTCCAAGCTCACGCCGCTCCTGCAGACCAGCGACCAGGCCATGAGCGTGCCGGCCGAGCGCGTGAAATTCCTGCCCGATCCGTCCACGCTGCTGGCCGGCTTCGCACCGTCCGGCGAGCACTACGTCATCGCCGGACGTCTCGAGGGCAAGTTCAAGACGGCATTCCCCGAGCGCAAGGACGAGGGCCATCTCGCCGAAGCCAAGGACACCGCGCAGGTGCTGCTGGTCGCCGACACCGACCTGCTCACCGACCGGCTCTGGGTGCAGGCGAGCAACTTCTTCGGCCAGCGCGTGCTGAACCCGTTCGCGAACAACGGCGACATGGTGGTCAACGCCGTCGACAACCTGGTCGGTTCGGCGGACCTGATTTCGATCCGCGGCCGTGCGACCTCGCAGCGCCCGTTCACCACGGTCGAAGACCTGCGCCGCGCGGCCGATGACCGCTTCCGCATTAAGGAGCGCGAACTCCAGCAGCAGCTCGCCGAGACCGAACGCAAGCTCAACGAGCTGCAGACTGGCAAGAGCGCGGACCAGGCGCTGGTACTGACGCCGGAGCAGAAGACCGAGATCGAGAATTTCCTGAAGCGCAAGGTCGAGATCCGCAAGGAGCTGCGTGACGTGCGCCGCCGGCTCGATGCGGACATCGAAGCGCTCGGTACGAAGCTGAAATTCCTGAACATCGTCTTCGTGCCGCTCTTACTTACGCTCGGCGCACTCGGCTTCGGCTTCTGGAAAGCCCGCCGCCGCGCCGCCTGATTGCCGCGAATCATCCGGTCGCCGGCCCGCACGTCCCGATGGATGGCCGGGCCGGCGCGAGGCGGGTGACGCCTCGCACGACCGGATCAGGAGACTGCCCATGAACCATCTGAATTCGAAGTCCGTGATCGGCCTCGGTGCCGCCACGCTGGTGGCGGTCGTCGCCGCGGTGGCGATCAGCGTCGGCAAGCAGCCGGCCAGCGAGACCGGCGAAGCAGCCAAGCCCGCCCTGCCCGGCCTCAAGGGTCATCTCAACGAGATCCGGACCGTGAGCCTCGTCGGTGCCGGTAACAAACCGGTCGCGACACTCGAGAAGGGCGAGAAGGGCTGGACGCTCAAGGAGAAGGCGAATTACCCGGCCGATGCCGGCAAGCTGCGCGAGTTCCTGCTGAAGCTCGCCGATGCAAACCTGATCGAGCGCAAGACCACCAGCGAGAAGCTGTTCGGCGAACTCGGCGTGCAGGACGCCGAGGCTGCCGATGCCAAGGGCGTGCAGGTCACGCTCGGCGGCATCGAGCCGGCGCCGGCACTGATCATCGGCAGCTTCAGCGCCAAGGGCGGCGGCACCTACGTGCGTCGCCCGGGCGAGATGCAGAGCTGGCTGGCCAAGGGCAGCCTCGCGGCCGACAAGGTGGCGGCAAACTGGCTCGACAAGGCGCTCGCCGACATCCCGGCGACCCGCCTGCGTGAAGTCGTGCTGACCCGTGTCGGCGGCAAGCCGCTGCGCGCCTGGAAAGACCAGCCGGGTGATGCGAACTACAAGGTCGCCGATCTGCCCAAGGGCCGCGAGCTGAGTTCGGAATTCGCACCGAACGGACTCGCGGCCACGCTCGCCGGCCTGCGCTTCGACGACGTGTTCCCGGCCGCCGAGGTCACGCCGCCGGCCGAGGACAAGCAGATCAAGGCGCACTACGTCACCTTCGACGGCCTCGCGGTCGATGTGCACGCGTGGAAGCAGGACGACAAGAGCTATGCGCTGTTCACCGCGAGTCTCGATCCCGCACTCGCCGAGGCGCATGTCCAGGCCGAGCAGGCCAAGGCCCGGGCCGACTGGGAAGCGAAACAGGCGCAGCAGAAGGCCGAGGCCGCGAAGCCCGCCGAGGGCGAGGCTGCGCAAAAGGGCGACAAGGCCGAAGCCAGGCCGGCCGAGCCGGCACCGCTCGCGATCAGCGATCCGGCCAGGGATCGGCAGGACCGGCTCGACGCGCTGAACCGGGAGCTCGATACGCTCAGGCACCGGTTCGACGGCTGGGCCTACGTGTTGCCGGCCTACAAGTACGCGAACATCGACAAGCCGGTCGAGGATCTCCTGAAGCCGCTCGACGCGAAAAAGGACGACAAGCCGGCCGCCAAGCCCGTGCCCGGCAAGCCCGTGACGCGCTGAGAAACACGATCCGACCTATCATCCGGACCCGGCCCAGGCCGGGTCCGGCGTTTCCGGAGCACGATGCACGCCTCACGATCCTTCGCCGTCGCCGGTGCCACGGGCGCCGCGCTCGCCGTGGCGCTCGGCGCGTTCGGCGCACATGCCCTGCGCGACACGCTCGATGCGCACACCGCGGACCTGTGGCGCACCGCGACGCATTACCTCGGCTGGCATGCGCTCGCGCTCGTGGTGCTCGGCCTCGGCACGCGGCGCAGCATGGCCGGCACGAGCGACGCGGAACCACTCGACAGGCCGGGGCGGATTGCCGGCTTCTCCTTCCTCGCAGGCCTGCCGCTGTTCTGCGGCAGCCTGTATGCGCTCGCCCTCGGCGCGCCGCACGGCCTCGGCGCGGTTGCTCCATTCGGCGGCGGCGCGTTCATCGCCGGCTGGCTCGCGCTCGCCGTACACGCCGCGCGGCGGCGCTGAACGGCACCGCCCACGCCGGCCACGGCCTCACTTCACGGCGAGCACGTCCCAGCCGGGCGGCCGGTCGACGATGTGCAGGCCGACGTTGTTGCGGTAGCGCGTGAACTCGATCTCGGCGGCCGTACCGCCGAG
>CAYYHP010000102.1:0-9793 GCA_964471815.1 uncultured Rhodanobacteraceae bacterium
GCCAGCACACCCGTGCTGCCGGCAATCCACACGACCATCCCCAACGTTGTGCGCATTCGCAACAAGGCAATCCTTTCACTTCTGTTGCAACAAGCCGCAGCCGCCCCGCCGCACGGTGCCTGTTCAGCCCCGCTTTCGTGACGCGGCGGGAGCTTGGGTCCTGCATGCCCTACCCATGGATCGGGCGTGCGGTCTGGGAATTCGCCGGGACGCGCAGGGAGCTTCCTTTCCCCTCCGGAGTGCAGCATATGAGCATTTTTAGCACAAGCCTGGCGCCCCTGCTGGTGCTGGCCACCCTGTCGGCTGCCCACGCCGCTCCGCCCGAGCAGGGCGATACGGCTGGACCGCCCGCGATGCGCGCCTGGCGCGACCCTGTGACCGGCGCACTGACCAACCGCCGCCCGCTGGGCGAACCACGTCCGGCGCTCAAGCGCATCGAAAAGGAGAACGTGCGCGTGTTACGGCGCGACGACGGCAGCATGCAGGCGCATCTCGGCGAGCAGTACAAGATCCTGATCGAGGCCACGCGCAACCCGGATGGCAGCCTGTCCGAGCACTGCCTGCAACGTCACCCCGATGCGTCTCCCCCGACCAAGGGAGGGCACGACGATGAACGCTGAACGACGCCACCGCACCCGGCATCGGCTGCTCGCTCTCCTTGCCGGTCTCGTATTGCCGGCATTGGGCGAGGCGGCCAGCCTGATCATCGTCGACCCGGCCGCGGAAGGCTTCACCGACGGCACCGCCGCCGCACCGGCGGCCGGCAACCCCGGTAAGACGCTCGGCGAACAGCGCCTGTACGTGTTCCGCAAGGCGGCCGAGCAGTGGGGACACCTGATCGATTCGCCGGTGCCGATCCGCATCGACGCCCGCATGTCGTCATTGCCATGCGGGCGCCTGTCCGCCGTGCTCGGTGCGGCCGGGCCCAACAGCAGCTACATGAACTTCCCCAATGCGCCACGCAAGGACACGTGGTTCGTCGAAGCCGAAGCCAACGCCCTGAGCGGTACCGATCAGGACCCGAAGACCGACGACATCCAGGCACGCTTCAACATCAACCTCGACCGTGGCGATTGTCTGATGGATACCGCGGGCTGGTGGTATGGCGTGGATCCGTCCGTGCCGGTGCCGAAGGACCGCGTGCCGCTGCTGCCGGTGGTCTTCCATGAGCTGGCGCATGGCTTGGGCTTCCTGTCGCTGACCGATGCGGTGACCGGACAGTTCTGCTGCGGCACGGACGCGCATCCGGACATCTGGGCGCATTTCCTGTACGACACCCGTAGCAGCAAGTCGTGGAGCGCGATGGACGACGACGAGCGCCGGGCGTCGGCGGTCGACGATCCCCATCTGGTCTGGGCCGGCACGGCGACCAACCGCGTACAGCGTGCCTACCTCAAGAGCGCGGCGTCGGTGAGGATCGCCGGTCCTGGTACGGTCGCCGGCGATTATCCGGCGCGCGCGGCGAGCTTCGCTCCGCCACCGCCCAGGTCCGGCATCACCCGCGAGGTCGTGCTGGCAGACGATGGCGTGGCCGGGAAGGGCCGCCCGGCGGGTACTGTGCACGATGGCTGCGAACCGCTGGTCAATGGCGCCGAGGTCACCGGCAAGATCGCCCTCATTGAACGCGGCTTCTGCGCGTTCACGGTCAAGGCAAAGAATGCCCAGCTCGCCGGTGCGGTGGGCGTGCTGATCGCGAACCGTGGCGAGGACGGCGAGCCGGCGATGGGCGGCAAGGACGAGAGCATCGCGATCCCGACCTATGGCATCAGCCGCGAGCTCGACAGGACGCTGCGTGTGAATGCCAGAGGCCTGCAGGTCACGCTCGGCTCCATCACGGCCGCCACGGAGAGTGGCTGCGTCCGGCTCTATGCGCCACGGTCGTTCGAGCAGGGTTCGTCGGTATCGCATTTCAGCACGGACGCCAACCCGCCGTTGCTGATGATGCCGAACCTCAACGACAGGATCTTCGACAAGGTCGACCTCACCATCCAACTGTTCAAGGACATCGGCTGGCACACGCATGCCGACGACCTGCTGTCGTATGGCGACTTTGAAGACAATCCCTGCGCGTTGGCGCATTCCTGAAAGACCAGCGCGGCACCGGCATGGACGCCGGTGCCCACACGTTTTCCACCGTTCCTGCGGGTCAGGTCTGGATGCTTGCGTAGAATGCGGGCATGTCCTGGTCGTCGTCCCCTGCCCTGCGCTGGCTGCTCGTCGCGATCTTCGCCGTGCTCGCGGCGGGGCTGCTCTGGCTGCTGCTCGGCGCGGCGCAGACCGCGCTCGCGCTCTGGCGTGAACTGAAGGACCTGCCGGTCTGGCTCGGTCTCGCCCTCGGCGGACTGCTCACGGTTTTCCTCGTCGCTTCCCTCTGGATCGGCTGGCGCCTGCTGCGCCCACGCCGGGTGCACCGCAAACCGGAAGCACCGAGCCGGCAAGACATCGAAACGCGCCTCGCCGCCTTGCCGCACGGAACGTCGGAGGCCGCGCCGCTGCACGACGAACTCGCCGAACTCGACCGGCGCCGCGGCAGCGGCGAGCTGTACGTTGCCGTGTTCGGCGAGATCAGCAGCGGCAAATCGAGCCTCGTCCGCGCGCTGGCGCCCGAGGCCACGAACGCGGTGGACGTGCTCGGCGGCACGACCACTGCCGTCGCACACCAGCACGGAACCCTGCCGGACGGTACCGCCCTGGTCCTCGCCGATGTGCCCGGCAGCCATGAGGTGGATGGCGCCGTGCGCGAGGCACTCGCGCGTACCGAGGCGCTGCGCGCGCATGCAGTGCTCTACGTCGCCGCCGGCGATCTCACGCGCACGCAGGATGCCGAACTGCACTGGCTCGCCGGTTTCGGCAAGCCCGTCCTGCTCGTGCTGAACAAGGCCGATCAGTGCGCCGATGACGAGCTCGACGCGCTGCTCGCCGCGCTCGCCGAACGCTATGCGGCGCTCGTCGATGGCCTCGTCGCGGTCAGCACCGGCGGGTACGAGGCCTTCGAGCGCGTGCTGCCGGATGGCCGGCATGAGCAGGTGCGCCGCGAGAGGCGACCCGCGCTCGGCGAACTGCCGCGACGCCTGGCCCGGCTCGTCGGCCTGCCGCGCGCGGAGCTGGAAGCCGCACGCGAGCAGGCCGTGCTCGGCCACCTCGGCGAACGTCTGCACGAGGTCGAGCAGGCCGCGCGTGCCGGCGAGGCCACGCGCATCGTCGACCGCTACACGCGCCGTGCGGTCGTCGGCGCGCTCGCCGCGGTCGCGCCGGGCAGCGATCTGGTCATCCAGGGCGCACTCGCTACGGCGCTGGTCCGCGAACTCGCGAAGCTCCATGCGGTGCCGGTGCGGCAGATCGATCTCGACGCCTTCCTCGCACGCGCCGCACTCGGCGTGCGCACGGCCTCCACGCTCCTACTCGCGATCGCCGGCAATGCGCTGAAGGCGTTTCCGGGCCTCGGCACGCTCGGCGGTGGCGTATTGCACGCAATCGCCTACGGCCTGATCTTCGATAGCCTCGGCCGCGCGGTCGCCGCCACGCTCGCCGAGCAGCGCCGGCTCGATCAGGCCGAAGCCAGCGCGCACCTGAAGCGCCTGCTCGGCGAAGTCGGCCAGGCACGCTGGCGGCACGTCGCGGAAGTCGCGCTCGCCGCCGTGCGTGACGGCACGGATGCGCGCAGCGAGATCGAACCGCGCGGCTGATCTCCGGCGGCGAAGCGAGGACGCCGCGGCCCGGGGTTCCTCCCGCGCCGCCGCACCCGCGCTCGGGGTCCGTGCGGCGAGGGGCACCGCCACCACGGTGCGGCCGTCGCGGCGGCCCCCCGGCTCCATGCGAACCCGCGTGCCGTGCGCACTGGCCGGCGGAACGATGGAATCCGGTCTGCTCGCCAGCACAGCCGCCGGCGCACTCGGTTACCGGCCGGGCTGACCCAGCCGTTACAATCCGGGCCTTCCCTTTTCCCCACCGCCTGCGCCCGCCGCGGGCCCAGGCCAGTTCACGTCATGGACAAGAGTTTCGAGCCCGCGCAGATCGAGTCGAAGTGGTACGCACGCTGGGAAGCCAGCGGCTCCTTCAAGCCGTCCGGCCAGGGCGAGCCCTACTGCATCATGCTGCCGCCGCCGAACGTGACCGGCACGCTGCACATGGGCCACGCGTTCCAGCACACGATCATGGACGCGCTGATCCGCTACCACCGCATGCGCGGCTGCGACACGCTGTGGCAGCTCGGCACCGACCACGCCGGCATCGCCACGGAGATGGTCGTCTCGCGCCTGCTCGCGGGCGAAGGCACCACGCGCAATGACCTCGGCCGCGACGCCTTCATCGAGCGCGTGTGGCAGTGGAAGCAGCAGTCGGGCGACACCATCGAGCGGCAGATGCGCCGCCTCGGCACCTCGGGCGACTGGTCGCGCTCGCGCTTCACCATGGACGAGGGCCTGTCCCGGGCCGTGGTGGAAACCTTCGTGCGCCTGCACGCGGAGGGCCTGATCTACCGCGGCCAGAAGCTGGTGAACTGGGACCCGGTGCTGAAGACCGCCATCTCCGATCTGGAAGTGGTGAGCGAGGAGGAAGACGGCTTCCTGTGGTCCATCGCCTATCCGCTGAGCGACGGCAGCGGCCAGCTCGTGGTCGCCACCACGCGCCCGGAAACCATGCTGGGCGACGTGGCCGTGATGGTGCATCCCGAGGACGAGCGCTACGCGCATCTCATCGGCAAGCGCGTGCGCCTGCCGCTGTCCGAGCGCGAAATTCCCGTCATCGCGGACGCCTACGTGGAGCGCGAGTTCGGCACCGGCGTGGTCAAGGTGACGCCGGCGCACGACTTCAACGACTACGCGGTGAGCCAGCGCCACGGCCTGGCGGCCATCAACATCCTCACCGACGACGCAAAGATCAACGACGCGGCGCCGGAAAAATACCGCGGCCTCGACCGCTACGAGGCGCGCAAGGCGGTGCTGACCGATCTCGAGGCCGCCGGCCTGCTGATCGAAACCAAGAAGCACAAGCTGCAGGTGCCGCGCGGCGATCGCACGGGTCAGGTGATCGAGCCCTACCTGACCTGGCAGTGGTTCGTGAAGATGGACGGCCTGGCCGCGCGCGGTCTGGAACTGGTCGAGAGCGGCAAGGTGCGCTTCGTGCCGGAGAACTGGATCAACACCTACCGCCACTGGCTGGGCAACATCCAGGACTGGTGCATCAGCCGCCAACTCTGGTGGGGCCACCGCATTCCGGCCTGGTACGACGCGGCCGGCAGGTTCTATGTCGGCCGCAGCGAGGGCGAGGTGCGCGCGACCCACGGCCTGGGCGCCGACGTCGCGCTGCGGCAGGACGATGACGTGCTGGAGACCTGGTTCTCCTCCGCCCTGTGGTCGCATTCGACCCTGGGCTGGCCTGACGCGGCCGACCAGGCCCGCTACGGCTACGACCGCTACCTGCCGACCTCGGTGCTGGTCACCGGCTTCGACATCATCTTCTTCTGGGTCGCCCGGATGATCATGATGACCGACCACTTCACCGGCCGCGTGCCGTTCCGGGACGTCTACATCACCGGCCTCGTGCGCGACAAGGACGGCCAGAAGATGTCGAAGTCGAAGGGCAACATCCTCGACCCGATCGACCTGATCGACGGCATCGACCTCGAAGCGCTCGTCGCCAAGCGCACGACGGGCCTCATGCAGCCGCAGATGGCGAAGAAAATCGAGACCGCCACGCGCAAGGACTATCCGGGCGGCATTCCGGCGTTCGGCGCGGATGCGCTGCGCTTCACCTTCGCCTCACTCGCCACGCACGGCCGCGACATCAAGTTCGACCTGAACCGTTGCGAAGGCTACAAGAACTTTTGCAACAAGCTCTGGAACGCGGCGCGCTTCGTGCTGATGAACGGCACGGACCGAGCGTTTCCGGCCGGCGCCACGCTGGTCGCACGCACCGAACCCGAGCGCTGGATCCTCGCGCGACTCGGCCGCTGCCTCGCCGAGGTCGAAGCACAATTCGCCGCCTACCGCTTCGATCTCGTCGCCCAGGCGCTCTACGAGTTCACCTGGAACGACTACTGCGACTGGTTCCTCGAACTCGCCAAGCCGGCCCTGAACGGCAGCGACGCCGAGGCTGCCGCCTCGACGCGCCACACCCTGCTGTTCGTCCTCGAAACCCTGCTGCGCGCGCTGCATCCATTGATTCCGTTCATCACGGAAGAGATCTGGCAGAACGTCGCGCCGAAGCTCGGCATCGACGCCGCGACCATTTCCCGCCAGGCCTATCCGCGAGCGGCGGACGTGCCGGCCGATGCCGGCGCCGAGGCCGAGGTGGAATGGTTGAAGGCCGTGATCGTGCCGCTGCGCCGCATCCGCAGCGAGATGAATCTCGCACCGTCGAAAGCGATACCGCTGCTGCTCGCCGGCGGTAACGCGGCTGATCGCGCACGCATCGAGAAATTCGCCACGCAGATCGGCTTTCTCGCGCGCATCGAGTCGCAACGCTGGCTCGAAGCCGGCGAAGCCGAGCCGGCCGCCGCGGCGGCGATCGTCGGCGAGCTGAAACTCCTGATCCCGCTCGCCGGCCTGATCGACGTCGGCGCGGAGAAGGCACGCCTCGCCAAGGAGATTGCCCGCATCGAAGCCGAGATCGCCAAGTGCAACGGCAAACTCGGCAACGCGAACTTCGTCGCCAACGCACCGGCCGCCGTCGTCGAACAGGAAAACCAGCGCCTCGCCGATTTCACGACCATGTTGACCGGCCTGCGCGACCAGGCCGCGCGGCTCGCGGCGCTCTGAAACCATTCGCCGGGAACCGGAGGAACGGGTCCACGCTGAGAAACCGCCCCAGCGTGTAGTCGTAGGCCCGCCCGTTCATGTGGATCAGGCGCACGTCGTCCAGGTGCTCGTGCCCGGTGAAGCCGCGCCGCGTCGCCGGGCTCAGGTTCAATCCACCGCCGTAGCGCGGCGCGAAGTCCGCCCCGCGCACCGCACCGAACGCGTCGTAACTACGTCGCTCGGTCACGTAGCCGTTGCGATCGGCCAGCGCCACGGTCGAGCCCAGCCGGTCCCGCAGCGCCGCGTACACCGCCTCGCGGCCATAGGTGCGGGTCACCACCACCGGCCCGAGTTCGTGGCGGGTCGTCACGCCAAACCCGTCGAACGTCTTCTCGTAGCCGTCCGGGCCGTAGAACGTCTTCGCCCCGGAGGCGATCTGCCGGAAGCGTTCTCCGGAGGGAGCATACAGGAACTCCGCCGTGCCGACCCCGAGCCGGTTGATCGAACGCGGCAGGCTGGCTGTGTCGTACCACGCGTACAGCGTGTTGCCGCCGGTCACGTTGCCGTTCGCGTCGCAGGTGTAGGTCGCCTTGCTGCCGTTCGGCAGCCACACCCCGGTCACGAAGTGCGGGCCGCAACCGCCTTCGTGATAGACGTACGCGCCCGGCTGCGCCTTGCTGTAGTCGCTCTTGGAATCGAGGTTGCCACTCGCCGTGTAGCCGTAGCTCACGCTGCCGCCGACGCTACGGCTGGCTTGGGTCAGGCGCTGCAGGCTGTCGTAGGCATAGCTCTCCCCGCTGGACACCGTTGCGCTACCGGATCGATAGCTGTGGGTCTGCCGGGTCAGGTTCGCGAAGCTGTCGTAGGTGTAGTCCCACTGATCGAGCAACCCGGCACTGCCGCTCCAGTAGCGTTTCTTCACCTGTCCGGTGCTGGCATAGCTGCTGTGCAGGCCCGAGAGGCCATTGCCGTAGGACTCGAGCGTCGGGTGGCCCCATGCGTCCTGCCCTGACAGGGTCCAGTAGGTCTGGCCTGCATCGGGATCGCGCAGCCCGCGCACATGCCCATAGTCCGAGTAGTCCGTCGCCACGCGCAGGCCGTCGGGGTAGCTGCGGACTTTCTCCCGACCGTAGTAGGCGTCGTATTGGACCTCGCTCGTCCAGAGCGCCGCCTCCTGGTCCATCTGCGTCGCGGTCTTGATCCGGCGCTTGGCGCTGTCGTAGACACCGCGCAGCAGGCCAGTCACGAGCACAACGAGCTGGCGAAACGAGTGAGTGACAATCAGCCCAGCGTCGAGCCGCTTTCGATGCGGCATTTATTGACATTCGTGTAGCTTCGGCCAGTTACCTTCGACATGGATACCTTGAAGGATCGCCTGCTTGACCGCTTCGGCCCGGGGCAACCAGTCTTTAGGTTTAACTGAGGGGTCGCCCCCACCGTAGTAGTTCACGCGCAATGTCAAATAGTCATGCGCAGAGAGAGCAATCGCAAATGATTCCTCATCATTCTCTCCACTTTTGTCTTCAACAAAAGCGGTCCATCTATAGGAGACAGATCGTCTACCCGCGATCTCGACCACGTCACGGAATACAGGGAGCTTCTCGCCGATCTTGCCATGGTGAGATGGAAATTTGGCTTCCAACATCTCAGTTAGAGAGCTCTGGCAGGTGAGATCAAAATCTTGCGCCGCAGACTCCACGTACAGCTTGATACCGATGCTCCCATAAAGGTGCAGCGCGTTTCTCCAGTCCCACATACCATCCAACAGTTTTGTTGGTGAAAAATATGGCCTCTCGATATCGATTTTGGTCGTCATTGGCCAACGCACCTCGTCCAAGTCCTTGGTCGGGCGCGAACTCGGCAGCGGCAAAATCAATTTGCGCCCAGAAATATCGAACATCACGACTGTCAGTTCTTTGGGATCGGGTCCATTCATGGCAACCGCCATCGGCATGCTCGCGCAGGATTCAAGCATTACCACGATCAGCAATTGCATCAACAACTTCTGCATCATGGCAACCTCTCGTCCGGTCGGTACGGCAACGTATGTGGGCTAAGATGCTCGTCGCCGCTGAACAACTTCGGCGCATTCCAGAGCGACATCATCATGTCGACTGGGTGCAGAAGAGCATTGCCCCCGACGATCTGCGGCACCATATCGTGCGGATTGTAGCGATACCCAGGTGCGTTGATCCCGCCAAAACGGGCGACACCGGCGCGATCTAGCACGCGATTAGTGAGCCACATGTTGTTGGCTCCCGCGTGGAAGTTCGCACGAATATTTGTCATCGACTCGTGCATGGATGCGAAAGCATAACGGATCGCTGCCTTCAACTCCGCGCAACCACCGCTGTGACAGACTAGATCGAGATGATGTCCGTCGTGCTGGACGTCCAAGAGAATGCCAGCAAGCTGCTTCGCAACGGCCCGACTGATGCCCATTTGGGTGAGCCCTATCTTCGCAACATCTCCCACAAGTCCCTTAGATGGACTATCAATCAACGTGAATGACGATGGCATTTGCTTGAACTCAGCAGTCAAATGCGACTCTGCTAATGCTGCATGCCGCGCTTCATCTCCAGTGATACCGTTGATAAAGCCAACACCATCAATGTCATGACTCGAGATTCGTTGATCTCTATCACTTGGATTCAGCTCACCAGGCGATATTTTGTGGCATGTCAACGGCCCTGAAGCACAGTGATCCACCGGGGCTTTCGTGCTGCCAATGTCGCTGGCGGAGGACGGATTCTTGTTGCTGGTCGCACCTTGTTTTGTTGCACCATTACCGATTTGGTTTCTGCTCGGCCGATTCACCCACGTGGTCGAAACCCCTTGCTCGGCGCAGTCGCCGGCATCGCTGCCACGATCGACGTGCGAGCCAGTGCATGCGACATAGCCAGTCGGGTCTTTGCCACTGAGCGGATTATTTCCAATGTATGAGTATGGATTGAGGCTCTGACTCGACAACGGATTGCCGATAAGCGGATCGACCGACAGGAACCGCCCCAGCGTGTAGTCGTAGGCCCGCCCGTTCATGTGGATCAGGCGCACGT
>CAYYHP010000103.1:0-9757 GCA_964471815.1 uncultured Rhodanobacteraceae bacterium
CGCACCGGGCAGACGCTGAAAGTGCCGGCCTGCTCGAAGGGCTGACGAACGGCACTCCCGTATCGGGACCGGGGCCCAGGTCAGCTGACGCTGGCCTGCCCGTAAGCTGAAAGCCGGTTGTCACATCACGACTCCCGTCCGTCACCTGCCATCGCCCGTCCGCCAGGCGAGGTCGCGTCTGGCATGGCCCTTCATCCCGCCATGCCGTCGCGATGACGCCGCTCGCGGCATGGCGCGAGCGCACCCACGAGCCGCAGGCATCACGCCACCCGATTGGGTTGAACGCGTGTTCGGTCCGTCCGTTGAACGGCCTTTCTCCGCGCGATCGCCCGACATGTCATGCGTGATCGGTCCGCTGGATTTCCGCAATCCGCATGACGCGTCGGGTCGAGTACATCCGAACCCAGGAGTCCACATGTTTGGAACGGTCCCCCACCGATTTGCCGTCGCCGTGTGCTTTGCACTGGCCACGTCCGCGTCCGGCGCACAGAGCCTGAGCCGCGCGTCGGACTCGATCCTGCGCAACACCTTCGAGGCGCCCGATGCCGGGCCTTACAACGATCATGACGCGGCCCGCTTCCTCGCCCAGGCGACGTTCGGGCCGACCCTGACCGACATCCAGGACCTTCGCCAGAAAGGCTACCAGGGCTGGTTCGACGAGCAGGTCGACGCGCAGCTGACGCCGCCGACCCATGCGATGGACTACATCAACTGGCTCAACAGCATCGCCAGTACGGACTACTACTACGGGCGTATCGAATCCTGGTGGCTTGGCGCGCTCGGTGGGCCCGATCCGGCCAATTTCAACGTGATTCACAAGGATCAATTGCGTCAGCGCGTCGCCTTCGCGCTGAGCCAGATCTTCGTCACCTCGGACAAGTCCTTCGCACTCAGTGGCCAGCCCTATGGCCTATCGTCGTATTACGACGTCCTGACCGACGACGCCTTCAGCAACTTCCGCACGCTGCTCCAGGACGTGACCCTTAGCCCGGCGATGGGCGTGTACCTGTCGATGCTCGGCAATCAGAAGCCGGATCCGGTCAAGAACATCCGGCCGGACGAGAACTATGCACGCGAGGTCATGCAGCTGTTCTCGGTAGGCCTCGTGCAGTTGAATCTCGACGGTACGCCGGTGCTGGTCAACGGGCAGCAGGTGCCAACCTACGACCAGAACACGGTGAAGGGCTTTGCCCACGTCTTCACCGGCTGGACCTATCCGACCTGCGATGCACAAAGCTGGTCGTGGTGTACGGTGCTCACGCCCTCGACGCCGGACGGCTGGATCTCGCCGATGGTTCCGGTCGAGAGCTACCACGACTCGGCCAACAGCAAGCAGCTGCTAGTCTATCCGGGCGTCGCCCTGCCGGGTGGCATCTTGCCGGCCGGTGGCGATGCGCAGGGCGACCTGAACGCTGCGCTCGACAACATCTTCTACCATCCGAACGTCGGGCCGTTCATCTCGAAACAGCTGATCCAGCGCCTGGTTACGAGCAATCCGACGCAGGCCTACGTCGCGCGCGTGGCCAGCGTGTTCAACGACAACGGTAGCGGTGTGCGTGGCGATCTGAAGGCCGTCGTGAAGGCGATCCTGTTCGATCAGGAAGCGCGCTGGGGCCAGTGGACGATGCCGAGCACCTTCGGCAAGCTGCGCGAGCCACTGATCCGCATCACCCACCTGTGGCGTACGCTCGGCGCAAGGCACTATTGCGGCACCGGCGACGAGCTGAATCCGTACCGCTACATCGAGTGGTTCCCGGATATGGAATTCGGCCAGGCCGCGCTGCGTTCGCCTTCGGTATTCAACTTCTATTACCCGGACTTCGCGCCGCCGGGTGAAGTCCTGGATGCGGGCCTCGTCGCGCCCGAGATGCAGCTCAACACCGATGCCTGGATCACCTCGATGATGAACGGCCTGCAGGCGCGGCTGTTCTATCGGATCGCCGGCATCGGCTGCAATGCCGGCACGGGCTACGTGATGATCGATCCAGCAGCGGAAGCCGTCTATGCAGCCGATCCGAAGGCGCTGATCGATCGTTACGACCTGCTGTTCATGTCGGGGCAGATGTCGCCGCTGATGCGCACGACACTGATCAATTACCTGGCCACGATCCCTGCCTCGAGCGCGACGCAGCGCGTCAAGTACGCGCTGTTCCTGATCCTCACTTCGCCCGAATACGTCATCCAGCAGTAAGGAGCCGGCCATGCATTGCGATCGTCGTCAATTCCTCAAGCACAGCATCGGCGCGGCTCTCGGCGGGGCGAGCCTGTGTGGCCCGCTCGGCAACCTGTCGCTGATATCGAGTGCGGCCGCGGCGGGTGCGCCGTCGTTTTCCGATTACCGCGCCTTGATCTGCGTGTTCCTCTATGGCGGCAACGATAGCTTCAACACCGTCGTGCCGATGGATACGAACGGGCAGGCCAGTGCGGCCTATGCGGCCTACGCCGCACAGCGCGGTGCGCTGGCGATTCCGCAGAACCAGCTGATCCCGCTCATGACCGCGCAGGGCGGTGGCGCGAGCGACGGTGAAGCCTATGGTCTGCACAATGCCATGCCGGGCGTGGCGCAGTTGTTCAACGCGGGCAAGGCCGCGATCGTCTCGAACGTGGGCACGCTGCTCTATCCGACGACCAAGAGCGATCTCGGCAATCTGCAGAAATTGCCGCCGCAGCTCTACGCGCACAACGACCAGCAGAAGTACTGGCAGACCTCGCGTCCGGACGACAATTCGGCGCCGGGCTGGGGCGGACGCATTGCCGACCTGCTCTATGCCGGCAATCCGAACCAGCAGGTGCCGTTCACCTTCAGCGTTGCCGAGGAAGCAATCCTGCAACGCGGCGCCACGATCAGCCAGTACGTCACCGGTGCCAACGGGGTCACCCAAATCGGCTTCGCGGCGAATCCTGGCGATCCGGCTCTCGCAGTGTTCGACAACCTGCGCGCCAAGGGCACTCAGACCCACATGCTCCAGCGCGCCTATGCGGGCGCCGTCGATCACACGATCCAGACCTACAACGCGATGGCTGGCGCGCTGGCCGTTGCGCCGACCTTCAGTGGTTTTCCATCGACCTACAACGGTGCCAAGATGCAGACGATCGCGCGTCTGCTCGCGACCAGTGGCGTCCTGGACGTACGTCGCCAGGTGTTCTACGTGAGCTGTGGCGGTTACGACACGCACGACGATCAGGTCAACCAGCAGAGCGCGCTGCTCAGCGAACTCTCGCAGTGCCTGAAGGCGCTGTACGACGCGACCGTACAGATGGGCATCGCCGACAAGGTGACGATCTTCACCTGCTCGGACTTCGGTCGCACGCTCACGGTGAACGGCGATGGTACCGACCACGGCTGGGGCGGACACCACTTCGTGCTCGGCGGCGCGGTGAATGGTGGCCGCTTCTACGGCACGATGCCGAGCCTCGTGGCTGGTTCAAGCGACGATGCCGGCTGGGGCCAGATCATCCCGACCACCGCCGTCGATCAGTACGCCGCTTCGCTCGCGAACTGGTTCGGCGTGGATGCCGCGGGGCTCGCGACGATCTTCCCGAACCTGTCGCGTTTCCCGGGGCTCCTGCAGAACAGCGGCCTGCCGCTGGTCGGTTGAGGCGGAGAGGACCGCGACCGGTGCCGGTCGCCCGGTTGTCGCCCGTCGTCATGCCTGCGCATGGCGGCGGGCGGTCTGCAGGTCAGTGGCCGATCACGCCGAGTCGCCGGCCGACCTTCACGAAAGCCGCGATCGCACGATCCAGATGCTCGCGCGTGTGCGCCGCGCTCATCTGCGTGCGGATGCGTGCCTGGCCCTGCGGAACGACCGGATAGAAGAAGCCGATCACGTAGATGCCTTCGTCGAGCAGGTCGCGCGCGAAGTTCTGCGCGAGCTTCGCGTCGTAGAGCATGACGGGCACGATCGGGTGAGTGCCGGGCTTGATGTCGAAGCCGGCCGCGGTCATGCGCTCGCGGAAGTACAGCGCGTTCGCGTTGACCCGGTCACGCAGGTCGGTCGAGGACGAAAGCATCTCGAACACCTTGATCGACGCAGCGACGAGCGGCGGCGGCAGGGTATTCGAGAACAGGTAGGGCCGCGAGCGCTGGCGTAGCAAGTCGATGATCTCCCGGCGGCCGGTCGTGAAACCGCCCGAACCGCCGCCGAGCGCCTTGCCGAGCGTCGAAGTGAACACGTCGACCTCCTGCATCACGTCATGCAATTCGGCCGAACCGCGACCAGTCGGGCCGACGAAACCGGTCGCGTGCGAATCATCGACCATCAGCAGGGCGCCGTACCGGTTCTTCAGCGTGGCGATGGCATCCAGTTTGGCGATGAAGCCGTCCATCGAGAACACGCCGTCGGTCGCGATCAGGCGCGTGCGCCTGTCCTGCGTGGCGGCGAGGTGCTGCTCAAGCTCGGCCATGTCGCCGTTCGCATAGCGCCGCCGCTCGGCCTTGCACAGGCGGATGCCGTCGATGATCGAGGCGTGGTTCAGTGCGTCCGAGATCACCGCGTCCTGCTCGTTGAGCAGCGTCTCGAACAGCCCGCCATTCGCGTCGAAGCAGCTCGTGTAGAGGATCGTGTCCTCGGTGCCGAAGAATTCGCTGATCTTCGCTTCGAGTCGCTTGTGCAGGTCCTGCGTGCCGCAGATGAAGCGCACGCTGGCCATGCCGAAACCGTGCGTGTCGAGCGCCTCCTTCGCGGCCGCGATGATCTCGGGATGATCGGCGAGGCCGAGGTAGTTGTTCGCACAGAAGTTCAGCACCTCGCGGCCGTCGTCCGTGCGGATCGCGGCGGACTGTGGCGTGGTGATGATGCGCTCGGTCTTGTACAGGCCCTGCTCGCGGATCGATTCGAGTTCGGCGATGAGGCGGGCGCGGGTGGCGTGGTCCATGGCGGTCCCGGGAAGAAAGGCAAGGGGGGTATTGTCCTGGTTTCGCGGCAGGCCAGGAACGCCCATCACGGGCTTGCCGGGTTGCCGGGCCTGTGCGCGGTCGCGGAGCATCGATTTCCGGCTGGCCTTGCGTCGTGCTCCGGACCCCCGGTCCGGTCATCGGCTCGGAGCTGGCGTGGCGTAGGCCGGGTTGCCTTCGAAACCGGCGTGCTCGACGAGCGTCCAGTCCATTTCCTCGAGCCGGCGACGGGAGCGTGCCGAGAGGGTTCCGCCGATGAGGACCGTACGCGATGTGGCGTGCAAGGCGGGCAGGGCGAAGAACGCATCGATGTCCGCCGTCCAAGTCAGCCGATCGACCGGCAGTGGCAGCACGAGCCGGTCGTCCGGCATGCGCCACACGACGGCGGCGCCCACGGTGACGAGGCGACCGCCCGGCCTGCCGGCGTGCTGTCGAAGCAGACGCAGGGCATTCACCAGATAGCGGGCCTCGATTTCCGAGCGTGAAGTGACGGCGAGTTCGATCAGATCATCGCAGCCTTGCGTCGGCGCGAGCGCTTTGAGGTCGTCGGTCAGGGTCGTGCGCAGCGAGTCGGTGAACCCACCACGGCGCAGGAAGTGGCGGATGCCGAAGTCGTCCGTGCAGAACGCCGCCAGGCGCTTGCGGTTGGCCTCGCGGAGATCCTCAGGATCGAGCTCCCAGACCAGCTTGTTCAGCCGATTGCCGGTGCCGATGATTTCGGCCGGCACGCCGCCGACGAGGCCGAGAGCCGCGCCGCCGGAGAAATTGCCGGCGACGGCCGCCCAGGCCAGGGCATCGAGGCGCTCGACGATGAGCGGGTTGGTCGTATACGGGTCGATGTCAAGCACCTTGGCCATCTCACGCCGCATACGTCCGAAGTCGAGCTGGCGCTTGACCTCGCGCGCCGCTTCGCGGCCGGCACGCGCATACCAAGCCTTGCCCTTACCCGGCTGCGCGTCCTCGCCCGGCAACGGTGTGCGGCCGGCGGTCATCGGCCCATCGGGCGCCGCATACGGATCGCCGTCGTGCTCGAACTGGCGGTTGCCGCGATCGGCCAGCGCCTGGGCGCGGCGCCCCCAGCTCGCGAGGGTGCGAGAGAAATAGCGCGCCACACCCTGCGGCAGACCGCTCAGCGTGTCGACCGGATGGCTCACGACCTGCCAAAGCGCGCGGCCTATCTTCCTGCCACGTTCGGCAAGTGCATGCGCGAAGGCGTCGGTCTTGCTCGCCGCCTCGAGCGTTGCCACGGCCGGCAACTCGGCTTCGCGCAGGGCGAGCAGTTCGATGCTCTCCGGATGCTGGATGCCGTACGGCGTAGTCAACTCGAAACGCGCCATGAAGCCGTGCAGGCGCGCCTTCGAGGCGACCTTGAAATCCGGGCCGGAGAGCAATGCCGGCTGCACCAGGTCAGCACTGTCCAGCACCGGCTCGGGCTCGAATCGGGCTGCCATGGCGGTGCCGATGGTACCGGTGGTGACGGCGAGGGCGAGGCAGACGAGAACGCAGGATCGGACTCGTGGTTGGCGAGATACGGACATCCGGACAGATCGCGAGGTGCGGCCGCACGGCGGCGCCTGAGTCATGCAGTGTCGCGATTGCCGCCCGGCATGTCGACCCGCTCTCTCGGCGCAGGACGCACGAGACGCCGTTCAGGATGAGTCCGGCATGCTTGACCCCGAACGCTGCCTGCGTCAATGCGCCGCAGGCATCCGAACGCATCGACGCAGGATAGGGTTTTCTACTTGTTGCGCCTGCGCGGTCGCCTGGCCTATGCTGGCAGCCAATGTGACCGGAGCGGAATCCGGTCCGCGCCCGGCTAGACAATGCGCCGGAGCGTCAGGTCTTACGTTCGAGGGATCGAACGGGCGCGGCCCCGCAAGGGGACGGCGAAGCCGGCGATTGGTTGTGTGGATGCGGGGGCGTGTCGCGCGCAGCCAATCGCCGGACAGGACTGGTAGCCTCATTTCTCCGGCTCGTCCTTACTGGTTCGACGCAGCCACCCGCTGTTCACCGCGAATCCCCGATGGGTGCTGCGCCGTCTGCTTATGCCGGACGGCCGGTTGCCGTCTGCCCTGCACGCACCGCCACGTTCCCGTTTTCGGGACTTGGCACGGCGGCGCCCTCGGTACATTCCATGGAAGGCCGGCGATTGGTTGCGTGGCTGCGGGGGGGCGTGTCGCGCGCAACCAACCGCCGGACAGGACGAACTCCGTGTTGCCTTTCCCGACCTGAATGCTCCGGACATCCGGCCTGAGCATCGTTCGGGACTTCCTGGTCCGATCCATAGTGGGGACCGGGCCTGATAAAAGCCGGCGATTGGTTGCGTGGCTGCGGGGGGGCGTGTCGCGCGCAACCAACCGCCGGACAGGACAAACTGATTCGCTTTCTTGATTTCCTCAATGCATCCGGGCGTCTATTCCGAACAGCCCACACGCAAATTTCCGATTCCACTGACCGCCATTTTGTGGCCGGTCGATCCAGTCTTTCATCACGCCCATCGCGAGTTGGTCGCGTATGGGTTCCTGCGAAAAGGCCGGCGGCTGGCAGCGTGGCTGCGGGGGCGTGTCGCGCACTACCAGCCGCCGGACAGGGCGAATTCAGACTCCCATCCCCACGCGTGCGAGCTGAGGGCGCTGGCGCAGGGGCAGATCACGCAGGCTCACCAATCGCCAATAGCCGCGACGCATGGCGAAGATGCAACTGCGCAGGAAAGCGCTATCGAGGTCGTTGTCGGTCTCTAGGTGCCAGATCGCATCGATCACGGCCATCTCGCCGCGCAGGGTAACCTCGGTCACGCCGACGTGTAGGCGCTGACCCGAGGCCTGCTCGGCGAGTGCCGAGATGACCCGCTCGCGCCCACCGACTGCCTTGCGGCCACTGCGCAGCTCCGCGTCGGGCGCGAGCAGGTTCGCAAGGGCCTCGGCGTCGCGGAACGCAAGGGCATCGACGAGCTGCAGGTGCAGGCGCCGCAGCAGGCGTTCATCGCAGTCGCTCTGACGTTCGGTCAGAGGCTGTCCGCTCAGGCGCTGGAAGATTCCGTTGATCCGGCACATTGCTGTCGATCTCGACTGATCCACGAGACTCGGAGCACACAAGTGCGGCCGGAACGCAAAGCGAACATCGCCCGAGCGCATCCGTTTGTCGGATCGAGCCGTCCCGGTTCAGCCTGGGTATGCCGAGGGCGCGTGAGTGCCCTCCTCCATGGGGCGCCAGGCATGATCGAGGAGGATCTCGATCGGCCGGAAGCGTGCCTTGTAGCCCATCTTCGGATGGTCGGGAATCCAGAAGCCCAGGTAGAGATGTTCGGCACCACGCTGCCGGGCGAGTTCGATCTGGCTCAGCACGGCGAATGTGCCGAGACCGCGCGCCGGGTGTTCGGGATCGTAGAAGGTGTAGACCGCCGACAGCGAGTGCACGCAGACGTCGGTCACCGCCACCGCGAGCAGACGGCCCTCGAGCCTGAACTCGAGGAGGTGGGTGGGACTCCAGTCGGCGAACAGGAAGCGCGCGAAGTCGGCTGGAGCGCCCGTATCCATGCCGCCATCCGGATGGCGGGCATCGAGATAGCGGCGATACAGGGCGAAATGCTCTTCGCCGTAAGCCGCCGGCACGAGGCGTACGCCGAGATCGCGATTGCGCGCCGCGCAGCGCCGCTGGCTACGGTTGGGGCGGAACTCGGCCACCGGAACGCGTGAGGCGATGCAGGCCCGGCAATCGGGACAGCGCGGTGCATAGAGCATCGGGCCGGAGCGGCGGAAGCCGCATTCGAGGCCGTTCTCGTAGAGCGCGGACAAGGCCGGCGAGTCCGGCATCACCACCACGCTCTGCGCGACCCGATCGGAAAAATAGCCGCAGACATGCGGCTGGGTGCGGCCGAAGCGGAGACCCGTCTCCATCATCGGCCTACACTCACGGCAACTTGTGCCGAGGCGTGTGGCAGGTGTCCCGCGCGCGCAGCGGCGGCATGCCGGTGCCTGTGCGCGCGGCGCGATGGGGGATCGTGCTGTACGGGCGACATTACGGGCTCGGCGGGTCGCCGCATGGATGCTCCGGGCCGGACTGGACGGCAGGTAGTGGAGTGCAGTGTACGACGCTCAGGCCATCAGACCGCAGCCGCGCATCGCGAGCACCAGCGCGGCGATGCCGACGATTGCGAGGGCGGCAAGGCGCGCGCGGCTGGCGATACTCGTGTGGCGGGCAGGACTCCCGGCCGACCGATCGCGCCGTTCGAGCGCCAGCTCGTCCGCATAGCGCGTGGCCGGTTCGATGCCGGCCTCGCGCAGCAGTTCGCGTGCCGCGGTCTGGTCGTTGGCATCGACGACCCAGACCTGTGGCCACCGTTCGGAACCTTCACGCTGACTGTAGCTGTGACCCTTCCAGTCGTGCCCCTGCCAGGCACGCCGGTTGGTCACGGTTGTGGCAATACCGTGATCGGCGAGCAGGACGACGACGCGGTCGATGTTGACCTGGCGTGGCGAGGTATAGATCTGGCGCATCGACTCATTCCGGCAGCAGGCGGATCAGACCTTCCTGCGCGGTGCTCGCCACGAGCATGCCGTCGCGGGTGTAGATCAGGCCGCGGGCAAGACCGCGCGCGCCCTGCGCACTCGGGCTGTCGCAGGCATACAGCAGCCACTCGTCCGCACGGAACGGGCGGTGGAACCACAGCGCATGATCGAGGCTCGCCATCTGCACGTTCTTCTGGAAATAGGAGATGCCGTGCGGGAACGTCGCCGTGCCGATCAGATGGAAGTCCGAGGCATAGGCGAGCAGCGCGCGGTGCAGATCGGGGCCATCGGGCGCACGGTCGACCAGCCGGAACCAGACCTGCTGATACGGCGGCCGTTTCGGCGGGTCGATCTC
>CAYYHP010000104.1:0-9644 GCA_964471815.1 uncultured Rhodanobacteraceae bacterium
CGCCCGTTCTACCACATCGTCGTGGCCGACGAGCGCTACGCGCGTGACGGCCGCAACATCGAGCGGCTCGGCTTTTTCAATCCGGTCGCGGCCGGCAAGGACGTGCCGCTCGAGCTGAACGTGGCCCGTGCGCAGGAATGGATTGCCAAGGGCGCGCAGCCGACCGCAAAGGTCAAGTACCTGATCAAGCTCGCGTCGAAGCAGCAGGCGGCCTGAGGTCGCTTGGGCGCGAATCCGGACCGGCTGATCCTGTTGGGCAGGATCGTCGGGATCCACGGGGTTCAGGGTTGGGTCAAGCTCGAATCCTGGACCGAGCCCCGCACGCAGATCTTCAGCTACCTGCCCTGGGTGCTGAAGAACGTACGGGGAGAGCAGGAAATCCGCGGCTGTCAGGGTCGTGAGCAGGGCAAGGGTCTGGTCGCGTGCATTCCCGGCGTGACCGACCGCGACCAAGCGGCGGTCTGGGTCGGCAGTGAGGTCTGGGTCCGGCGCTCGGCGCTGCCCCGGCCGCAGCCCGGCGAATATTACTGGGCCGACCTCGAAGGACTCGAAGTGGTCACGACGACCGGCGTGAGGTTGGGTACCGTCTCGCATCTCTTCTCGACCGGCGCGAACGACGTGCTGGTCGCCAGGGACGGCGAGCGTGAGCACCTGGTGCCGTTCGTGACCGGGCAGTTCGTGGCCGAGGTGGATCTCGATGCCGGACGCATCGTGGTCGACTGGGATCCGGATTTCTAAGCCTCGCGGATCGGCCGTTCGGCGGTCCGTGGGCTGGTTAGCAGCGGCACTCGCGGATCATGCGCATCGACGTCGTCACGGTGTTCCCCGAGTTCGTCGCGCACTGTGCGCGGATCGGCGTGGTCGGCCGGGCCCAAGAACGCGGTCTGCTGGAAGTGGCGTGCTGGAATCCGCGTGATTTCGCCACCGACAACTACCGTACCGTGGACGAGCGGCCCTACGGCGGCGGTCCCGGCATGGTGATGTTGATCCAGCCGCTGCGCGATGCGCTCACGGCGGCGCGCGCCGCGCATCCGGCCGGCAGCCGGACAATTTACCTGAGTCCGCAGGGAACGCGGCTCACGCAGGGCAAGGTGGCCGAGCTGGCCCAGGCCGAACGGCTCATCCTGCTTTGCGGACGCTACGAGGGCGTGGACGAGCGCCTGATCGAGCACGAGATCGACGAGGAAATCTCGATCGGTGATTACGTGCTCTCGGGCGGCGAACTCGGTGCAGCGGTGCTGATTGACGCGATCGGCCGGCTGCAGGACGGGGCGCTAAACGACGCCGCCTCGGCGGCCGAGGATTCGTTCTCGCACGGCCTGCTCGATTGTCCGCACTACACGCGGCCCGTGCAGGACGAGCTCGGGACGGTGCCGGAAGTGCTGCAATCGGGCAACCACCGCCTGATCCGGCGCTGGCGGCTCAAGCAGGCGCTCGGGCGCACCTGGCTGCGCCGGCCCGATCTGCTCGTCCGCTGCGAGCTTGATCGCGAGGCCCGCAGTCTGCTGGACGAATTTCGCCGCGAATGGTTCGCGGTGCATAATGCGAACGATTAGGACCGGCAACCGGGCCGGAACACAAATCAGACGAGAGTGGTGAGTGTGATGAGCAACCTCCTTCAGCAGTTCGAAGCCGCGCAGATGCAGCGCAAGCTGCCGGAATTCGGCCCGGGTGACACCGTCGTGGTCAACGTCAAGGTCAAGGAAGGCAACCGCGAACGCGTGCAGGCCTATGAAGGCGTTTGCATCGCGAAGAAGAACGCCGGCCTGAACTCGGCCTTCACCGTGCGCAAGATCTCGCACGGCACCGGCGTCGAGCGCGTGTTCCAGAGCCACAGCCCGGCGATCGAATCCGTTTCGGTCAAGCGTCGCGGCAAGGTGCGTGGTGCCAAGCTGTACTACCTGCGTGGTCTCGAGGGCAAGGCGGCGCGCATCCAGGAAGACCTCACCAAGCACGCGAACGACGAGTGATCGTACTCCGCCGTTCGTGATCGCCGACGGCCGCCTTCGGGCGGCCGTTTGCATTTCGCGCGTCGGAATGGATCGTGACCGGCCGGCTACCCGGTACCGCCGGACCGGACCGCTGCGGTTCCTGTGCCGGGTTCTCTTGAAATCCCCGGTGCACGACACCATCCGTGCGCTGCCCGTCCAGTCAGGGATTCTCCACACATGAGCGCACCGACCGAAACCCGCAAGTTCGAAGCCGAAGTCGCCCAGGTCCTGCACCTCGTCACGCATTCGCTGTATTCGCACAAAGAGATCTTCCTGCGCGAGCTGATCTCGAACGCATCGGACGCCTGCGACAAGCTGCGCTTCGAGGCTCTGGCCAAGCCGGAACTGCTCGGCGACGACGCCGAGCTGCGCATCGAGATCAGTCTCGACAAGGACGCGCGCACCTTGACCCTGCGCGACAACGGCATCGGCATGCACCGCGACGAGGTGATCGAGAACATCGGCACGATCGCCCGTTCCGGTACGCGCCGCTTCCTCGAATCGCTGTCCGGTGACGCGCGCAGGGACACGCAGCTGATCGGCCAGTTCGGTGTCGGTTTCTATTCGGCCTTCATCGTCGCCGACCAGGTCACGCTGACCACGCGCCGCGCCGATGCGGCGGCCTCCGAAGCGGTACGCTGGACGTCCGATGGTACCGGCGTATATCGGATCGAAACGGTCGAGGAGCCGCGCCGCGGCACCGCCGTCACCCTGCATCTGAAGTCCGATGAGGACGAGTTCCTCGACTACTGGAAGCTGCGCGAGCTGATCGGCCGCTACTCCGATCACATCGCCTTCCCGATCCGCCTGCCGAAGCTCGTCGATGGCAAGCCCGATGACGAGTGGGAGACCGTCAATCACGCCTCGGCGCTGTGGACGCGGCCGAAGCCCGAGATCAAGGATGAGGATTACCAGGCCTTCTTTAAGTCCGTCGCCCACGATTTCAGCGATGCGCTGGCATGGACGCACAACCGCGTCGAAGGCAACCAGAGTTACACCTCGCTGCTCTATGTGCCATCGCGCCAGCCCTTCGATGCGCTGCTCGGCGGCCGCGACGAGCGCAAGGGACTCAAGCTCTACATCCGCCGCGTGTTCATCATGGACGCGAGCGAGCAACTGCTGCCGAATTATCTGCGCTTCGTGCGCGGTGTGGTCGATTCGGACGACCTGCCGCTCAACGTGAGCCGCGAGATCCTGCAGGAAAACCGCCTCGTCGCGCAGATCCGCGCGGCCTGTGCCAAGCGCGTGCTGGACCTTCTGGAAAAGCTCGCCGGCGACGACAAGGACAAGTTCCAGACCTTCGTCGACCAGTTCGGCAACGTGCTCAAGGAAGGCATCGCCGAGGACACGGCCAACCGCGAACGCATCGCCCGGCTGCTGCGCTTCGCCTCGACGCGTTCCGAAGGCGCGGCGCGTACCGTTTCGCTCGACGATTACGTTGCGCGCATGGTCGCCGGCCAGGAAGCGGTCTACTACGTCACGGCCGAATCCTGGACCGCGGCGAAAGGCAGTCCGCAGATCGAGGCGCTCCTCGCGCGTGGTGTCGAGGTATTGTTGATGTACGACCGCATCGACGAGTGGATGCTCGGCTACCTCGGCGAGTATGCCGGCAGGAAGCTGCGCAACGTCGCCAAGGGCGAGCTCGACCTCGACAAGCTGCCGCCACCCGAGAATACCCAGCGCGAGACGCCCGACACCCAGGCCGCCGAGGAGCTCGCCAAGCGCATCCAGGAGCTGCTCGGCGAACGCGTGCGTGAGGTGCGCGTGAGCCAGCGCCTGACGGATTCGCCGTCCTGTCTCGTGCTCGACGAATACGACATGGCGCTACACCTGCAGCGTGTGCTGCGCGAGGCCGGCCATCACGTACCCGCCGCGAAGCCGGTCCTCGAGATCAATCCGGCGCATGCGCTCGTCCGGCGTTTGGATCAGGAAGCCGACACCGGCCGCGCAAGCGACCTGGCCTTGCTGCTGTTCGAGCAGGCGCAACTGCTCGAGGGCGCGCAGCTCGAGGATCCGGCCGCCTTCGTGCGGCGTCTGAATGCGCTGCTTGCCACGCCGGCTTGAGACGGCATCGTCGTGTCGTCCCGAGTGATTCCGTGCCCTGCCGCGATCGACATCGCGGCAGGGCGCGCCCGCATTGTCCCGCCGCGTGCCCGGCATGAGTGACGGTACGCATCCCGGCGTGCGGCTCGACGTCTGGCTATGGGCGGCGCGCTTCTTCAAGACGCGTTCGCTCGCCAAGCAGGCGATCGAGGGCGGCAAGGTCGAGGTGAACGCGCAATCGTGCAAGCCGTCGCGTGCCGTGCACGTCGGCGATCGCGTGCACGTCACGCGTGGCGAGGAACGCTGCGAGATCGACGTGCTCGCGCTGGCCGAGCAGCGCGGGTCGGCCAATATCGCGCAGGCGTTGTATCGCGAAACCGAGGCCAGCGCCGTGGCGCGTGCCGCCGCACGGGAACGGCGGCGCCTCGAGAATACCGGTTACGCGAAGCCGGCCACGCGACCCGACAAGCGTGCACGCCGGCTGATCCTCGCCCTCGGCGACATCGACGCGAGCTGAGGCGTCCGGCACCACCACCTCGCACGACTCGCCTGTGGTATCCCGGCGGCGCACGGCATGCACGGGCGCGGCAGCCGCAGGGAGCTCCCCCCGTAGCCAGAGGTGCGCACCGCGGGCAATGCGAGCGGCTCTAGGGAAGCTCTCGGCCAACGTGGTGCTACCATGCGCGCCCTTCGTCACCCGCGTCGCTTCACCGATGGCAGCCACCGGCCCGGAACTCCAGCAGTTGCTCGCCCGTGCGCAGGCGCACCATCGTGCCGGCGAACTCGGGCTGGCCGAGAGTCACTACCTGCGCGCGGCGAAACTCGATCCGCGCAGTGCCGACATCCGCCACGCGCTCGGTGTCGTCGCCTACCAGCGCGGGCATGTCGACAAGGCGATCCGTCATTACCGCGAGGCGCTCGAACGGCGCCCGCGGGCCGCGTCGGTGCTGAACAACCTCGCACTCGCACTGCGCGCCAAGGGCGATCTGCAGGGCGCCACGGAGGCCTTCGAGCAGGCGCTCGCGGTACGGCCGGAATACGCCGAAGCCGCGTTCAATCTCGCCCTGCTGCACGAGCAGGCGGGCGACTTCGTCGCGGCCGAGCGGGCCTATCGCCAGGCGCTGACCTGGCGCTCCGACTGGGCGGAACTCAACACCAATCTCGGCAACCTGCTGCGCCGGCTCGCGCGTCCCGACGAGGCCGACAGGCACCTCACGGCCGCGGCAGTGGCCGAGCCCGCGCAGGCCGCGGCGCAGGGCAATCTCGCCCTGCTGCGCATCGATCAGGGCCGCTACGCGGAAGCGCGTGCTCTGGCTCACACGGCGAGCCGGCTCGATCCTCACGACCCGCGCTGGCGCGAAGCGGCCGGCATAGCCGCCCGCCTTGCCCAGGATGCCGATGGCGCCGTGGCGATCCTGCGCGAGGCGAAAGCGCTCGCCGAACTGTCCGTCGATCTCTTGCTCGAACTCGGTCAGGCCGAGGAAGCGTGCGGCGACATCGAGGCGGCCGCCGCCACCTATGCCGCCGCGCGGCGGCGTGCCCCTGCGCTGGCGCGGGCGCGCTGGCATGCGGCGCTCGCGCTGCCGGCGATTCCGCGCAGTACGGACGAGAGCGAAGCGGCCGTGCAGGCCTTCGCGCGCGGGCTCGAGACACTGCACGAAACGCTCGACCTCTCGACGCCGCACCGGCTCGACGAGGCCTTCGATGCCGTGCGCTCGATCGTGCCGTACCGCCTGCATTACCTCGCCGGCGACCACACCGCACTGCAGGCGCGTTTCGGCGACCTCGTCGCACGGGTCGCGCAGGCGGCGTTGCCGGAGTTCCGCGAGCCGGTCGCGCGCAGGGCCGACGCGGCGCGCGCGCGCTGGCGGATCGGCTTCGTCAGCGAATGCTGGCGCGAACACGTCGTCGCGCGCTTCTTCGTGTCCTGGCTCGAAGCACTCGATGTAGAGCGCTTCGAAATTCATATCTGGCATACCGGCGAAACCACCGATGCGCGGACCGAGGCCATCGCCGCACGCGCCGCGCGGTTCGCGCACTGGCGCGGCACTCTGCCGGACCTCGCGCGCGCGGTGCGTGCCGTCGATCTCGACGTGCTCATCTATCCGGATCTCGGCCTCGATCCGCGTCAGCAGGTGCTCGCCGCACTGCACCTCGCCCCCGTGCAGTGTGCAGGCTGGGGGCATCCGGTCACCTCCGGTCTCGCGAGCATCGATTACTTCCTCGCGGCCGATGCCTTCGAGCCCGCCGATGCGCAGCGCCACTATCGCGAACGCCTGCTGCGCCTGCCGGGCCTCGGTGCGGTGCCGTGGCGTCCGCCCGTGCCGGCCACGGACGTTCCGGCGGAGTTCGCCGCGCTGCGCGGCACGCAGCCGCTGATCCTGTGCGCACAGAACCTGATGAAGCTGCCGCCCTCGTTCGATGGGGTGCTCGCGCGACTCGCGGCGGAGAGCGGGGCGCGTCTCGTGTTCTTCGACCGTAGCGCAGGGCTCAGCGCCCGGTTCCGTGCACGCCTCGGCGCGGCCTTGGCGCAGGCCGGGGTCGATGCCGACGCGGCGCTCGCGATCCTGCCGGTACAGCCCTATCCCGATTTCCTCGCCTGCCTGCGCGCTGCGGATGCGCTCATCGACTCGCCGAATTTCTCCGGCGGTGCGACCAGCCTCGACGCGCTGGCGCTCGGTGTGCCGGTGGTCACGCAGGAAGGCGTGATGGCGCGTGGCCGGCAGACCGCCGGCATGCTGCGCCGGGTCGGTCTGCCGGAGGTGGTCGCTGCATCCGATGACGATTTCGTCACGCTGGCCAGCCGGCTCGCGCGGGACGCCGCCTATCGCGCGGCGCTCGGCGGTGCGCTTGGTGAACGCGCCGGAACGCTGTTCGAGCCTGCGGTAATGGCCGGCTCGCTCGGCGCGCTCCTCGAGCGGCTCGCACGCAGCGAGCCCTGAGCGGGTTCGCCGCTTCCGGCGCCCGGCGTTCCCGACTGCCTGACGCATTGAAGTACACCCGGAATCGTGCGGAACCCGGCCTCAGTGCCGCCTTCGTCACGCGGACCGCCGGCGGGCTCGCGCCGGATCCGGAGGCTCAGTCGAGCAGACCGCGCAGGCGGTATAGCGCGGCCAACGCTTCCTTCGGGCTCAGCTCGTCCGGATCGATCTCGCGCAAGGCCAGCTCGACCGGCGAGGGGCCGGTGAAGAGCCCCATCTGCACTGGCGCATCGACCTCGCGCGATGCCGGCGCGAGCGTCGCGGCCTGCTTCTCGAGTACGGCGAGATGCCGCCGCGCCTCACCAATCACCGGGCGCGGCAGGCCGGCCAATGCGGCGACCTGCAGGCCGAAGCTGCGGTTCGCCGGGCCTTCCTTCACCGCGTGCATGAACACCAGTTCGTCGCCGTATTCAATGGCGTCGAGATGCACATTCGCGATGCCGGGGTACTGCGTGGCGAGTTCGGTCAGTTCGAAATAATGCGTCGCGAACAGGGTGAACGCGCGGTTCGCCGTCGCCAGATGCACCGCGCAGGCCTGTGCCAGGGCGAGGCCATCATAGGTAGACGTGCCGCGGCCGACCTCGTCCATGAGCACGAGGCTCTGAGGGGTGGCGTTGTGCAGGATGTTCGCGGTCTCGCTCATCTCGACCATGAAGGTCGACTGGCCGCGCGAGAGATCGTCGCCGGCGCCGATGCGCGTGAAGATGCGGTCGATCGGGCCGATTCGCGCGCTGTCGGCCGGCACGAAACTGCCGATGTGCGCGAGCAGCACGATCAGCGCCGTCTGGCGCATGTAGGTGGACTTGCCGCCCATGTTCGGGCCGGTGATGACGAGCATGCGCCGCGTGTCGTCGAGCATCAGGTCGTTCGGCTCGAACGGCTCGCTGCGCACCTGCTCGATGACCGGATGCCGGCCGCGCACGATGCGGATGCCCGGCGCCTCGTCGAGTTGCGGTTCGCTCCAGCCGAGCGACTCGGCACGTTCGGCGAGCGCGGCGAGTACATCGATCTCGGCGATCGCGGCGGCGGCCTGCTTGAGCGGCACGAGGTGCTCGATCAGCGTGTCGAGCAGGGTGTCGTACAGCGCGCGTTCGCGCATCAGCGCGCGTTCGCGGGCCGAGAGCACCTTGTCCTCGAAGCCCTTGAGTTCCTCGGTGATGTAGCGTTCCGCGCCCTTGATCGTCTGCCGCCGCGTGTAGTGCGTCGGCACCTTGTCGGCGTTCGCATGGCTGATCTCGATGTAGTAGCCATGCACGCGGTTGTAGGCGACCTTCAGCGAGGCGATGCCGGTCGCCGCGCGCTCGCGCGTCTCGAGGTCGAGCAGGAAACGATCCGCATCGGTCGAGAGCAGGCGCAGTTCGTCGAGTTCCGCATCGAATCCGCCGCGAATCA
This sequence comes from uncultured Rhodanobacteraceae bacterium, assembly GCA_964471815.1. Lineage (GTDB taxonomy): Bacteria > Pseudomonadota > Gammaproteobacteria > Xanthomonadales > Rhodanobacteraceae > Tahibacter. The sequence goes on from CAYYHP010000104.1 coordinate 8,408, forward strand.
CGCCGCCCTCGCGCAACAGGGCGGGGGGCTGATCGACGAGTGCCGCGGCGAGATGGCGCGCGGTATCGGCATGCTCGCCAATGCGCTCGAGCAGGTCGGCGAGCAGCGGGCTGTCGCAACCTGCGAGGGCATCGCGCAGCGCCGGCGCCTGGAGCAGTCCGTCGCGCAAGGTGGCGAGATCGCGCGGGCGTGCCGAACGCAGCGCGACGCGCGCGAGGATGCGCTCGAGATCGCCGATGCCGCGCAGCATTTCGCGCAGCGGCTCGTGACGATGCTGCTCGATCAGCGTGGCGACCGCCTGATGCGAGAGCCTCAGCGGCTCGCGCAGACGCAGCGGGCGGTTCAGGCGGCGACGCAGCGCACGCGCGCCCATGGGCGTGATCGTGCGATCGAGTACGCCGAGTAGGGTGTGCTCGTGGCGGCCGCCCGGATGCGTGTCGAGTTCGAGGTTGCGTCGCGTCGCGGCATCCAGCGTCAGCATGTCGCCGCTGTGCTCGACCGTGATGCCGGCCAGGTGGGGCAGGGCACTGCGCTGGGTCTCCTCGAGATAGCCGAGCAGACAGCCGGCCGCGGCGATCGCGAGCGCAAGATGCGCGCAGCCGAAGCCGCCGAGGTCGCGCACGCCGAAGAATCGGCACAGCTGACGCTCGGCGGTCTCGGTGTCGAACAGCCACGGTGCGCGTCGGCGCAGGCCCGGCAGCTCGGTCACGAAGCGCGGCCAGGGCACGTCCTCGACGACCAGGGTCTCGGCCGGTGCGAGCCGCGCGAGTTCCGCGGCCAGCGCCTCGGGGCCGTTGACCTCGCCGAGCAGGAAGCGGCCGCCGGCGAGATCGACCCAGGCCAGGCCGTAGCCATCGCGGCCCGCGGCGATCGCGAGCAGCAGGCTCTCGCGGCGGTCCTCGAGCAGGGCCTCGTCCGTCACCGTGCCCGGCGTGACGACGCGCACCACCTTGCGCTCGACGATGCCCTTGGCGAGCGCCGGATCGCCGATCTGCTCGCAGATCGCCACCGACTCGCCGAGCTTCACGAGCCGCGCGAGGTAGCTCTCGACCGCGTGGTGCGGCACCCCGGCCATCGGGATCGGCGCGCCTGCGGACTGGCCACGCTGGGTGAGGGTGATGTCGAGCAGCCGGGCCGCCTTGCGCGCATCGTCGTAGAACAGCTCGTAGAAATCGCCCATGCGGAAGAACAGCAGCGAATCCGGATGCTCGGCCTTCGCGGCGAGGTACTGGCGCAT
>CAYYHP010000105.1:0-9603 GCA_964471815.1 uncultured Rhodanobacteraceae bacterium
ACCGGAACCCTGCCATGCGCGTCTGCGTCTACTGCGCCTCCAGCCAATACTGCGACCCGGTCTATCGCGAAGCCGCCTATCGCTTGGGCCAGATGCTGGCGCGCGAGGGCTGCACCGTGGTGTACGGCGGCGGCGGCCTCGGCCTCATGGGCGCGGTGGCCGACGGCGCCCTGAGCCAGGGCGGCAAGGTCATCGGCGTGATCCCGCGCTTCATGATCGAGGTGGAGTGGCAGCACCCGGGCGTCGCCAACCTCGAAGTGGTCGAGGACATGCGCGAGCGCAAGCACCGCCTGCTCACCGGCTCCGACGCCGTGGTGGCCCTGCCCGGCGGCTGCGGCACGCTGGAAGAACTCTTCGAGGCCATCACGCTCAAGCGCCTCGCGCTGTACTTCAACCCCATCATCCTGCTCAACACCAAGGGCTTCTACACGCCCCTGCAGGCCTTCATGCAGCAGGTGATCGACGAGCGCTTCCTCAACCCCGAGCACGGCGCCATGTGGTCGCTGGTGGACGAACCTGAGGACGTGCTGCCGCGCATCCGCAGCACCCCGCGCTGGCACGATGACGCGCGCAGCTTTGCGGCGGTGCGCTGAGGGGGAACTGCTGCAACACGCGCTGGTCAGCCATCGGGTAGGCGCGCACCTATGCAACCGGTGAGCGCCACCCGACGGAATGCACGCTTTGACCAATCCGGTCGCGTCGCTGCAATAGATTTCACGACTTGTCCCCCGGGGCACCGTGGCCGGCGCTCACATCGGCGGATTTGCCCCGAGCGAATGGGCCTCAACTCGCAGTTATGCGTGTTGGCTCAGGCCGCGATGGCTGTCTGGCGCACCCGTTCGATAACCGCCAGGAGCTCATCCACCTGCGCCGCGCTGAACAAGCCGTCCGGCCCGCGCGGCGTCAGGTCCGTGAATGGGGACTCGTAAAGCATCGCTGCCTCCATCACGCCGTGTTCGGTGAGATGGTCCACGATCAAGTTCACGAACTCGATCTGGTTGGCGCCGAGAGACTTGCCGTTGAGAAACGCGGCCAAGGCTTCCTTTGCCGCCTGGCGATCGAGGCCAACCAGCGAGCGCACAAAGAGCCCCAGCCCTTGAGACTCCTCGGCGGCGCGCTGGATGTCCTCCGCGCCACCAACGCCGCTCTCGGCAAGCATGCGTTGAAGCTCAGCGAGATCGGCTGGGGTCAGCGCCTTGTTCATCCTCAGCTTGTGAATCGCAATGTGGTCCTGATGCGAGCGCAGGAAGGACTGAGCCTTAGCGCGGAACTTCACGTAGTCGGTGCCTTGGCCAAAGCCCGGCAGCTCGACGGCCGTCTCGCCGCCCATCTCGTCCTCGAAGTCGGTGTAGATGGGCTTGCGCTTCTGCTTCTCGATGAGCTTAATCAGATCACGCAGTCGGCGGCGCATCGCCTCGAGTATCGGGACGGTCGCGTCCTGCCACCACTCGTCGGTCTGCACGTCCTGGATCAGCGCCATCTGATCGCGCACCATCGGAATCGCCGACTTCTCTTCCAGCAAACCGGCAAGCTCTTTGACCTGATCGCGCAGGCGGGCGAAGCCCGGCTCCGCCCGCAGCATTGCGAGCTGCAGGGTCAGCACCAGCAGGTCGAAGCGCTTCGCTTCCTCGTTTTCCGGGTCGAGTTGCGACGGCAGGCCCGCGACCTGGTGCGACAGTTCCGATAGCGCCTCCGGCGACAGCAAAGTCCAGGCCTCGGGCTTGGCGTACTGCTCCACGATGCGCCGCCGTGGCCGCACGACGAAGTTGTCGAGGTTCATGCTGGCCACTTCCCTCTGCAGCAGCGCTGCGATCTGCGCGCGCACCTCGTCATCCGATGCCGGGTGCCCATGCGGAGACGCCCGTGTCTCGCGCGCCGTCTGGCGGTCGGCTTCGGCCAACTTCTTGTCCAGCTCGCCGATCAGCTCCAGTCGGGCATCGAATAGCCGCTTGCCGAGCGATTCACCGAGTGCGCCCTCGGTGGCGGGGATGTTCTGGCTGAAGTACTCGAGGTTCTGGCAGTAGTCAAAGACGCAGAAGTACTCTTTGTGCTTGCCTGGCCCGAACAGGTCCGGACACAGGCGCGTGCCACGGCCGAGCATCTGCCAAAACTTGGTCTTCGAGCGCACCAGCTTGAAGAAGACCAGGTTCACGACCTCGGGAATGTCGATTCCGGTGTCGAGCATGTCCACCGAGATGGCGATGTGCGGCGCTTTGTCTTTGGCCGAGAAGTTGTCGATCAGGCTCTGCGCGTACTCGGTCTTGAACGTGATCACGCGCGCGAACTCGCCCTTGTGTTGCGGGTAGTTGGCGTTGAAGCGCTCCGCGATGAACTCGGCGTGGTGCTGGTTCTTGGCGAACAGGATGGTCTTGCCGAGCCGGTCACCCCCGGCCACCGTCAAGCCCCGCGTCATCAGATGTTCCAGGACCTTGTCCACCGTGTCCTTGTTGAACAGCCACTTGTTGACCGCCTCGGCCTCCACGCGATTGGGCACGTTTCCGTCGTCGTCCCACTCCAGTGCGTCCCACTGGTCCTTGTCCTCTTCGGACAGCTCGTCGTACTTGATCCCCTCGCGCTGGAACTTCAGCGGCACCGACACGGCCTTCGGCGGCACGAGGAAGCCGTCGCGCACCGCCTCGTCGAGTCCGTAGGCGTCAGTCGGGACGCCGTTCTCCAGGTCGAACAGGCTGTAGGTGTTTCGGTCCACTTCGGCCTTGGGCGTCGCCGTGAGCCCGACGAGCAGCGAGTCGAAGTAGTCGAAGATGGCTCGGTACTTCTGGAACACCGACCGGTGCGCCTCGTCGATGATGACCAAGTCGAAATGCCCGACGCCGAAGCGTCGCTGTCCGTCTCGCGTCTCGTCGATGAGCCCCATCATCGTCGGATAGGTGGACACGAAGACCCGTCCCTCGGCGTCCTTGTCGGTGACCAGGTTCACCGGCGAGGCGTCGGGCAGGTGGTGCTTGAAGGCATTGACCGCCTGATTCACCAGCGCCACGCGGTCGGCGAGGAACAGCACCCGCTTGACCCAATTGCAGCGCATCAGCAGATCGGCGAGCGCAATGACCGTCCGGGTCTTCCCGGCGCCGGTGGCCATCACCACCAGCGCCTTGCGGTCGTGGTCGCGCTCGAAGGCCTCGGCGATGCGCCGGATGCCGCGCGTCTGGTAATAGCGCTCGACGATGGCCGGATTGATCTCGCCCGCCGCCAGCGGCTTGCGCGTACTGCGCCGCTGGATCGCAAGCTCCAGCTCCGCCTTCTTGTAGAAGCCCTGCACCGCGCGCGGCGGATAGCGCGTGTCGTCCCAGTGCCAGTGCTCGTAGCCGTTCGAGTAGAAGATCAGCGGCCGTTGGCCGAACTGGCGCTCCAGGCAGTCCGCGTACAGCTTGGCCTGCTGCTGCCCAACGCGCGCGTCGCGCCGGGTGCGCTTGGCTTCGACGAGCCCCAGTGGCTTGCCGTCGTCGCCCCAGAGCACGTAGTCGACGAAGCCGACGCCCTTCTCGTTGGGCATGCCGCTGACCTCGAACTCCCGGTCCCGCGGCTGGTCGAGCGGCCAGCCAGCCTCCTTCAGCAAGAGGTCGATGAAGTAGTCGCGAGTCTCGGCCTCGGAGTAGTCGTGCGTGTCGGGCTGCGCCGCTGCGGCCTGCTTGGCCGCCGCCACCTCGGCGCGCAGGCGCTTCAGCTCCTCGTCGAGCGTACTCTTGTCGGCCAGCAACGCGGCGAGCTTCTCGTCGCGCTCGCGCAGGCCCGCTTCGAGCTGCTGCAACTGCTCGGCGGTCGGCCCGCGCACCGGTGTCGCCTTCGGCAACGCACTCGCGTCGAAGGCCAGGCCCGGCGCCGGTCGCGCCGCGCGGCCGTAGGTGCGGGCGAGCCAGTACGCCACGTGAAACAGCTCGCGCACCGCGACCATCGCGTCGTCGAGCGGGATCGCGCGATGCCCGTGCACGGCACGGTTGCCCAGCGTGTTGATGACCCGCGCCTTGCTGAATACCGCCTCGCCTGCGGCTTCCTTGAAACTGGGGTCGTGGATCAGCGCCGACAGGTTGTCCTGGTATGGCAGCTTCAGCGACGCATCGTGCTTGTAGGCCCAGCTCACCGCGAGTTCAAGCGCGCGACGAGCGTAGAAGCACGCCGTGCGCGGATCGCCGCGGGCCGCGGACTCGGCCTGCCGGGCCGCTTCGAACACGGCCGGCCATTCGGCTTCGAGGAAGGCGAACTGGCTCACGACTGCGCGGCTCCATGCGATAGGCAGCCTTCAACATGGAGCGCACGGCGCTCCATACGATAGCCACCGCCCCATCCAGCCCACCGTGCAATTGCGGCGGATTGCTTCCGGATTGCAACATGCCGGCGTCCGGTCGCAATCCGAAAACACGGATTCAGCTCTGAAATCAATGCGTTACGACTGTGAGGCGCGCACAGCTCTCGATGTCCGCACGGAACGACGTCCGAGCTCGCTGCAATCCTTGGCAGGTCCTCGGGGTGCATGGACGCCTCCGCTCAGCGGCCGACCTTCTGGCTGGCGCGCTCGACGGCGTCGGCGATCAGCGGCGCGTACGCGCGTAGGCCGTCTAGCGTCAGCCCGCCGCGCTGGTACTGCTCGTACCAGCTTCTTCGCCAGCGGATGACCCGTTCGCCGTCCGCAAGACCCAGCCGCGCCAGCGTGTTTGCCGCCTTGGCGCGCAGTCGGGCCGGCACCCGGTCCGTTGCTCGCAACTGAAGCGACGGCAACAGAATCTCGAACCACCCGGCCCGGACTTGCTCGGGGTCGAGCACGTTGTCGTCGAGCGCGCGCTTCTTCGAGTTCATCGTGGCCGACGCGTAGCGGTAGTTGCGCCACTCGTACGCTAGGCTGCGATGGTTCGCGAAGCTCAAATAGTGATCGACCGTGCCGCCCGTCGGGTCGAGCATCGCGGCGTAGCCGCACAGGTTGCGGTAGCCATCGGCAAGTGTCGGGGTGTAGGGGGTCCACAACGCCTTCGGCCGCTTGGCGTGCGGGTGCTCGCTCAGCCAGCGGGCACCGGGCCGACGGACCTTGGTACCGAAGTCGGCAGGTTCCGGCAAACGAGGCGCCCTGATCATCGGCGCAACCCCCGCTTGGCCGGTTTGGCGCCCCTGGCCGTCGGTGCGGTCTGCTGGGTCGTCACGATCCAGCGGGGCCAGAAGTGGTCATGGGCCGGCAACAGGCGCATGAGCGCCTTGTGGATCGCCGCCTTGGAATCGAGCGCCCTGGGAAGCGCATCGCGATCGCCCCGCATGAACGCTTCGGCCGCCTCGACGGCCTGTTCAGCCTCCAGCGAGCGCGCCTGCTCCAGACCGAACGTCTCCGAAACCAGCCAGTTCGCGGCGTCTCCCTGGGGCGCCCAGACGCCCTGCTCGATGGTCACGACACCGTTGCGGACGTCGAGGCGCGCCACGTCGTCCTGCCCTCGATCGAACAGTGGTTCCAGCGACGCAGCGACCAGCGGCGCATGCGAAGCGACAAGCACCTGCGGCCGGGCGTCGGACTTGCCCCGGAGCACGTCGACTGCGGCCAGAACACTCGGAAGAATCGTACGCTGCCAGCGAGGATGCAGATGGGTTTCAGGTTCGTCGAAGAGGATCACGACGCGCGACTCGGGCCGCTTGCCCAACAGCTCGGCGGCAACCCGATGTTCGTGCCACGCCCAGACCAGGAAGTAGGCCAGCGCGAGCACCCGGCGCACACCGGCCGAGGCCAGCGCCACCGGCACTATCTGGCTGCCGATCAGCAGCGTCGGCCGGTCGCGCCCCTCCCCGATGAATAGTCGTTGCGGCGGGCCGGCGCGCAATGTCTCGGCCACCGGCGACAGCACGCGCAGCACCTCCTCCAGCGCCTTGAACTGGGGCTTGCGCCCTTCCTGCCAGTTGATCCAGTCGCGCTCGAGCCCTTCGCAGACGCGCTGGCCGCGCACGTCAAGCCCTTCCCACACTTCGGCGGCCGCGAAGTGATAGGCGGCCGGACGCCCGGGGTCGCTGCGCCAGTAATTGCGCGCCGGGTCCCAGACCGAGAAGCCGCCGTCGATGCGGATATAGACCACGATGCCCGGCATGGGCGGCCGCTTGGCATCGACGGGCCATGTCTCGTCGCTGCGGCGGAACTTCGATACGACCGGCCTGGCCTGTCCCGCTTTACCCTGGACTACGTACTCGATCTGCGGGTTCTTGGCCGACACAGGCGGCAGGGCCACGGCACCGGCCCAGGTGCGTGTCAGCGCCCACCAAGCCAGGTCGAGCAGGAAGCTCTTGCCGAGCCCGTTGTCCCCGGTGATCAGGTTGAGCCGCGGCGCCCACTCGACCCGAAGATCGGGGGCCAATCCGACGTTCTTTAGGTGCAGGTACTTCAGCATGTCATGTAACCCCAAATACTGTTGTAGTAGGCGCTACCGTGACGCATGGCTACAACTCTCCCCGGAAGGCGCGGTGCTGGAGTGACGCGAAGAGCGAGTCCATCTCGCTAAGTGCGGCACGCATTTGGCGGTAGGTTCCCTCGCTCGCGGCCACTCGAGCAGCGAACTGGTCTTGCAGTTCGCGCGGCGGACGAATGACCTTGAACTGCTCAATCGCTGACTTGGTGATCGCCTCACGCGTTGCGCCGGCGCGCGCGATCTTCAGAAGGCGTTCCTTCACCGATGGGGATAGGAGGTACTGCTCGAGGAAGTGCGGATTGAACGTCGCCGTCGGGCGGATGATCGCGACGTGCTGGTTCACCCTCGCAGGCAGCACATCTGCCGGCGCACGGCATACACGCGCAACACTCGCGCCCGTAATGTTCAGCAGTACATCGTCGGTCTCAACGACGACACCCTCAAGCTGGGCGGCTTGCTCGTCGTCGATGAATGCGAGGCCGTCCCTCAGGAACGCGCCGTCTCGTACATTCATGCTCCTGATGAGCGTGATACCAGCAGCCTTGTAGCTCTCTTCTCCGCCCCTAGGGGTCGCTCCGCTCCCGATCTTGCTTGCATGATCGCCGATAGGAACCTGCGGCCACCCCTTCGGATTCGTGGCGGGGTCGCCGAACATGTCGAGGAAAATGGATTGGGTGAGGGTGTCGAGTTGGGCGAGGGCAGCGCGGCGCTTGGCCCGCAGCCCGTCCGCCTTGTCCAGGATCTCCGCAATCCGTCGCTGCTCGGGGAGGGGTGGCACCGAAACCGCAATCGCCTGGAGGTCCCCAATCGACACGCTCGCTTGATTCACTGCCTCCTTAATGCAGTTAGCTAGACGTAGCCGAAACTGTGAGCTCCGAAGCAAATACTTGGCGAACTCCGGGTCCACTTTGGATCGGTCACTTCGCAGGCAGAGCAGGTTCATGCCGTGAACGAGCTTTGAAGGCACTCCGCGGTAGATCGCGCATTTGCCGATGTGCGACACGCTGTTGATGTGGCTGAGAAGAATGTCGCCATCTTGGAGAAGCCAATTGCTGGAATCTGTTTCTGTTAGGCCGGCGTACCCTACGCGGCTCGGATCGACAGTCCCGTCAGCGATGGTCTCGATTCGCGTGATCGGCAATCCGCTGCCGGACTTGTCTTGCTTCACGTTCATTCCATTGCGGATGAAGTGAAACAACTCTCCTAGTGCGACCGTCGTCACCGCAGCATCCCCTCCAGCTCCTTCATCCCCTGCTGGATCTCCTCCTCCAGCTTCGCCAGCTCGGCGAGGATCTCCTTCGGCGCGCGGTGCTCGACCGCCTCGTGCACCACCTCCTTGTATCGGTTGAGCGAGAGGTCGTAGCCCTGCGCGGCGATGTCGGCCTTCGGCACGCAGAAGCTCTGCGCGGTGCGCGGGCGTTCGCGCTCGGCGCCGTCGCGCGTGGCCCAGCGGGCCAGCACGTCGGGCAGGTTGTTCTTGGCATGGTCCTCCGCGCTGAGCGCAGTGCGAGGCACAGGGCCGAGCTTGTCGTCCGCCAGCAGCGGCGTGCGCTTGTCGTCGAGGCTCCAGCCGTCGGCCGCCACGTCGTAGAACCACACCTGGTCGGTGCCGCCGGAGTTGGTCTTGGTAAAGAGCAGGATCGCGGTGGACACGCCGGCGTAGGGCCGGAACACGCCGCCGGGCAGCTTGACCACGGCGTCGAGCTTCTGGTCTTCCACCAGCATGCGGCGCAGTTGCTTGTGCGCGGTGCTGGAGCCGAACAGCACGCCGTCGGGCACGATCACCGCGGCGCGGCCGCCGGGCTTGAGCAGGCGCAGGAAGAGCGCGAGGAACAGCAGCTCGGTCTTCTTCGTCTTGACGATCTGCAGCAGGTCCTTCGCGGTGTTCTCGTAGTCCAGGCTGCCGGCGAAGGGCGGATTGGCCAGCAGCAGCGTGTACTTCTCCTCCTCGCCGGCGTGGTCCTGCGCCAGCGAGTCGCGGTAGCGGATGTCGGGGTTCTCCACCCCGTGCAGCAGCATGTTCATGCTGCCGATGCGCAGCATGGTGTTGTCGAAATCGAAGCCGTGGAACATGCGGTGGTGGAAGTGCTCGCGCAGCCTGGCGTCGTGCAGAAGGTTCGGGTGGCGCTCGCGCAGGTGCTCGCCGGCGGCAACCAGAAAGCCCGCCGTGCCGCAGGCCGGGTCGCAGATCACGTCGGTGGGCTGCGGCGCGGTCAGCTCCACCATCAGCCGGATGATGTGGCGCGGCGTGCGGAACTGGCCGTTCTGCCCGGCGCTGGCGATCTTGCCGAGCATGTACTCGTAGACGTCGCCCTTGGTGTCGCGGTCTTCCATCGGCACCGCGTCGAGCAGGTCCACCACCTTGGCCAGCAGCGCCGGTGTGGGGATGGTGAAGCGCGCATCCTTCATGTGGTGCGCGTAGGTCGAGTCGTCGCCGCCGAGCGTGCGCAGGAACGGGAAGACGTGCTCGCCGATCACGGCATACATGTCGCCCGGGGCGAAGTGCTTGAAGCGCGACCAGCGCAGGTCGTCGTAGGGGCGGCCCTTGGGGTCGTTGCCCTCGGGGAAGACGCGACGTTCCATCGGCCGTTTGAGCCGGGCGGACTTGTTCTCCTCGAGCGTGTGCAGGTCGTCGAGCCGGCGCAGGAAGAGCAGGTAGGTGATCTGCTCGATCACCTCCATCGGGTTGGAGATGCCGCCGGACCAGAACGCGTTCCAGATCTGGTCGATCTGGCTTTTGATGTTGCCCGTAATCATGCTCTCACGCTCCCTGCGCGTTGCTGTCCAGCGGGCCGTGGGCGCGGCATACGTCCCGCTGCGATGGTCTCGCGTGGCCCTGAGCTTGACCCGTCAGAGGCTGCACCTGGGCGCGCCGAGGGATGGCACAACCACCGGTGCGATGCCGCGGGGCGAGGGCTCAGGCATCCGCCGCATGATCGACGAGGGAGTGTTTACCCTCGGCCGCACCTCGGCGAGTGTAGCGTGCCACGCGTCGGCGTCACCCTGGTGGTGTCGCGCGAATGGGCAGCGCAGGCGACCGCGGGCTCAGGCGAAGACTCTTACCCGTGACGCATGCGAAACAAGACTTGAGCGGTACTTGGTAGGGCGGTACCGACGCCGCATCGAAGCACCCGGTCGCGCCCCCGCCACGCCCGCTACTCGAAATCCCCACTCGTCCCCGTGATCTCGCGCACGCCGCTGTCGCCGTCGCCGAAGC
>CAYYHP010000106.1:0-9535 GCA_964471815.1 uncultured Rhodanobacteraceae bacterium
TCCAGAATGACGGCCCCTGGTACCGCAGCGACGGCGTGCGTGTCGCCTCGGGACTCGCCCAGCTGCAGAGCAGCGGGCCGGAAGCGCCGATCAATCTCACACCGGGTGCGAACCTGGGTACGTACCACGCTTCGCTCGGCGTGTGGACCGGCACGCTCAGCGACGGCACGCCGGCCGGCGCCAACTGTGCAGCCTGGACGAGTAGCGACAGCGGCGTGCAGGCCATCGCCGGGACCGTCAACCATATCGATTCCGCATGGCTTGAATCCGGGTCTGCGCTCGGCTGCAGCTCTTCCCTGTTGCTCTACTGCCTTGCCGACAACGACACGCTGTACGCGCACGGGTTCGAGTAAGGCCATCGGGACGGCCAGACACACGCCGGTATGCCTGGCAGCCCGCATCGGGCATGCCGTCCGATGGGCAGCCCACCGGACGGCACGATCCCTGGTGGCCACCGACGAGGCGGAATGGCTGCGATGGCGATCCGTACGTGCGGTCGGCCGCTCCGTAAGCGGCCCGACGCGGACTGCCGGCAGGCCCTGCGCCGGATCCGCCACCGCGGCGCACCGCGATCCGACGTCCCGCAGCGAGGATGCCGGATCGCGGGCGCCGAGATAGATCCCTGCGCCGACGAGTCAGCGCGCGATCTTCGTCGCTTCGGCAGGCTTCGTGCCGGCGGCCAGGGCGCGCGCCGTCTCGGCCAGCTCGATGAAGCCGGCGCGATAGCCGTAAGGATCGTCGCCACGCGATTCGCTTGCGAGCCGGACGATCGCCGGGAAATTCATCGCACCGAGATGCGTGCCGCCGCGCAGCGCATCGGCGAACGCCGCGACGGCCGCGGCGAACTTCAGGCGCTCGCTCGGCGCCGGCGCAATGTCGGCACGACGCAGCGGCCGCTCGATCAGCCGGCTGGTATCGGCATCGGGCCGCTTGTAGCGCAGTTTGAGGAAACCGAGCTCGCCGCCCGTGTCAGAGACGGCCGTTGCGGACTTGCCGTAACGCAGCGGGTCGACCTGCGCACCGCCGGATCCGACCAGGGTGAGTTCATACAGCGCGGTCACGCCGTGGCCCGCGCCGATCTCGCCGGCATCGACCTTGTCGTTGTTGAAGTCCTCGCGGCGCAGCTGACGGTTTTCGTAGCCGATCAGGCGGTATTCGGTGACCTGCCGCGGGTTGAATTCGATCTGGATCTTCACGTCCTTGGCGATCGTGAGCAGGGTCGCGCTCATCGATTCGACCAGCACCTTGCGGCCCTCGTCGAGCGTGTCGATGTAGTAGTGGTTGCCGTTGCCGACATCGGCGAGCTGCTCGGCGAGCTCGTCGTTGTAGTTGCCGCCGCCGAAGCCGAGCGTGGTCAGCGCCACGCCGGACTTGCGCTGGTTGGTTACCAGTGTCTTCAACGCCTCAGTGCTGGTCGTGCCGACGTTGAAGTCGCCGTCGGTGGCCAGGATCACGCGATTCACGCCATCACGGACGAAGGCCTGGCTGGCGAGGCGATAGGCGAGCTCGATGCCGGCGCCGCCATTGGTCGAGCCACCAGCCGCGAGCCGGTCCAGCGCGGCGACGATGCGCTCGTGCTGGTCGCCCGGGGTCGGTTCGAGGACCACGCCGGCGCTGCCGGCATACACCACGATCGCGACGCGGTCCTGCCCACGCAGGTGCGGCACCATCTGCTTGAACGATTCGCGCAGCAGCGGCAGCTTGTCCGGCTGATCCATCGAACCTGAGGTGTCGATCAGGAACACGAGATTCGCGGCCGGAATCTGCTCCTTCGGCACCTCGTAGCCTTTGATGCCGACGAGCAGCAGCCTGCGCTCGGGATTCCACGGTGCCGGCGCGATCTCGGTGGTCACGCTGAACGGCGTATCGGTGCTGCGCGGTAGCTCGTAGCCGTAATCGAAGTAGTTGATGAACTCCTCGGCACGCACCGCATCGGCCGGCGGCAGGACGCCGGACCGGAGCAGGCGGCGGACATTGCTGTAGCTGCCGGTATCGACGTCGATCGAGAACGTGGAGACCGGATTTTCCGCGGTCAGCACCACGGGGTTGTCCGCGCGGTGGGCGTAGTTCTCGGTGTTCCGGTCCGGAGGCATATGCATGGCGTTGGACGGTGCCATCGCGGCCTGTGTCGCAAGCGGCGCCGGGGGCGCCCCGGGCACTGCTGCGGCATGTTTGGATTCCGCCAGTGCCGCCTCCTTCGAGCGGACGGACGCGGATCCTGCCGCCTGTTCGCGACGCTCGTCCTGATGCTGATCGGCCATGATCGGCCGGTGCTCGACGGCCGACTGGCGCACGCAGCCGGCGAGGCCGAGATGCATGGCCATGAAAGTGACGATTGCCAGGCTAGCCAGGCGCATTGCAGTTTCCTCGTGTGGGTGCGGGTGCGGGTGCGGAGAGGCAAAACGCGGCATGGCCGCCGGCGGGGTTAATCATCCGTGGCGCTGGTTGGCCCCAGGTCCGCTCGCCGTGCGCCCATGCGTGCGCGTCGCAATGGCATGGTGCTTACGCCAGAACACCGCGCAGCCGGCAGCCCGGATCACCGTGACAGGATCGCCTGCCCCGCGGATGCGTCGATCGCGTCATCCATTTCCCGCCCGCTCGATTCACCGACATCGCGGGAGACGGGTTTGGTCGATGGCGGACACGGATCGCGCTCCGCCGGTGAAGCGCATGCGCGTGGCTCCCACGGCGAACTCGGAAAACAGGCGGCAATGTGCCATGCGCGCCTTCGTGCGCCGTCGACCGCTGAGACTCTGCCCCGATCAGCCGCCCGGCCGCAACGCCGCGACGAACTGCCCGGCACGCGCCAGCAGGCCGGGATTGTCGCGGTCGTGGGTCAGGCTCGCGATCAGCGCCTTGCGGAACGGCGCGAGCCGGCTGCCGAGCCCGAGTGCGGCCTTGCGCGCGATGCGCGCGGGCAGGCTGTCGTTGGTGTAGAGCGTGGCGACGAGATTGGTCGCGAGATACAGCGGCCGGGTCGCGCGGCGATGCGCCCGCTCGTAGCGCGCAAGCAGTTCCGGATCGGCGATGTGCCGGCCCTCGGCGCGCGCCGTGCGGATCTCGCCAGCGAGGATTTCCTGGCCGAGCAGGCCGAAATTGAAGCCATGTGCGGTCACCGGATGCATGCCGACCGCGGCGTCGCCGATCACGGCAAAACGCTCGGCGATGAAACGCTCGGGATACACCGCGACCAGCGGATACGCATGCCGCGTGCCGATCAGATCCATCGTGCCGAGCCGGCGCTGGAAGCGCTGCTCCACCTCGCGGCCGAAGACGTCCGCCGGCATATCCATGAGCTGGCGGATGTCGCGATGTGGCAGCGTGACCACGACCGATGCACAGTCGCCATTGAGCGGCAGCAGCGCGAGCGTCTGGCCGTAATCGAACCACTCCCAGGCGACGTGATGGTGAGGCAGCGCGTGACGCATGCGGCAAACCATCATGGTCTTGCCGAAATCGCGCATCGCGGCCGGAATGCCCATCGCGCGGCGCGTTTCCGAGAAGCGGCTGTCCGCGGCGACGACCAGGGTCGCGCGCAGTTCGTCGCCGTTCGCCAGGCGCAGCCAGGCGCCGGCGGCGTCGGTACCGATCCCAGCGACGTGCATGCCGGCCATCAGCGTGACCTGGCTGACTTCTTTCGCAGCCGCGTAGGCGGCACGGCGGATCAAGTGGTTCGGCACCAGATAGCCGAGCTGGTCGCGTGCGCTCTCGCGATGATCGAGAAACATGCCTTCCAGTGAGGTACCGTCGAGCACGCGCGCGTCACGCAGCGGCGAGATCTCGGCCTCGGGGATGCGTTCCCAGATGCCGAGCGTCTGCAGGGTCTGCGCCGAGGCATGCGTGAGTGCGATCTCGCGCCCGTCGAATGCGGCCTCGGCCAGATCGGCCTCGGGCTGGCGCTCGACGATCGCCACGGAGAGGTCCGTTCCCGCGAGCGCGCGTGCGAAACTCAGGCCGGCGGGGCCGGCGCCGACGACGACGATATCGAAATGCATGGGACCCTCCGCTCGGCTGCGCGGCCTTTCGCGCGACGGGCGCGAGGCGGTGAGGGCCCGGAAACCCCAGGCCCGCCCGGCCCGCACACCAGCCGTTCCGCCGCGGGCCCTCGGCACGCTAACAGCGGCCCGCCGGTGGAACCTTGATTCAGGTCATGCCGCACCGCCTTCCGCAGGGGAATTCGCAGCGTGCGCAAAAAACCACTCCGCCCCGGCCATCGCCAGCCTGCCGAGTGACGGAAAGCGGCCAGCAGGCGGTCATCAGCCGCAAATCCCCTGGCGCCCGTCACGACCGCATGGGAAGCTCGACGGCCCTAACGGAGGATCCCGCATGATCGGATACGTCACCCTCGGCACCAACGACCTGCCGCGCGCCGCGGCGTTCTACGATGCACTGCTCGGCGAACTCGGGGCGAGCCGCTTCATGGAGGCCGACCGCTTCGTCGCCTGGGCCGTGCGCCCCGATCAACCTTCCCTCGGCGTGATCAAGCCGTACGACGGCAAGGCGGCGACGATCGGTAACGGCACGATGGTGGCCCTCATCGTGGACAGCCCGGCCAAGGTCGATGCCCTACACCGCAAGGCCCTCGAACTCGGCGGCACCGACGAAGGCGCACCCGGACCGCGCGGCGAAGGCTTCTACGCCGGCTATTTCCGCGATCTCGATGGCAACAAGCTCAATTTCTTCTGCATGGGCTGAGTACCGTCCCGATGCCCCGCCATGTCGGCGACGTGGCGGGGCCTGCACGTCATCGCACCATGATTTACCCGCACCTGACGGATCGATACAACGGCCCACCATGCCGGCCGCCTTGAGCCGTTGGCTCAGCCCGGAAATTTCGAAAGCTGTTTGGGTAAGTGCCTTCCGGAAATAAACGCGGCGCGGACCTTTCTGGCCCACCAGTACTGTTACGAGGGTTGACGCCTGTCATAGGCAGGTATCCGGGATGGCCATAACTGTAATGGACCATGCCGTCTAAGCGTGTCGGCGCATTTGCTCAGGGCCCCGCGCACTGGAATCCACTGGAGAAGATGCAGTCTGAGACGATCTCCAAGTGCAGTGGCGGTACAACGGGACCGCTGACCGCGGTGATGGCGGGATCATTCGCCAGCGGCACCACCACAGCCGCCGTCTTCGGCCATGCCGAGCGGTTCTGGCAGGCTCCACCCATGTACCTGGACGACTTTAAGGTCTTCACTATGGCCGTTGGTGCCTTGGGAACGTAAACCAGAGATGCGCCCCATGCAGCCGGATCGGCTGTGGCCACGACGCCACCCGCAAGGCCCGACGGGCTCGAGCCCATGGGAGCATAAGGCTGCCCCGTACAATCCGCCGACTCGAAGAACGGCTCCAGACCGGCAAAGTTATTCCCTACCGCATCCTGCAGATATCCCATGATGGCCCCAGTGGATGACTCGTAGGTCACCAGGTATCCGGTCCGGGTAACAACGGTGACTTGCGGCGGCTCGTCACCACTGCGGAGTGGGATGCCCAACGTCTTTGCGTCGCTATCAACCATCACTGGTGACGCCGCCCAAATCGACCGGGGAAGCAGGGAGGCGAAGAGCAGCACGAGCAGAGTCACTCGCATAGGATCCATCTTGCGCATTCCGGGTCAGAAGGCATGGCCAGCGGCGTACGATTGTCACCGCTGGCTCGGGTGGGCATCGTCAGGACGACATCAACGTAGTTCGCAAACCTGACCACACCTACGGATTGGCATCGTCCCAATCGAACGTGTCGCGCAACAAAATGTCAGGGTCGTACAGCTCCGTGCTCGAGAGGAACGTGCCGTTGTCGTCCGTCAACCCTCCGGCGAACAACACTTTTCCCGACGGCAGGAGTGTCACGGAGTTCGCCACCCGCGGTGAATTCATGCGACCGTCCACCGTCCATGTTGCGGTCGCTTCGTCGAAATTGAGAGCCGAGGTGTACACGGGGATGGCACCCCAGGGATAATGGCCACCAGTCATCAGCACGTGACCATCCGCGAGCAGCGTGGCGGTGTGTCCATAGCGTTCCCTGGGCATGGAGGGGGTGTACATCCAGCTGTTCGTGTTCTCGCGGTAGACCTCGGCAGAGTTTGTCGTCACGGGTGACTGGCCTCCACTCGCCATAACCGACCCTGACGCCAGGGTAGTCAAGGCGAAGTTCGTACGGGCGAGGTCCATGTCCGGAACGATCGGCGAGGCAGCCCAAATATTGGTCGCCGGATCGAAGATCTCCACCCCTTTCAAGTACCCCATGTACTGGCCACTGAATCCGCCGGCTACCAGGACTTTCCCCGATGGAAGCAGCGCAGCTGCGTGCAGGCGACGCGGCGTGCCGAGATTGCTTACGGCCGACCAGGTGTTGGTTCCCGGATCGTAGATCTCCGCCGTGTCGGTTGAGTAGCCGTTGACGTCCGAGCCGCCGGCGACGAGCACCTTGCCGGACGGCAGCAGCGTGGTCGTGTGACCATACCGTGCTGTGATCAGCTCGCCTGCGCTCGACCAGCTATCAGTCAGCGGATCGTATAGCTCAGCACTGCTTGCAGAACCGCTTGCGACCGCGCCGCCCGCAACGAGTACCTTGCCGTTGGGCAGCATGGTAGCGCTGTGCCCGATACGCGCCGCGGACAACGGGGCTGCCGCACTCCATTGATCAGTCAGGGGGTCGTAAATCTCCGACGCCGCGGTCGCGGCGCCGGACGCGTCGCCAACCTTGCCGCCGCACACCAGCACTCGACTCGAGGGCAGGAGTGCTGCCGCATGGTTCGCACGCACGGAGGCCATGCTTGCCGCTGGCAGGAAGCCTCCGGCACGAAGCTCACTCACGCTCATACACAGCACGGCCAACGCCAAAGCGCAGAAGGCCACATAGCGCGGCGAACCAGCTGATGGCACTCGACTAATCCCTCCAGTCATCTTTCTCATAGCAATCCCGGTTGCGTGAGCTCCTCGTCGCATTGAACCTTACACCGATACGGCCGGTCAAGCTTTGTGAAAAATATTCTTTATTCTATTTATTTCTCTTGCTCTCAAATAATTTCAAACCACGCAAATGACCTGAAGCAAGAGCTGTATCTAGCCCATCGGCAACTTCACCCCCTGCTCCTTCGCACACGCCTTGGCGATCTCGTAACCGGCATCGGCATGCCGCATCACGCCCGTGCCAGGGTCGTTCCACAGCACACGGGCGAGACGCCGGTCGGCGGCTTCGCTGCCGTCGCAGACGATGACCACGCCAGCGTGCTGTGAATAGCCCATGCCGACGCCACCGCCGTGGTGCAGGCTGACCCAGGTCGCGCCGCCGGCGACGTTGAGCAGGGCGTTGAGCAGCGGCCAGTCGGAAACCGCATCGGAGCCATCGCGCATGGCCTCGGTCTCGCGATTCGGCGAGGCCACGCTGCCGCTGTCGAGATGATCGCGACCGATCACGATCGGTGCCTGCAGCTCGCCCTTGCGCACCATCTCGTTGAAGGCGAGGCCGAGCAGGTGGCGCTGGCCGAGGCCGACCCAGCAGATGCGCGCCGGCAGGCCCTGGAAGGCGATGCGCTCAGCGGCCATGTCGAGCCAGCGGTGCAGGTGCGGGTCGTCCGGGATCAGCTCCTTGACCTTGGCATCGGTGCGGCGGATGTCTTCCGGATCGCCGGACAGCGCGACCCAGCGGAACGGGCCGATGCCGCGGCAGAACAGCGGGCGCACGTAGGCCGGCACGAAGCCCGGGAAGTCGAACGCGTTCGGGCAGCCTTCGTCCTTGGCCATCTGGCGGATGTTGTTGCCGTAGTCGAAGGTCGGCACGCCCTGCTTCTGGAACGCCAGCATCGCCTCGACATGCATGCGCATGGAGCGCTTCGCCACCTGTGACGTGCCCGCCGGATCGCTCGCGCGGCGCGCGAACCATTCCTCGACGCTCCAGCCGGCCGGCAGGTAGCCGTTCACCGGATCGTGGGCGGAGGTCTGGTCGGTGACCGCATCCGGACGCACGCCGCGGCGCACCAGCTCGGGCAGGATCTCGGCCGCGTTGCCGAGCAGCGCGATCGACTTCGCCTCACCGGCCGAGGTGTACCTCTGGATGCGGGCGAGCGCATCGTCGAGATCCCGCGCCTGCTCGTCGACATAACGCGTCTTCAGACGGAAATCGATGCGGCTCTGCTGGCATTCGATGGTCAGCGAGCACGCGCCGGCCAGCGAAGCCGCGAGCGGCTGCGCACCGCCCATGCCGCCGAGGCCGGCGGTGAGGATCCATTTGCCCCGGAGGTCGCCGCCGTAGTGCTGGCGGCCCATCTCGACGAAGGTTTCGTAGGTGCCCTGCACGATGCCCTGCGAGCCGATGTAGATCCACGAGCCCGCAGTCATCTGCCCGTACATCATCAGGCCCTTGCGGTCGAGCTCGTGGAAATGCTCCCAGGTCGCCCAGTGCGGCACGAGGTTGGAATTGGCCAGCAGCACGCGCGGCGCGTCCGGGTGGGTCGGGAACACGCCGACCGGCTTGCCGGACTGGATCAGCAGGGTCTCGTCGTCGCCGAGTTCGCGCAGTGCGGCGAGGATCGCATCGAAGCATTCCCAGTCGCGCGCGGCGCGACCGATGCCGCCGTACACGACCAGCTCGGCCGGGTTCTCCGCGACCTCCGGATCGAGGTTGTTCTGCAGCATGCGGTACGCGGCTTCGGTCAGCCAGCTCCTGCAGGTGCGGGTCGCGCCGCGCGGGGCGCGGATCGTACGCGTGGATTCGATACGGCTGGGCGCGGTCATGCGGCGGACCTCGGGAAGGGGGCGCGGAATTATAGGGAAGGTCCGGGCCAGGTCCCGTCCCGGGCTCGTCAGCGCATGTCGGGTCCGGCACGGTCACGGGCTCGGCCATATGCTGGACGCGCGGCATGCCATCCCCGGCTCGCTCGACCTCTGACCGGTGTTCGGAGGCCGGGGGCCGGCGCGCCGATGTCCTGCCCTGACGCGGTACGGCCCAAGCCAGCCGGCCGGCATCGACGGCACGCACGCCATCCGATCAGCCGCCGCGCCGCGTGAGGGATGCCGAGCCCGCTTTGCGTAGTTCCGTATACACCCGACCGGAGATCCGCATGTCCCGCCGTTTCGCAACCGTGATCCTGAGCCTCGTGCTGACCGGCACGGCCTCCGCCGACATCCTGATCGGCCAGTACAGCCCCACGAGTCCCGCGACGCCGCAGCCGCTGTATGGCTTCCGTGATGCGGCGAACGGCGACGTCGCGCCGATGCGCCGGCTCGGCGGCAGTGCGGGCGGCCTGATCGAGCCGACCCAGGGCGTCTACGAGCCGCTCGAGGATGTGATCTATCTCGCCGACTACAACGGCTATGCCGTCCGCGTATTCCCGGTCGGAGCCAATGGCGATGCGGCACCGAAGCGCGTGCTGGATTCCCCGGCGATGGGTCAGGTGCGCGCGATCGCGGTCGATGCGCTGCATGAGGAGTTGATGATCATCGCATTCAACAGCTACATCGCGGTCTGGCCGCTCACGGCGAGCGGCAGCAACGTATCGCCCGTGCGGCAGATCCAGTGGGGCGGTGGCAACAGCCAG
>CAYYHP010000107.1:0-9496 GCA_964471815.1 uncultured Rhodanobacteraceae bacterium
CAGCCCCGGTGACGACAGGGTCTACTTCATCGACGACACCGCAGCTGGCCAGCGCCTGCGCACGCTCGCCTACGGCGGTGCCGCGGCCATTGACGTCGCGCTCTCGCCGGCCGGCACCTATCGCGTCACGCACGCGGCCTACGACGTGGCCGGCAACCGCGTGCTCGGCCTCGCGATCCGCAACGCAGACCAGCAGCTCGTCCTGGTCGGCATCGCCCCCGCCACCGGCGCCGTGAGCCTGCTGCAGACGGCGGCCGCGGGTTGCTGCACGCTTCGCGCCGGGGTGATCGGTTTCGATACGGCGAGCCGCTACCTGTTCGTCGCGGGCAAGGCGACCGGCGATGCCGATGAGCGTCTGCTGGCCTTCAGCCCCGTCGCGGGCAGCGCGCCGGTGATGTCGCAGCCGGTGCCCGGCGAGAACCTGCTCGCGCTCGCCGTGCATCCGACCACGGGACAGATCTATGCGCTGTCACGCTCGGCGACGACCGGGCTCACGCGTCTGCTCCGCTTGCAGTTCACGCCGAGCTTCCAGATCGTCGAGCCGGGCTTCGGCGTCGCCGACTGCTGCAGCGTGCAGGCCGGCCCGGTCGCGATCGATCGCAGCGCGAACGCGTTTGTCGCGCTGACCCACGAACTCGCCACGGCCGGTACCTGGCGCATCCGCCGCTTCGATCTCGCCACCGGTGCGATCACGACCGGCGCGAGCATGCCGGCGGCCGGGCTGTGGGAGGATACGGCCGTGAGCCTCGACCGCATCTTCGACAACGGCTTCGACTGAGGGAAACGCATGCAGGGCTTCTGGTATTTCGATTTCGTCTCGCCATTCGCGTACCTGCAGCTCGGCAAGATCCTCGCGCTGCGCGAGCGTCTCGACCTCGCGCCGCGGCCGATCGTGTTCGGCGCGGTGCTCGCCCACCACGGTCATCTCGGACCCGCCGAGATCCCGGGCAAGCGCGAATTCACCTACCGCACGGTGCTGTGGACCGCCGAACGCGAGGGCACGCCGCTGCGCTTCCCGCCGGCACATCCGTTCAACTCGCTCGCGGCGCTCAGACTCTGCCTCGCCGCGGGCGGCGGCTGGGATGCGGTGCAGACGATCTACGCCCACCTCTGGCGCGATGGCCGCCCCGGCACCACGGCCGAGGAACTCGCCGGCACGGCCCGCGCGCTCGGTATCGCCGACGCCGTGGCCGCCATCGCCGCGCCTGCCGTCAAGGACGCCCTGCGTACGAACACCGAAGAAGCCATCGCCACCGGCGTGTTCGGCGTGCCGACCCTGCGTCTCGGCTCCCAGCTGTTCTGGGGCAACGATGCGACGCCGATGATCCTCGACTTCCTCGACCACCCCGACCGCTTCGCGGGCGAGGACTACCGCCGGCTCGCGGCGCTGCCGACGGGAGTAGTGCGAAGGAGGGATTAGTCGTGCCGCATGAATCGCCGTGCCTTCGACGGCACAGTTCCCGGTGTGTCGCGGCGCGACGTCCCAGTCGAGCATGACGCTCCCGATCGGCGGACTGCTCTCGGCCCCGTCAGGTGCGATGGCGATCCGCCGGGTCCGCACTGCCTTGGCATCCCCATCCAAAGCCGGCATGCTCGCGGCATGTCGCATTCCGCACTCAAGCCGGTGGCCGCCGAAGCACCGCTGATCGAACTCGTGCATGCCACGGTGCTGCGCGGCGGACAACGCGCGCTGAACGATCTTTCACTGTCGCTGCCGCTCGGCCAGCACACCGCGATCCTCGGTCCGAACGGCTGCGGCAAGTCCACGCTCGTGAAGCTGATCTATCGCGAGCTGCACGCACTGGCGCGGCCGGAAGGCCCGCCGCCGGTGCGATTGTTCGGAGAGACGCGCTGGAACCTGTTCGAGCTGCGCCACCGGCTCGCCATCGTCAGCGGCGACCTGCAGGACGATTTCGGCGATCGCGACTGGCTGCGCGCACTCGACGTGGTGGCCTCGGGCCACTACGCGAGCCACGGCATCCCGATGGACGCGACGCCCGATGCCGCGCTGCATGCGCGCTGTCGCGCGGCGCTGGCCGAGACCGGCGCACAACACCTCGCCGAGCGGCCGTTCGCGGAACTGTCGCTCGGCGAGGCACGACGCGTGCTGATCGCGCGAGCGCTGATGCACCGGCCGGCCGCGCTGCTGCTGGATGAGCCGACGACGGGTCTCGACGTAGTCGCGCGCACGCGCTTCCTCGCCCAGTTGCGCGCGCTGCTGCACGGCGGCCTGAGCCTGGTGCTGGTCACGCACCACATCGAGGAGATCCTGCCCGAGATCGACCGCGTGATCCTGTTGAAGGCGGGCCGTGTGTTCGCCGACGGCCCGCCCGCCGAGACGCTCACCGCCGCGCGGCTGTCGGCACTGTACGAGACGCCGCTGCATGTCCATCACGACGCGCAGGGCTATCGCATCGACGTGCCCGGCTGAGGCGCCTCAACCCATCGCCATCGCCTCGCGCAGCGCGGCGAGAGCCGTATCGACTGCCGCCTGATCGACGTCGAGATGCGTTACCGCGCGGATCGTGCGCGGCCCCATCGCGCCCATGCGTACACCACGCGCGGCGAGTCGTGCGCACAGCGCGGCCGCGTCGAGCCCGGCAGCGGTCACGTCGAAGAACACGAGGTTGGTTTCCACGTTCGCCGCATCGACCGCGAGGCCCGCAATCCCGGCGATGCCCTCGGCGAGCCGCCGGGCATTCGCGTGATCCTCGGCGAGACGCTCGACGTGATGGTCGAGCGCGTAGTCGCAGGCCGCGGCGATGATGCCGCTCTGGCGCATCGCACCGCCCCAGCGCAACTTCAGGCGCAACGCCTCGGCGATGAAGGCCACGCTGCCGCCGAGCACCGCGCCGCCTGGCGCACCGAGCCCTTTCGAGAAGTCGATCCACACCGTGTCGAAGCCCTGCGCATAGGCGGAAGGCTCGATGCCGGTCGCCACGCTCGCGTTCATCAGGCGCGCACCGTCCATGTGCGTGGCCAGGCCGTGCTCGTGCGCCAGCGGGGCGACCGCGCGCAGGGCCGGCAGCGGCCAGATCGCGCCACCGCCGAGGTTCGCGGTCTGTTCGACGGTCACGAGGCGCTGACGCGGCATCTGCGGGTTGTCGGGGTGGATCGCCGCGGCGAGCTGCTCGGCCGTGTAGATGCCGCGCCGTCCGGCGATCGGGCGCAGCATCGCGCCAGCCAGGGCCGCCGGACCACCGCCCTCGAAACCGATCAGATGACAGCCCGCCTCGCACAGCACCTCGTCGCCGGGGCGGCAGTGCACGGCCAGGGCGATCTCGTTGCACATCGTGCCGGAGGGTAGATAGATCGCGGCGGGCTTGCCGAGCAGCGCCGCGCAGCGCTCGACGAGACGGTTGACGGTCGGATCTTCACCGGCGCGCTCGTCACCGACCTCGGCGCGCGCCATCGCCTCGCGCATGGCCGGAGTCGGGCGGGTCTTGGTATCGCTGAAGAAATCGAGCCGCTGCAACGTCATGGGCAATCCCCTCCGCTGATGGTGGCGCCGAGTTCGCCATGCCGGCGCGTCGAAGGCAAGCGAGGCGCGTACCATGTGCCGCATGTCGAGCCTGCCGCGCCTGTCCGCAATCGTCCTGGCGGTCACTGCCGCGCTGTCCGCGCGAGCCGGCGAGGTCTACCGGTGCATCGACCCGAGCGGTCGGATCAGCTTCCAGGACCGGCCCTGCGCTGCGGGCAGTGCGGCCACACGGATCGAACTGCACGATGCGGCACACGGCGCAGACCCAGGTGCGGATGCCTCCATGGAAACCGCGGAATCTGAGGCTCCGGCACCGGTCGCCGATGCACCGCCACCAGCGCCACACGTTGCGCCGCCCCTGCAGTATCGCTGCCGTCGCGCGGATGGCGGCGAGTACTGGAGCGACAGCGGCGAAACCCGGCCCTATGCCGTGCCGCTCGGCATGCTCGGCCTTCCGGAACGGTCGCTCGCGGAGGCATATGACCCACGCGACGGGCTCGGCGTCTCCGCGCCCGAGGCGCAGAAGCCACGTGTCGCACCGCCTGGTACGCGCAACGACCTCGCGGCCGGCTACGTGTGGGTGCAGGACCGCTGCGCGCGCGCCTCGCCGACCGAAGCCTGCGGGCACCTGCGCCGCCAGCTCGACGACACGCGCCACCGGCTGCGCCGTGCCTTCAAGGACGAACGCAGCGATCTCGAAGCGCGCGAACGTGATCTGGTCACCCGCATGGCGGGCTGCTGATGCGTCATCGTATACATTGACGAACGACCGCTGCCGCGGTCTGGCGATTTTCTGCGCAAACCATCGCGGAGCCGCGCCGTTGCAGGGTCTCGCGCATCGCTCCACATGCTTGTCCAGACGGTTGTCCACAGGCGCTGTGGATGAGCACGACCGCTCTGCCGAAAATTTCGCCAATCCATCGTCAGCCCGCGCCGTTGCTGGCCTGACGCGGTTTGTCCACAGGCTTGTCCCGGCATCTGTCCACACGCGCTGTGGATGAAGCAGACCCCTGCAGCGAACGCGGCTAGCGGATTATTCCATTCCGGAACCGCAGCAGCGCCATGCGGCCGATTGCGGCGATCTGCGTGCCGCCGGATGACTAACCCGGCACCGTCAGCCAGCCGGTCGGGCCGCGCTCGACGAGCAGCGTGTCCAGGTCGTCAAGGAGCGGCAGGCCTGCCGGCGGGTGGAAATCATAGTTGTCGCCGACGTCGTAGCTTGCCGTGCCCGTCTCCGGATCGATCCAGATGCCGTACACGGCGAGCACGTCATGGCGACGCCAGCGGCGTCGTAAGCCCGCCACGGCTCCGGTGACGACTCGCGCCAGTGCCGCCGCGCGAAGGCGATGACCTTGGGGATATCGGCCCAGATCGCGTCGAACCGCGCCGCGGCGCGCCCGAGCCAGAGTGCCGGCGCACCGTGCAGCGGAAAATCGATGCGGATGATGATCCGGTCGCGCTGATATTCCGCATGGCGCTCGTCGGAGGCGAGGCAGTGGGCGTCGGCGAAATGAACCATCGGGTTCCAGGATCGATCAAGCCAGGTCGTACGGGTCGGTACCGCACACGCACCTGTGTACATGCGAACGGCAATCACACCGAACGCGCAGCGGTACATCGGGCCAGGCACCCCTCTCCGGTGCGAATCCCGTCGTGCTGCACGGATCGAGTGACCACGATCAACGCGCACCATCCTTCCAGTTCCACCACTTGAGCTTGTCGGGTTCGGGATTCGGCGTGCCGGCGAAATACGCGGCACAGCGGAACACGTAGAGTACGCAGCGGTCCTGGTACGCACCACGCAGGTCGATCAGCTCGGCATAGAGTCGTTCCGGATCGCGGCCGCGCAGGTCCTCGACACACGTGATGCCGAGGTCGCGCAGATCCCTGGCGAGGCTCGGGCCGACGCCGGGAATCACGGTCAGCGGATCGCGCGGTGCGCGCGGACGACGGTTCATGGCGCCAGCGACAGCGGTTCGACCGGGGCGTGGCGCCGTTCGTGATCGAGCAGCCAGCGCTTGATCGCGAGGCCGCCACCGAAGCCGGTCAGCTCGCCGT
Organism: uncultured Rhodanobacteraceae bacterium; assembly: GCA_964471815.1. Lineage (GTDB taxonomy): Bacteria > Pseudomonadota > Gammaproteobacteria > Xanthomonadales > Rhodanobacteraceae > Tahibacter. The sequence goes on from CAYYHP010000107.1 coordinate 5,540, forward strand.
GGCTGCCGATCACGCGATGGCACGGCACGACGATCGGCAGCGGATTCGCGCCATTCGCCGCGCCGACCGCACGGCTCGCCTGCGGCCGGCCGAGATGCCGCGCGAGTTCGCCGTAGCTGATCGCCTGGCCATAGGGAATCGCACGCAAAGCCCGCCAGACCGCCTGCTGGAACGGCGTGCCGGTGGGTTCGAGGGTGAGATCGAATTCGATACGCGTACCGGCGAAGTACTCGTCGAGCTGGCGTCGTGCCGCAGCGAATGCCGCCGGATCGTGCCGCCAACCCAATCCAGGCGGCGCGGGCATACTGTCCCGAGCGAAGTCGATACGACACAGGGCCGTGTCCGTGCCGGCGAGCAACAGCGGGCCGATCGGCGTGGCGTGATGCACGTAGCGCCACGTACGCAGCGCCGCGTGGCCGGCCTTCGCCTCAGAAACCATGGCGCAGGAATCCGCCGTCGACCGCAATGCATTCGCCGCTGACGTAGCTCGCCGCGGGCAAGCACAGAAATGCGATTGCCGCGGCGACCTCCTCGGGCTCGCCGATGCGTCCGAGCGGTGTCGCGGCCAGCACTTCCTCGAGGTAATCCGGATCGGCCAGCACCGGCTCCGAACGCCGCGTACGGATGTACCACGGCGCGACCGCATTCACGCGGATTCCGTCGCCGGCCCACTCGCAGGCGAGGTTGCGCGTGAGCTGGTGCAACGCGGCCTTGCTCATACCGTAGGGCGAACCGGTGCGCACGTGGGTGAGGCCCGACACCGAACCGACGTTGACGATCGCCGCGCTGCCGTGCTCGGCGAGATGGGGATGCGCGAGCCGGCAGATCTCGAACGCCACGATCAGATTCGTGTCGAGGATCGCGCGCACTTCGTCGTCGCTGTAATCGAGCGTGGCCTTGACCTGGTTGGTGCCGACGTTGTTGACGAGGACCGAGAGCCCCGTACCGAGATCGGCGATCCAGTCGAAGACCTCCAGGCGCTGCTCGCGCACCGCGAGATCGGCCGCGAAGGCCAGGATCTCGCGCTCCAGAAATTCCTCGGCGAGTTCCTGACGTGCCGCCTCGAGGTGCCGCTCGTCGCGCGCGACGAGCAACACGTCGGCACCGAGTGCGGCCAGCTCGCGCGCGGTCGCGCGGCCGATGCCGTGGCTCGCGCCGGTAATCAGTGCGGTGCGATCGTCGAGCCGCCAGCGGGCATTGAGCGTCATCGCGTCCTCGGCTTGTCCGTCCTGCGGGACCCGGCGCAGACTCTACCCGATCCCCATTCCGGAGAACGTCCGCATGCGCCTCGTCCCGCTCGTCCTCGTCGCCAGCTGCGCCCTGGCCGCCTGCGGCAAGTCTCCGCCGCCCGCGCCGGTGGAACCGCCGCAGAAGCAGAAGACCGTATTCGACGATCAGCTGAAGGCGCTCGACAAGGCCAAGGGCGTGCAGGGCACCGTCGATCAGCAGCACCAGGACGCCGACAAGAAGCTCGAGGGCGACGGCGGCTGAACCCCCGCAGGCCGCGACCCGCCGGCGGCGGGATGGCGAACCGACGCGGGCGCCGGCCGGTCTGCCCGACGCGACGCCACGTGCCAGGCCGCGGCTTCAGCGCACTTCGCAGAAACAGTAGGCGTAGGTGACCGGCTTGCCGGCCGTTACGCGTTCGAGCAGGTGCAGCGAGCGGCCGACTTCCGCGCCGACCGGCAGATGCCGCCACGGCAGGCCCGCATCGACCTGCGCGAGCACGCGCGCCGTCGCGCTGTCGCCGAGTTCGATCAGGAAGCGGTCGAATGCACCGAGTGGCTTTTCCACATAGCGCAACTGGTAATTCTCGCCGAGCTGTGCGCGTGCCGCGGCAGCGCGCACCGCTTCGGCAAGCCCGCCGAGCTGATCGACCAGGCCGCGCTCCAGTGCCTGCTGGCCGGTCCATACGCGGCCGCGGGCAATCCGGTCGATCTCCTCCGGCTGCTTGCCGCGCGCCACGGCCACACGGCCGATGAAGTCGCGGTAGCCCTTCTCGATGACCGTCTGGATCACCTCGCCGACCTCGGGATCGAACGGGCGGCGCACGTCGAACGCACCGGCATACGGCGTGGTGCCGACGCCATCGGTGTGGATGCCGATCTTCGCGAGGCTGTTCGGCAGGCTGACGAACATGCCGAAGATGCCGATCGAGCCGGTGATCGTGCCCGGCTCGGCGAAGATCCGGTCGGCATTCATCGAGATCCAGTAGCCGCCCGAGGCCGCCACGTCGCCCATCGAAACGACCATCGGCTTGCCGGCGAGGCGGGTGAGTTCCACCTCGCGGCGAATCTGCTCGGAGGCGAACACTTCGCCGCCCGGCGAATTCACGCGCAGCACGACGGCCTTGACGTTGTCGTCCTCGCGCGCGTTGCGTAGGAGCTGCGCGGTCGATTCGCCGCCGACCGCGCCGGCACGCTGCTCGCCGCCCATGATCTCGCCCTCGGCGACCACGACGGCCACGCTCGGGCGCACGTCGGGCAGTGCCGCGCGGTTCAGCATGCCCAGATAATCGCGCCAGCCGACCTGGCGGAAGCTCTTGCCCTTGGCGTCCTTCTCGCCCTTGGCGATCAGCATGTCGCGCGCCTGGTCGCGGGTGGCGAGCTGATCGACCAGGTTCGCGGCGAGCGCCATTCTGGCGAGATCGCCGTTCGCCGTACGCACCGATTCCGGCAGGTTGTCGATGCTCGCCTTCAATGCCTGCGGATCGAGCTTGCGGCGCTCGGCGACCTGGCCGAGGTATTGCTGCCAGAGGCCGTTGAGCCAGAAGAAGTCCGCTTCGCGCGCCTCCTTCGAGGGCGCGTTCAGCACGAAGGGCTCGGCGGCCGACTTGAACTCGCCGACGCGGAACAGGTGCACTTCGACGGCGAGCCGGTCGAGCAGGTCCTTGTAGTAGCTGCGGTAGCTCGAGAAGCCCTGCAGCAGCACCGCGCCCTCCGGATGCAGCAGGATCGAGTCGGCATGGCTGGCGAGGAGGTACTGCAGCTGGTTCATGCCGTTTGAGAGGGCGACGATTTCCTTGCCGCTCGCGCGGAAGCGGTCGAGTGCCGCACCGAGCTCGGTGAGGGAGGCGAGTCCCGCGCCGCTGACCTCGTCCGGTACCAGCACGAGACGCTCGATGTTCGCGTCCTTGGCCGCCGCGTCGATCACACGCAGCAGGTCGCGCAACTGCACTTCCTTGGTCTCGTCGCCGCTCATGCGCGCCAGTGCGCGCTGCGTGGCGTCGCTGCGATACTGCTCGACGATATCTCCTTTCGGATTGAGCACCAGCGCGGTACGCGGGGCGAGGACCGGGGTCTTGCCGAAGAAGGCACCGAACACCGCCAGCAGCAGGATCAGGAAGATCAGGTTGATGACCAGCCGACGCGTGAAATTCAGTGCGGTCCAGATGCCGCCGAAAAAGCGTCGGATGATGCCGGGTTTGGTATCGGCCATGCTTGACTCCTCGATAGCGGATGATTCCGGTCCATGACGTGACGGCCGCGTACGGACCAAGCCGGTCCGGCTCCGGATCCGTACGTCGAATTGTCCTGCGCGGTCGTCAACCGACGCTGAAAGGCCATTTCCGGCACATGCACGAGCCTAGCCGATGGGGCGCCCGTGCACACGCGGCAATGGTCATGGTGCCCGCACCGCCATCGCGACCCGCTGCCAGCGCGCCGTGCGCGCGAGCCGGTGGAATCGCAGGAACAGCAGGAGCGCCGCCGCGCTGAGGCCGGCGATCAGACCCATCCACATGCCGCGCGCGCCGAGCCCGACACGGAACGCGAGCCAGGCGCCGACCGGCATGCCGATGCCCCAGTACGAGAGCATCGTGATCAGCATCGGCAGGCGCGTGTCCTTGAGTCCTCGCAGCGCGCCGTTCGCGGCGACCTGGATGCCGTCGGAAAACTGGAAGATGCCGGCCAGCACGAGCAGTTGTTCCAACCGGGGGGCGACGACCGGCGTTTTCTC
>CAYYHP010000108.1:0-9111 GCA_964471815.1 uncultured Rhodanobacteraceae bacterium
GGGTCTGCACATTGATGCTGGCGAGGGTGATCTCCTCGCCGTCCAGCAGATCGCCGCGGGCCAGTGCTTCGGCATCTTCGCGTGGTACCTCGACGTCACGTTTCTCTTCGAGCCGCTTCAGGGCAAGGCGGCGCTCGCCGAGCACCAGCCAGCGCATCGCGAGGCCGTGCAGGGTCGCGAGCAGGGCGAGCGCGAGACAGGATTCGAACAGGCCCGTGGCCAGCGTCGCCGCAGTCAGGTAGTAGCCAGCGAGGTCGAGCACGCCGAGTCCGAGCAGCAGCGCGGTGAGCGCCACGCGCGTGAACTGGCGCAGCCGGTTCGGCTCACGCTCGCCGCTGCGCTGCGACCACAGCGCGCCTGGAGCGAGTGCCGCCCAGACCCGCGCGGCCAGCACGCAGACGACGATAAGGAACAGGGCACGGCCAAGGCCGGCGCCGGCGGTGTCCTCGCCGTGATAGAACTGCACGGCGAGCATGAACTGGACCGGTAGGGCCAGCCAGAACAGCACGCGGCGCAGCCGCTCCATCGCGCGCCGGCGCTGGGCGGTCCAGCGGAAATGACTCTGCGCGAGGCCCTTCTCGGCATCCAGCCAGCCGACAAAGGCGAGTGCCGCGGCCGGAGCGACGAGCTGGCCCAGCGCGACCGACACGGCATCGCTGAACGGGTAGCCCGGTTCGGCGGCGCGTTGCCAGAGCCGCGCGCCAAGCCACAGCGCGGACGGAACCGGCAAGCTCGCGCCGAGCGTCAGCAGCAGCGTCTGGCCGGTGTAGCGGTAACGGTCCGTGCGGATCCGCCGCATCGCCGTGGCGAAGGCCTCGAGGCGCGCGGGCACGCGGCGCTGCAAGCGCAGCAGCAGGCCGAGGATCACGAGCGCGGCGACCGACGCGCCGGGCCGTGCCCAGGCCGCCAGCGCGGCGAGCTTCAGCGACGCCCACCAGCGCGACGGCACGAAGAATTCGGCCGCACCGGTGACGATGTCCTGGAACCAGCCGGCATCGACTGGCGTGTGGCTCGGCGTCCACAGCAGGCGCTGGTCGAGGAAGTCGCGCAGGTCGGCGGTCACGTCGGTCAGCGTGTGCAGTTCCTGCTCGATTTCCGCGAGCGCCTCGGCGAGCCGACCCTGGGCGACGATCAGGCGCGGCACGATCTCGGCGCGCGTGCCGAGCAGGCGGAACAGGTTGCCGCGCACGCTCGCGGTGGCCTCGTCGTTGCCTTCCGGCAGGCGCTTGAGCTGACGCCGGACCTCGGCTCCCGGGTCCTGCAGCGCGGCGGCGAGTTCGCGCAGGTCGATCAGGCGCATGCGCGCCTGGGCGAGCTCGGCCTGGCGCGCGGCGAGCTGGCGGCGCAGCACCGGCAGCGGCCGTAGCTTGCGGCGCTCGGCGAGCAGGATCAGGCCAACCGCTTCGTTGACGCCTCCGATGTCGACGCGCTCGCGGGTGTTCTTCAGCGCCTGCTCGGTCTCGATACGGGCCTGATTGAGCTCGCCGAACGTCTGCCGCACCTCGCCGAACCGCTGCACGGCACGTGCGAGTTCCTCGCCGAGCGCGAGGTTGGCACTTGCCGCATCGGCGAGGGGACCGTGCGTATCGCCGAGCGCTTCGCGCTCATGCTGCAGGCGCGTGTTGAGTTCACCGACCGAAGCCGCCGTGCGGTCGAGCACCAGACCCTGCAGGATCGCCGCCCTGTCGCTATGCTCGCTTTCCTGGGCCTGGCGCTCGCGCAGGCGCGCCGAGGTCAGGCGCAGGCGCGGCTCGTAGGTGCGCAGCTCTTCCTCGAGCCGGGCGATGCGTACCTGGGCGAGCCGCTGCCGGGCGCGCTGCTGCATGCGCAGGGCTTCGCCGAGCGCCGGCGGCGTGGAGGGCGGTGGCGCCGTACCGGCGGCTTGATCGAGCGTCTGCTGTGCGGCCTGCAGCTCGCTGCGGATCTGGGCGGGCCGTTCGAGCAGGCGGCCGAGGTCGTCCTGCAGTGCCGTGGCGGCGGCATGCGCGTCGGCGAGCGCCGCGCGCTCACTGCCGAGCAGGCCTTCGAGCTGGTCGATGCTGGTTCGTTCGGGCAGGCCCGAGCGCCAGGCGAGCAGTGCGGTCGCGGCGTCTTGGCCGAGACGCTGTTCGAGGTCCGCGGTCTCGCCGGCGGCTCGCGAGCCCTCTTCGCGCAGGCGGCGCCATTCGGCGGCGAGTTCGTCGGCCCGCTGTTCATCGGCGAGTGCCGCGTTCAGCGCATCCTCGGCCTGCTTGCGCTGGGCCGCGTCGAGGCCGCCCTGGCCCGCCAGCGCCTGCAGTGCGGCACGCACGGCGGTCAACCGGCTGTCCGGCAGGCCCGGCGCGGTGAGCGTGGCCGATGCCGACGGTGCGGCCGGCGCCAAGAGATCCTTCAGCCAGCGTTCGCGCAACGCCTTCTCGGCCGCGGCGTCCATCTGCCCCAGGCCTTGGTCGATGATCAGCTGGAGTTCCGGCCAGTCGCTGCGCACCGCGAACGCGATCGCCGCCTCGGCGCCTGGCAGCGAAGCGGCGACCGCGAGCTTGTCGCGCAGGCCGCGCGCGGCCGTCGCCGCGCGGGTCGTGACCAGATCGCCGACCAGCGCATCGACCTTGCCGCGGGCGAGGGCATCGGCCGCTTCGGCGGTATTCGGATAGCTCTGCAGCCGGGCGTTCGGCGCGAGGTTGGCCAGTGCCGCGCGACAGGCATGATCGGCGAGCAGGGCGACTTCGTGACCCTCGAGCTGCTCGGCCTGCGGCAAGCTCGTGCCGGCCCGTGCGAATACCGCACAGGGCAGGCGCAGATACGGCAGGCTGAACCGCAAGGTCGGTTCCGCCGTGCCGGCGAAGGCACTCGCGAACAGGTCCGCGCGGCGCTGGCGCACGGCATCCAGCGCCGCCGCACGCGAGCCCGCGGGAACTACGCGCAGGCGCAGGCCGTAACGCTGCACGGCCTGGCGCAACAGGTCGGCGGAAAGCCCGCCGGGCTGGCCGTCGGCATCCAGACCGTCTATCGGCGCGAAATCCGGATCGAGCGTCACGCGCAGTTCCTGGTGCCGCGTGGCCCAGGCCGCGAGCGGGTCCATCTTGCCCGTGTCCGCCGCGAGTACAGGCATCGCGAACAGCAGGATGATGAAGGCGGGGACGGTCAGGAAAGCGCGGAACAGACGCACCATCGCGGGCATGGCAGAATCGTCTCTGGCGGGCCGTCGCCCGGCGCGGTGAGGGGCAACTTGCGTCGATCAAGCGCGGAACGATACCATAGCCGTCTTTTCCGCCGTTCCATCGGAGCCGTTTCATGAAAGCCGACATCCATCCCAAGTACCAGTCGGTGGTGTTCCAGGATGTCACCTCGGACTTCGCGTTCCTCACCCGCTCGACGATGACGAGCAAGGAGAAGGTGAAGTGGGAGGACGGCCAGGAATATCCGCTGATCAAGGTGGAAATCTCCAGCGCCTCGCATCCGTTCTACACCGGCAAGCACAAGATCCTCGACACCGGCGGTCGCGTCGACAAGTTCCGTCGCCGCTACGCCAAATAATCCGCGTTCAACAGGGCGATGCGCGGCGCAGGGAGGCGCCCGCGAAGCCGGCCGGGAAACGGCCGACTGCCCGAAAAGACGCCGGTCATCCGCACGGGCCGCCCCGCAATGGGCGGCCCGTCGCGTTCAGGCACTCCGAGCGCCGTCGACCCTTGACCAAAGTCGGATCCCGCGCCCCCAGCCGGGCGGTCAGCCAGGGTTCCCGTACCGGCCGTCTGTGCGATAATTCCGCTTCTCGTTGCGCGCCCGTCTTCCGCCCTGCCGATCCGGCCGGGGCCGCCCGGTGTGCCGCACCGCCCGCTCTCCCCGAGGCCGGCTCGCCCCGATCCGGCCGGTAACTTCAAGAAGACGCAAGGAGTCTCTGCCGTGTCCGACAAGACCGTTGTGCTCACCGACGCCGCCAGCAACCGATCCGTCTCGCTCCCGGTCGTCACCGGCACGCTCGGCGATCCCGCCCTCGATATCGGCAAGCTCAACAAGGAAACGGGTTACTTCACCTACGACCCGGGCTTCATGTCGACGGCCAGCACGCGCAGTGCGATCACCTTCATCGACGGCGACAAGGGCGTGCTGCTGTATCGCGGCTACCCGATCGAGCAGCTCGCCAAGCAGTCGACCTTCCTCGAAGTCGCCTCCCTCCTGATCAACGGTGAACTGCCGAACAAGACCGACCTGGCGAAGTTCGAGCACGAGGTCACGCATCACACGATGATGCGCGAGTCGCTGAAGAACTTCTTCCAGGGCTTCCACTACGACGCGCATCCGATGGCGATGCTGTGCGCGGCGGTCGGCTCGCTGGCGGCGTTCTATCATGACTCCACCGACATCGCCGATCCGGCCCAGCGCCGTCTCGCCGCGATCCGCCTGATCGCGAAGATGCCGACGATTGCCGCGGCCGCCTACCGCTACACGATCGGCTGGCCGATCCGCTTCCCGCGCAACAATCTCGACTACTGCACGCGCTTCCTGCACATGATGTTCGAGGTGCCGTCGGAGCCGCTGGAGCTGAATCCGGTCGCGGCCAAGGCGCTCGACCTGCTCCTCATCCTGCACGCCGATCACGAGCAGAACGCCTCGACCTCGACGGTGCGCCTGGTCGGCTCGACCGGCGCCAATCCGTACGCCTGCATCGCTGCCGGCATCGCCGCGCTGTGGGGGCCGGCGCACGGCGGCGCGAACGAGGCCGTACTGAAGATGCTCGAGGAGATCGGCGATGCGCGTCACGTCGGCAGCGCGATCGCTAAGGCCAAGGACAAGAACTCCGGCTTCCGCCTGATGGGCTTTGGCCACCGCGTCTACAAGAACTTCGATCCGCGTGCGACGATCATCCGCGAGATGTGCCACAAGGTGCTCGCCGACCTGCGCGTCAGCGATCCGTTGCTCGACGTGGCGATGGAGCTCGAGCAGGCCGCACTGAAGGATCCGTACTTCATCGAGCGCAAGCTGTACCCGAACGTCGATTTCTACTCCGGCATCATCTACAAGGCACTCGGCATCCCGACTGAGATGTTCACGGTGATGTTTGCCATCGCGCGTACCGCGGGCTGGGTCGCGCACTGGCTCGAACAGCACGAGACCCTGGACGCGAAGATCGGCCGTCCGCGTCAGGTCTACACCGGCGCCGCGGTGCGCGATTACGTACCGATGGACAAGCGCTGAGCCGACCGGACACACCGGCACGATGAACGAACGCCCCGCCTCGCGCGGAGCGTTCGCGTTTCGGGTGTCCGGAGGGTGACGACGGCGGAGTTGCCGAGGCGTGGCGGCGGGGCGCGGGCCTGGCCTCAGCCCAGGGCGGTTTTCTGGTCTGCGAGCAGCGCGTCGAGTGCGGCGAGCGAGGCGCGCTGCAGCGGCCGGTCATCGACGCGGTCGAGTGGCGCCTGGCGCAGGCGGTCGCGTGGCAGCAGGGTCAGGTCGATCGCCGTGTCGCCGGCATTGAATAGATAGACCGGAAACGACTCCGCCGACTCGGGCCCGAAGCGCAGGCGGCGCGTCTGCTCCTCGAACGGGATGCCATGCGTGTGCAGCAGATCGAGGAGTACCTGCGGCTCGTCACCGTGCAAATGCAGGCAGATCGCCGAGTGCACGTCCGCACTGCCGTCGAGTACTGCGCCGACCAGGCGTGGCTCGAAGCCCGCGAAGAAGCGCATCGCCTCGCGGGCGCTCTCGCGCAGACGGCGCAGCAGGGCCGGCTGGGTGTCCGCCTGGAACAAGCGCTGGTGCTCGCGCAACGCGGCCTCGATTTCGGCATTGCGCGGCATGCTCGCCTCGTCGTGCAGACCTAGCCGATCGGCCGCCTTGCGCTTGGCGTGCGCGAAATCCCGGATGCCCTGCTCGGTCATCAGGCGTGCGGCTTCGAGAGCGATCCGACGCCGGTTCTCGCCCGCATGGCCGAGTTGATGTTGGCGATGATTGTGGCGATCGCGCATCAGAAGATGTCGTAGGCCTCGCGCTGCCGGGATTCGCGATTCTCCTCCTCGGCCGGGCGCTCGTTGAGCCGCGCGATGTCCTCGGTCTTGAACACTTCGAGGATCGCGCCCGGCGCGTCGCTCGGCGCGAGCAGGCCGGTCTCCGGATCGATGCGTGCGGTGCTCACGCTGGGTGGCATCACGAACGGCTGTTCGGGCACGCCATCGAGCGCCACGCGCATGAAGTCGATCCAGATCGGCAATGCCGCCTTGGCGCCGAATTCGCCGCGGCCGAGCGAGCTGAAATCGTCGAAGCCCGCCCAGGCGCTGGCGACGATACGGTCGTTGAAGCCGGTGAACCAGGCGTCGCGGTGTTCGTTCGTGGTGCCGGTCTTGCCGGCCAGATCGTTGCGCTTGAGCACCATCGCGTCGTGGCCGGTGCCGCGGCGCACGACGTCACGCATCAGCGAGGTCACGAGATAAGCGTTGCGAGGATCGAGCGTGCGCGGTGCGAGCCGGATCTTGCCCGCAGCGGTCTCGGTCGCCGCCTGTGCGTTGTTGACTGGCGTTAGCCGTGGGGCCGGAGAGGACGTGACGCTGGCCGCCTCGCCGACCGGCATGCCCGGCGCGCCACGGGCTTCTTCGAGCAACCGCTCGGGGCATTGCCGGCAGGCGTGTACCGGTTCGGCGTGGAACACTTCCTTGCCGTCACGATCGGTGATCGAGACGATGAAATACGGATCGACGAGGAACCCGCCGTTGGCGAACACCGCATAGCCGCGCGCCATCACGAGCGGCGAGGCCGAAGCGGTGCCGAGTGACATCGACAGGTTCTCGGGCACGGCATCCGGCGCGAGGCCGAAGCGGGTGACGTACTCGTGCGCGAAGTGCACGCCGATCGCGTCGAGCACGCGCACCGAGACGAGGTTGACCGATTTCACCAGCGCCTCGCGCAGGCGGGTCGGCCCTTCGAATTTGTCATCGTCGTTGGAGGGCGCCCAGATGCCGTCCGGTCGTGACGGGTCGGGGAACGTGATCGGCGCGTCGTTGACGATCGAGGCCGGCGTGAAGCCGCGCTCGAACGCCGCCGAGTACAGGAACGGCTTGAAGCCCGAGCCCGGCTGGCGCGCACTCTGCGTGGCGCGGTTGAACTTGCTGCGCGCGTAGCTGAAGCCGCCGACCAGGGAGCGGATCGCGCCGTCCTCGGGATCCAGGGCGACCAGCGCGGCCTGCGCGGCCGGGATCTGCGCGAGTTCCCACTTGCCCTCGGCATTGCGCATCAGGCGCACGATGTCACCGGGCTTAAGCACCTCGTCGACCCGCTTGGGCGTCGCGCCGAGACTGTTCTCGCTGCGATAGGCCCGGGCCCACTGCACGGCTGTCAGCGCGAGTTCCGCATCTTCGTTGCCGCCGAGCTGCACCTTCGCACTGTCCTTGCCGGTTTCGACGACCAGACCGGGCACCAGGCCGGCCACCGCGCGGAAGTTGGCCAGATGACGGTCCCAGTCCGCCTGCCCAGCTTCGGGCTTGAGTTCGACGTGCGCCTCGGGACCGCGATAGCCGTGGCGGCGGTCGTAGGCGATCAGGTCGTCGCGCAGGGCCTGGTTGGCAGCTTCCTGCAGGCGACTGTCGAGCGTGGTGACCACGCCGTAGCCATCGTCAAGCGCCTCGGCGCCGAGCCGCTCGAGCGCTTCCTGACGGACCATCTCGGCCAGATACGGCGCCTCGACCTCGATCGGCGGCTCGTGCGGATAGGACTGGTCAGCCTCGGCCAGTGCGGCCTGATAGTCCTTGTCCGTGATGAAGCTGTTCTCGAGCATGCGTTGCAGGACGTAATTGCGCCGCTGTACCGCGCGCTCGCGGTTGAACAGCGGATTGCCGGTCGACGGAAATTTCGGCAGCGAGGCGAGCATCGCGCACTCGGCGAGGCTCAGCTGCTCTAGTGTCTTGCCGTAGTAGAACTCCGCGGCCGCCGCCACGCCGTAGGCACGATGGCCGAGGAAGATCTTGTTCAGGTACAGGCCGAGGATCTCGTCCTTGCTCAGCGCGCTCTCGATGCGCAGCGCGAGGAAGATCTCGGACAGCTTGCGGGTATAGGTCTGCTCAGGGCTCAGGAAGAAGTTGCGGGCGACCTGCTGGGTGATGGTCGAGCCGCCCGGGCCCTTGTCGCCGCCGGTACGGGCCAGATGCCAGACGGCGCGGGCGATGCCCTGCCAGTCGATGCCCGGATGCTCGTAGAACCGGGCATCCTCGGCCGCGAGGAATGCGTTCTTGACCTTGGCCGGCACCTTGTCGATTGCGACCGGGATACGCCGGGTTTCGCCGAAAGTCGCGATCAGCTTGGCATCGCGCGTGTAGACCCGCAGCGGCACCTGCAGGCGCACGTCGCGCAGTGACTCGACAGCCGGCAGCCGTGGCGAGATCAGCCAGTACGCCACTCCGATAGCAGAGAGGCCAAACGCCAGTCCCGCCAGGCCGAGCAGGAGCATCAGACGGGACAGTCGGCGGAGCAGGGCGCGCATGGTCGGGCAGGGAGTGTGATGACGGTCAGAGTCGGCGCAGCCGAGGGCGAAGTATAGAGCCTGTCGGGAAACCGCCCACTCCCGGATCGGGCGGAAGACTCCGCGGCGCACGGCGAAGCGTACTCCGCGTGTCGGTCGCGGCCGATTGGGCCGGCAGACCAGGGACAGCGATTCTGGCCCCGCCGGGCCACGTTGCGGATCGGTTAAGTTTCGTATTTAATGTTCCTGCGCATCTTTCGCTCGTAAGAGCGCGTGGCAAGGGGAAAAACGTGGGCGTGTTCAGTCCGAAAGCGCCGCCGCTGATTGGCGTGGACATCAGCTCGACCGCGGTCAAGCTGCTCCAGCTCAGCCAGACGGGTAGCCGTTACCGCGTCGAGCACTATGCGGTCGAGCCGCTCCCGCCCAATGCGGTGGTCGAGAAGAACATCGTCGAGGTCGAGGCCGTCGGTGAAGCGATCCGCCGCGCGCTGAGCCGTTCCGGTGCGCGCACGAAGTACGCGGCGGCGGCCGTCGCCGGGTCCGCCGTGATCACCAAAGTTATCCCGATGGCTGCCGACCTCAGCGAGGAGGATCTCGAGAGCCAGATCCAGGTCGAGGCCAACCAGTACATCCCCTACCCGATCGAGGAAGTCAGCCTCGACTTCGAGGTGCTCGGTCCGGTCAAG
>CAYYHP010000109.1:0-9046 GCA_964471815.1 uncultured Rhodanobacteraceae bacterium
GGCCTGGCTTTCGATCGCGACCACTGGATCAAGGTGCCGCAGCTCGGCGGCGTGCGCATCGGCGACGACTGCGAGATCGGCGCGAACTGCACGATCGACCGCGGCGCGCTCGAGGACACCGTGCTCGAGGAGGACGTGCGCCTCGACAACCAGATCCAGATCGCCCACAACGTACACGTCGGCGCGCACACCGCGATGGCTGGCTGCGCGGCGGTCGCCGGCAGCGCACGGATCGGTCGCTACTGCCTGATTGGCGGCGGTGCCGGTATCCTTGGCCACCTGACCATCGCCGACCGGGTCACGATTACGGCGATGAGTCTGGTCACCCATTCCATCCACGCGTCCGGCGAATATTCCTCCGGCACCCCAGTGCAGGAAAACCGCTTGTGGCGCAAGAACGCGGCGCGCTTCAAACATCTGGACGATCTCGCGCGCCGCGTGAGAGATCTCGAGAAGGACCCGAAACATGACTGAAACCACCCGCCCTGCCGGGGAGCAGGCGGATGTCCGCCGTATCCTGAGAGCGCTCCCGCACCGTTATCCGTTCCTGCTCGTCGATCGCGTCGTCGAGTTCGTTCCGGGTCAGCACCTGCGCGCGATCAAGAACGTCACGATCAACGAGCCGTTCTTCCAGGGGCATTTTCCCGGTCATCCGGTGATGCCCGGCGTGCTGATCATCGAATCGCTCGCCCAGGCCTCCGGCCTGCTGGTGCTGCTCTCGGCCGAGGCCGATCCGCGCCATCGCCCGCTGTTCTACCTCGTCAAGGTCGACAAGGCGCGCTTCGCGCGCACCGTCGTGCCGGGCGACCAGCTCCGGCTCGAGGTCGAGCAGAAGCGCATGATCCGGCGCATGGGCCAGTTCTGGTGCCAGGCACGCGTCGACGGCGAAGTGGTCGCCGAAGCCGAATTGCTCTGCGCGGAACGGGGCGAGGCATGATCCACCCCACTGCCCAGATCGACCCCAGCGCGCGCCTCGGCGCGAACGTCAGTGTCGGTGCCTTCAGCCTGATTGGCCCGAACGTCGAGATCGGCGATGGCACCTGGATCGGCCCGCACGTGGTCATCGAGGGACCGACCCGGATCGGCCGCGACAACCGCATCTGGCAGTTCGCCTCGATCGGCGCCGCGCCGCAGGACAAGAAATTCCACGGCGAGGACTCGCTGCTCGAAATCGGCGACCGCAACGTCATCCGCGAGTTCGTGACCTTCAACCGCGGCACCGCCGACGGCGGCGGCGTGACCCGGATCGGCAACGACAACTGGATGATGGCCTACGTGCATATCGCGCACGACAGCATCGTCGGCAACCACACGATCTTCGCGAACGCGGCCTCGCTGGCCGGTCACGTGATCGTCGACGACTGGGTGATCCTCGGCGGTTTCACGCTGGTCCACCAGTTCTGCCAGGTCGGCGCGCACGCATTCACCTCGATGGGCTCGATCATCAACCGCGACGTGCCGCCGTACGTGACCGTGGCCGGGACCTTCGCCGAACCCAAGGGCATCAACGCCGAGGGCCTGCGCCGACGCGGCTTCGACAGCGAGCGCATCATGTCGATCCGGCGCGCCTACAAGACGCTCTACAAGTCCGGCCTGAGCCTCGCGGATGCACGCGAGCAGCTCGCGCTCGCCGCGACCGGAGCGCCCGACCTGAAGCTGATGATCGATTTCATCGAGCGCAGCCAACGCAGTCTGGTGCGCTAGCTGGAGCCCGCGATTGTCCGGCGGAGGCCTCGATACGGGTGGTGAAGCGACCGGGTCGACCGGCTCCGCCGGGGCCGCGCCCGTGACGACCGTGGCACCGCTTGGTTGCGCGCCGCGAGCCCCACGAGCCGCGACACCGATCTTCGCCCTCGTCGCCGGCGAGGCCTCCGGTGACCAGCTCGGCGCCGGGCTGATCCGCGCGCTGCGTGCGCGCTTCCCGGCCGCCCGCTTCGTCGGCGTGGGCGGGGCACAGATGATCGCTGCCGGTCTCGAAGCGTGGTATCCGGCCGAGCGGCTCAGCGTGATGGGACTCGTCGAGGTACTCGCGCACCTGCCGCGGCTGCTGCGCCTGCGCCGCGACCTGCGCGCGCGCCTCTTCGCGTTGCGGCCCGACGTGTTCATCGGCATCGATGCGCCGGATTTCAACCTCGCGCTCGAACGCCGCCTGCGCGCGGCCGGCCTGCGCATCGTGCACTACGTCAGCCCATCGGTGTGGGCCTGGCGCGAGGGCCGCGCGCGAAAGCTCGGCGCCTCGGCCGACCGCGTGCTCTGCCTGTTCCCGATGGAACCCCCGATCTACGCGCGTTACGGCGTCGCGGCGCGGTTCGTCGGTCATCCCCTCGCCGACACGTTCGCCCTGTCGCCCGAGCGCGGACCCGCGCGCGTAGCGCTCGATCTCGCCAATTCGGCAAAGGTGCTGGCCCTGCTGCCCGGCAGCCGGCTCGGCGAAATCCGCCGGCTGGCCCGGCCGTTCCTCGCCGCGGCCCTGCTGCTGCGGCGGCGACTCCCGGATCTCGTCATCGTTGCGCCGATGGCGAGTCCGGCGTGCCATGCGGCCTTCGAGCACGAGCTGCTCGCGCTGTCCGCTGCGGACATCGGCACGGACGAGGCAGCGACCGGAGCGGAACTCGCCGGATTGCGCGCTGCCATCCGCCTGCTCGATGGCCAGGCGCACGCCACGCTGCTCGCCGCTGACGCGGTGCTGCTGGCATCCGGCACCGCGGCGCTCGAGGCGATGCTCGCCAAGCGGCCGATGGTCGTCGCCTACCGGGTCGCCGCATGGACCTACCGCCTGGTGCGCTGGCTCGGCCTGATGCGCACCGCGGTCTATTCGCTGCCGAACATTCTCGCCGGACGCGCCCTGGTCCCCGAGTTGATGCAGGACGCCTGCACGCCCGGACGCCTCGCCGCCGCCCTGCTGCCGCTGCTGACCGACCCGGCGGCGCGGACGGCACAGATTGCCGAGTTCACCCGCCTGCACGAGACACTGCGCGGCGGTGGCGACACGATGGCGGCCGCCGCCGTTGCCGAACTGATCAGTAACTGACCGCGCACGATCCGGTTCAGGACCGCATCAGCGTGTCGCGGGTACATCGCGCCTACCCCACGGCGGATGCCCGTTCGTCATGCGACATGGACTCGTCCTCGGCCTCGCGGCGGCGCTGAGCCTGGCCGCGGCGGCCATCGGCCCGCTGCATCAGGGCAGCGCGCTCGAATGTACCTTCGTGCTGACCCTGATGATCCTGCTCGCCGCCATGCTGTGCTGCCTGCTGCGGCGGCCGGCGCTGGCCCTGCTGATCACGGCCATGGTCGTGCTCGCCCTGCACGTCGTGGCACGCAAGAAGTTCCGCTATCTGCACGAGCCGCTGCTGGTCACCGACCTGATCTACCTGCGCGATGCCGGCCTCGTCGAGACGCTGCACCACTATCCCGGCCTGTGGGGAGGCGTAGTCGGCGGCCTGGCCGGCGTGGTCATTGCGCTCTGGCTCGTCTGCCGCCATGACCGGCGCCTGCTCGAGAGCTGGCAGCGTGGCAGGCGCTGGATGCGCAGGTCGGCGGCGGCATGGCCTGCGGCCTGCTGTTCGCCTGGTGTGACTCGGTCCACGGTCCGTTCGCGGCCGTGTTCGACAAGCCACTCTGGAACGTGCTGCAGGATCACAGCCATCTCACCAACTTTCTCGTCTCGGCTGCGCGTTCCGGCATCGAACTGCCGGCGATCACCCGCGGTGCCGCCGCCAGCGTGGTCTGGCCCGCGTCAGGAGAGGTGGAACCGGCGCACAAGCCAGACATCGTGGTGGTGCTCGAGGAGAGCACCTTCGATCCGGTGCGGCTCGCGGTCTGCGACATTGCGCCATGCCGATCGGACCTGTTCCGGCCCGGTGCACACGATGTCGCCGGCGGGTCGCTGCTCGTGCATACCTTCGGCGGCGGCACCTTCACTAGCGAGTTCGCGGTGCTCACCGGCCTGCCGCACAGCCTGTTCGGCAGCGCCGGGATGTACGCACCTTACCGGCTCGCGCCGCTGATGCATGAGACCCTGCCACAGCACCTGCACGCGCTCGGCTACCGCAATGCCGCGGTCTACCCGACCGAGGGCGGGTTCCTCAACGCGCGCAACGCTTACCGGCACTATGGCTTCGATGCCCTGCACGATGCCGCGGAACTCGGCCTCGGCTGGCAGAGCAGCGACGCCGAGGTGTTCGCCGCGGCACGCCAGGTCATGGAGGCGGAACGCGTCGGCGGCCAGCCGCTGTTCCTGATGGTGCTGACCATCTACTAGCACGGACCGCACGACCGGCCCGGTTTTGACCGGCTGCCGCCGCCGTACGACCGCAACCCGTTTCCGCGGCTGCCCGGGAAGCTCGCATTGAATCTAAGCAACTACCTCGCCCGCCTCGAGGCCTCGGCCGCGGCCCTACGCGATTTCGAGCACTGGCTGATGCACGGCCCGCGCCCGGTCCTGCTGGTGCATTTCGGCGATCACCTGCCGGCCTTCGACGGGCTGATCACGCCGCTCGTCAAGTCGACTCCACCCGGTTACGACGCCCAGGCGAACAACCTGACCTACTACGCCATCTCGCGAAATTTCGCCGGACCGGCTCCGACCACGCCGGACGTGCTCGACATCGCGCTGCTGCCGGGCCTGATCCTGGAGGCCGCCGGCCTCCGGCCGGGGCGCATTTCGCCGCACAGGGCGAACTGCGGCGGCGCTGCGCAGGGCGGTTCGTGCTGCGCACGGACCAGGGGCTCATGCAGGCCTACCTCGACCGCGTGCTGAACGATCTCGAGGTCGTGCAACCGTAGGTTAACGGGTGCCGTGCAGCGTCCGGATGCCGATTGACGCTGCCTGATCGCAGCCTCACCATCCGCGCACCCTGCCGTCCGTCCACATCCGATGCCGCGTCCGTCCGCGCCCTCGCGGCGCACCCTGCTGCTGTACCTGCTCGCGATCGAAGCCTACGTATCCATGCTCGTGTTCGGGCCGTGGAGCGAGTCCACGCATCCCGAGCGCGTGTTCATGACCGTGCTGGCCGGCGGCGTCACGCTGCTCCTGGTATTCCTGTCGCGGCGCATCGCCTTCGGACTGCTCGCGGCCGCGTGGTTCTTCATGCTGATCGCCACGGCGAGCGTGCTGAAGGAAACCTATCTGACCACGCCGCTGCTGGCGCTCGATCTCATCTACTTCCTGAACCGCGATACGGTCGAGGTCATCAGCCGTTATCCGGTGCTGCTCAGCGCAAGCCTGATCGGCCTGTTCCTGCTGCCCCTGGCCCTGTACGGCGTCTGGCGCATCGACCCGCCCTGCGTGCTCGCCGCCTGCCGACGAACCTGGCTGCGGCGCCTGCTGCTCGCCGCTGGGGTAGCGGTCTCGGGTACGGCCGTGGCCCTGACCCTGCGGCCATCCGGGCCGTTCAGCGAGATCTACGCCAAGGGCATGTGGCTCGCGATGATCGACAAGAGCTACCTGACCAACTTCTTCGTCTCGTTCCACGCCACGCAGATCGAGCTGCCGCCGATCAGCAGCAAACCCGATCCGGCGATCACCTGGGGCGACAAGCCCGCTACGCCGGAACCACCCGCCGATCCGGATGCCGCAGCGCCCGCCGAGCCGCCCGCGGAACCGGTCCCGAGCGTGGCGGCCTTCCGTCCGGACATCGTCGCCGTGCTCGAGGAGAGCACCTTCGATCCGCGCATGCTGCAGGTCTGCACGCTGCCGGTCTGCAAGCGCCGCCTGTTCATGCCCGATGCGCGCACCCGTGCGACCGGCTTCCTGCAGGTGCATACCTTCGGCGGCGGCACCTGGACCGCGGAGTTCGCGTTCATCACCGGCATCGCCCACGAGATCTTCGGCAATGCCGGCCTGTACGCACCGTTCAACCTCGCGCCGCGCGTCGTCTACAGCCTGATGAAAAGCCTGAAGACCCAGGGCTACCGCAGCATCGTGATCTATCCGACCGCGGGCAGCTTCATCAACGCGCGCAACGCCTACGATTTCTACGGCGTGGACCGGCTGGTCGACAACGCCGACACCGGACTCGGCTGGGAGAGTCCCGACAGCAAGGTGTTCGAGGTCTTCGAGCGCATCTACGCCGATGAGCGCGCCGCGCATCCGGATCAGCCGCTGTTCGTGTTCGTGCTCACGCTGCGTCAGCACGGCCCGCACATGACGCCGCTCAAGAATCTGCCGGCGCCGTACAACAAGCCGCTATTCGCGAAGAAGATCGACGACTGGCTGAACCTCAATCTCGGCAATTACCTCTACCGGCTCGAGCAATCCGACCTCGCCATGGGCCAGCTCGAGAAGAAACTGCTCGGCGGCAAGCAGCCGGTGATCCTGCTGCATTTCGGTGATCACCAGCCGTCGTTCGACGGCGCACTGAACAACCTCGTGAAGAACGTGCCGAAAGGCATCCGCGATCCGAGCAAGGTCACCTACTACATGCTCAAGACGAACTTCGCACCGGCGCACAGGTTCGACCTGCCGGTGCTCGACATCATCTACCTCGGCGGCCTGCTGCTCGACGTGGCCGACCTGCCGAAGAACCCGTTCTACGTCGCCAACACCCAGCTGCGCGAACGCTGCAAGGGCCGCTACCTCGACTGCACGGCACCGGGCATGCTCGATTCCTATCACGCCCATCTGTTCGACGAGCTGCATGCGCTCAAGGATTGAGCCGCGCATCGCCGGCGTGGACGAGGCCGGCCGCGGCCCGCTCGCCGGACCGCTGGTGGTCGCCGCGGTGATCCTCGATCCGCGCCGGCCGATCGACGGCATCGGCGACTCCAAGGCTCTCAGTGAGGCACGCCGCAACGAGCTCGCGCCGCTGATCCGCGAGCGCGCCCTGGCATGCAGCGTGGTCGTCGTCGATGCGGCCGAGATCGACCGCCTGAACATCTTCCAGGCGACGCTCGCCGGCATGGCACGTGCGCTCGCCGCACTGTCGCCCGTGCCGGACGAGGCACTGATCGACGGCAAGCATGTACCGAAATCGCCGTTGCCGTGCATGGCCCGTGCAATCATCGGCGGCGATGCCTGCGAACCCGCGATCGGCGCGGCATCGATCCTCGCCAAGGTGACCCGTGATGCGCTGCTGACCGCGCTCGACGCCGACTATCCCGAATACGGCTTCGCCCGTCACAAGGGCTATCCGACACCGGAGCATCTCGCCGCCCTGCGCCGGCACGGCCCGTGTCCCGCGCATCGCCGCAGCTTCGCGCCGGTGCGCACGCTGCTCGCACCGAATCTGTTCTGAGCCGCCTGCCGGGTCCGTCGCGACGCCGCGCCGCGCCAGCCCTGGGGTGTCAAGCCTTGCTGGGCGACGGAGCGGGGACTACCCTGCCGGCGCAGTGGCCATGACCCCGAGCTTCGTCCACCTTCACGTCCACAGCGAGTACTCGCTGGTGGACTCCACGATCCGCATCCCGTCGCTGGTCAAGGCCTGCGCCGCCGCGGGCATGCCTGCGCTCGCGCTGACCGACCAGGTCAACCTGTTCGCGCTGGTCAAGTTCTACAAGGCCGCCGAGGCCGCCGGCCTGAAGCCGATCGCCGGTGCGGACCTGTGGATCGCCAACCCGGCGGAACGGCTGAAGCCATCGCGCCTGACCGTGCTCTGCCAGAACCGCGCGGGCTATCTGAACCTCTCGCGGCTGATCTCGCGCGCCTACATCGAAGGTCAGCACGGCGACTTCGCCCTGATCGATGCGGCCTGGCTGGATGGCCAGACCGATGGCCTGATCGCGCTCGCCGGCCGCACGAGCGAACTCGGCCCGCTGCTGCTCACCGAGCGGTTCGATGCCGCACGCGCGGCGAGCCGCCACTGGCTGCGGCATTTCGACGATCGCTTCTATCTCGAACTCACGCGTTGCGGACATGCCGACGAGACCGCGTTCAACGAGGCCGCCCTGCATCTCGCCGCGGACCTCGATTGCCCGGTGGTGGCGAGCAACGACGTGCGCTTCCTCGAACGCGGCGATTTCGACGCCCACGAGGCGCGCGTCTGCATCCACGACGGCCACGTGCTCGGCGATCCGAAGCGACCGCGGCGCTACACCCCCGAGCAGTATCTGAAGTCGCCGGAAGAAATGGCCGCGCTGTTCGCGGACCTGCCCGAGGCACTCGAGAACGGCGTCGAGCTCGCACGCCGCTGCAACCTCGAACTGAGCTTCGGCAAATACTACCTGCCGGCCTTTCCGGTACCGGCCACGCACACGCTCGATTCGTTCATCAGCGAGCAGTCGCGCACCGGCCTCGCCGCACGCCTCGCGCGCCATCCGCTCGCGCCTGGCCGCACGCGCGAGGACTACGAGCAGCGCCTCGAGATCGAGCTCGACGTGATCATGAAGATGGGCTTCCCGGGCTACTTCCTGATCGTCGCGGACTTCATCAACTGGGCCAAGCAGGCCGGCATCCCGGTCGGGCCGGGACGCGGCTCGGGCGCGGGCTCGCTGGTCGCCTGGGCGCTCGGCATCACCGATCTCGACCCGCTGCCCTACGACCTGCTGTTCGAGCGTTTCCTCAACCCCGAACGCGTGTCGATGCCGGACTTCGACATCGACTTCTGCATGGACCGACGCGACGAGGTGATCGACTACGTAGCGCGCCAGTACGGCCGCGACCGCGTCAGTCAGATCATCACCTACGGCACGATGGCCGCCAAGGCCGCGGTACGCGATTGCGGCCGTGTGCTCGGCCATCCGTACGGCTTCGTCGACGGCATCGCCAAGCTGATCCCGAACATGCTCGGCATCGGTCTCGACGATGCGCTCGGCTTCTCCGCGGCCAGCGAGAAGGATCCCGCGAAGAAGGCCGAGAAGGCGCAGCTCGCCGCGCCGGAGCTGATCGCACGCTACGAGGCCGAGGAAGAGGTCAAGGCGCTGGTTGACCTCGCCCGCGAGCTCGAGGACCTCACGCGCAACGCCGGCAAGCACGCCGGCGGCGTGGTCATCGCGCCGACACCCCTGACCGACTTCGCGCCGCTGTACTGCGAAGCCGGCGGCACCGGCATCGTCACCCAGTTCGACAAGGATGACGTGGAAGCGGTCGGCCTGGTGAAGTTCGACT
>CAYYHP010000110.1:0-8925 GCA_964471815.1 uncultured Rhodanobacteraceae bacterium
TTCGCCAGTACGGAACACCGCGGCGTCCTTCTGCATCGTGCGCTGCATCTCGAGCCGGATCTCTGCAGTCGATGTGCCGCCGTTGGCATGCCGGATGCGATCGAAATTGGCGAGTGCGGCATCGCAGGCGCTGGCCGGCAGGTCCTTGTGCGGCGCTCCCGGCCGGATGATCTCGGCGGCACGGTTCGCGGCGGCGCGGCCGAACACGACCAGGTCGAGCAGCGAGTTCGAGCCGAGGCGATTGGCGCCATGCACGGACACGCAGGCCGCCTCGCCGATCGCGAACAGGCCCGGCACGACCGCGTCCGGGTTGTCGCCGACCTTGCGCACGACCTCGCCGTGATAGTTGGTCGGGATGCCGCCCATGTTGTAGTGCACGGTCGGCAGGACCGGAATCGGCTCCTTGGTCACGTCCACGCCGGCGAACACGCGCGCGCTCTCGGCGATGCCCGGCAGCTTCTCGTGGATGACCTCGGGACCGAGATGCATGAGGTTCAGATGGATGTGATCGTGCTGCTCGCCGACACCGCGGCCCTCGCGGATCTCGATCGTCATCGCGCGGCTGACCACGTCGCGCGAAGCGAGATCCTTGGCGTTCGGTGCGTAGCGCTCCATGAAGCGCTCGCCCTTCGAGTTGGTGAGGTAACCGCCCTCGCCGCGCACGCCCTCGGTGATCAGGCAGCCGGCGCCGTAGATGCCGGTCGGATGGAACTGCACGAACTCCATGTCCTGTAGCGGCAGGCCGGCGCGCAGGACCATGCCACCGCCGTCGCCGGTGCAGGTGTGTGCCGAGGTCGCCGAGAAGTACGCGCGGCCGTAACCGCCGGTCGCCAGCACGACGGCATGCGCGCGGAACAGGTGCAGCGTGCCCTCGGCCATGTTCAGTGCGAGCACGCCGCGGCAGACGCCTTCGCCGTCGAAGAGCAGGTCGAGCGCAAAGTATTCGATGTAGAAGCGCGCATCGTGCTTGAGCGACTGTTGGTAGAGGGTGTGCAGGATCGCGTGGCCGGTGCGATCGGCGGCCGCGCAGGTACGCTGCGCGATGCCCTTGCCGAAGTGCGTGGTCATGCCGCCGAACGGGCGCTGGTAGATCTTGCCGTCCTCGGTACGACTGAACGGCACACCGTAGTGCTCGAGCTCGATGACCGCCGGAATGGCCTCGCGGCACATGTACTCGATGGCGTCCTGGTCGCCGAGCCAGTCGGAACCCTTAATCGTGTCGTAGAAATGGAAGCGCCAGTCGTCTTCGCCCATGTTGCCAAGCGCGGCCGACATGCCGCCCTGCGCGGCGACCGTGTGCGAGCGAGTCGGGAACACCTTGGTCAGGCAGGCGGTGGCGAGCCCTTTCGAGGCCATGCCGAAGGTCGCGCGCAGGCCCGCGCCGCCGGCGCCGACCACGACCACGTCGTACTTGTGCTGCAGGATCTTGTAGCTTTGCATTCTTCAGCTTCCCAGGGCGATACGCGCGATGGCGAGCAGACAGGCGAGGACGCCGAGGATCGCGAGGAACCGGACCAGCGCCTGGAGGATGAACTCCAGCCAGCGCGTATGTACGTAGTCTTCAATGACCACCTGCAGGCCGAGCTGGGCGTGCCAGAACAGCGCGATGCTGAAGGCGGCCATCAGCACAGCATTGGCCGGATGCGCCACCATGGTGTGTGCGGCGGCATAGCCATCATGGAGCATCGACAGCGCCAGCCACACGAACCAGACGAACAGCGGAACGAGGGCGATCGCCGTCAGGCGCTGGATCACGAACGCGCCGGTGCCGTGCTTGGCCGAGCCGAGGCCACGCACGCGCTTGAGCGGTGTACGCAGGTGCGATCTCATGCCGCACCTCCCTTCATCAGCACCACGCCCCAGATGACGAACGTGAACACGAGGCTGAGGACGACGGCCACCCAGCCGGTGACGGTGACGGTCGGGATGTCATAGCCGTGTCCGGCGTCCCAGGCCAGATGGCGGATGCCGTTCAAGAGGTGGTAGCAGAGCGCCCAGGTCCAGCCGAACAGCAACACCTGGCCGGGCAGCGAGCCCGCGACGGCAGCGAACCGGGCGTAGGTATCCGGCCCCGATGCCAGTGACAGCAAGCCCGATACGAGCAGCAGGCTGCCTAAGGCGAGCACGATGCCCGTGGCGCGGTGCAGGATCGACAGCGCCATCGTGATTTGCCACTTGTAGATCTGCAGATGCGGAGAGAGAGGTCGAGCCGTCTGGGCCATCGTCACAGTCCTGATTCGCCAACCGGGATGCCCTTCCGCCACGGCGACCCGACGTGCTCGGCTCAGCGCGCGACTGCGCGGAGCACGCTCAGAAGTCGATGCAGCGGCCGTTCTTCTCCCAGTCACCGTAGCGCGTGGGTTCGGGGCCATTGCGGCCGCCGATCTCGCGTGGACGCGGTGAGGCGTCCGGCGGAACCGGTGCGGCAGGTGGCGTCGAACCGCTGTCGGGCGGTGCAGGCTGGGAGACTGTATCGGGCATAGATTTTTTGCAGCGCGGCGAAGGTTAAACTGTCGTGCGGACCTGTGACAACCTTGACAGTTGGCGGCAGACTCGTCCGCATCCCTTCCCTCGCGCCGTACGGCGCCCTTCCAGCCCATGCCTGCTCCCGACAGAAACGGATCGATCCTCCTGCACGGCGCGGACGCGCCCGCTTTCGTACAGGCTCAGTTTTCCAACGACATCGGCACACTGGTGCCCGGTACCTGGCAGTTCGGCGCCTGGCTCAATGCACAGGGTCGCGTGCGGGCGTTCTTCCAGCTGGTCCGTCTCGGCGACGAGGCTTTTCTGCTGCTGCTGCGCGGCGGCAATGCGGCAGACATCGCAGCCGCACTGCGACGCTACGTGCTGCGCGCGCGCGTGACGGTCGAGATCGCAAGCGGCACGCTGTATGGCGAGGTGCTGCAGGACGGCAGCGTCTATTCGCTCGCCGGCACGATCTTCGACGTGGTCTGCGATGATGCCGGCCTGCATCTGCTGCTGCCCGGCACGCCTGCACTCGAATGGCGGTTCGAACGTCACGATGACGCGGTCGACACGCCATCGGTCGATGCACGCACGCCGGAGTTCCGCGCGGCCGAGATCCTGGCCGGCCTACCCCAATTACCCGAAACGCAGCTCGAGCGGCTGCTGCCGGCCTGGCTCGGACTCGAACGGCTCGGTGCCGTGAGCCATTCCAAGGGCTGCTATCCCGGGCAGGAAATCGTCGCACGCCTGCACTTCCGCGGTGGCGAGATCCGTCGCGGGCTCTACCGTCTGCGCCTTCACGGCCTCTCGCCTCCCGCGGCAGGCAGCACGCTACGCGACGAGCGTGGCAGTGAAGCCGGTGTGCTGCTCCAGGTCGTGCCCGCGCCGGGTGCCGTGCACGAAGCGCTCGCCGTGCTGCGCGACGGCGTCACGACCGAGGGTATACATGTCGAAAATGCACCGTCCGACCGGCTGGAAATTGTTGCAATGCAATGGAGCCATTACGTCTGAGTGCATTTCCTCATCCCGCAGGCTGTGGCACATTTCGGCCATTGACTGGACAGGCCATCCTGCGGCGGGGGAACCGCGATGTCGCTATAGCTCGCTTCGAAGTGGTTTCGATCTTCGCCACTGGCGTCATGGCCATGGGAGCGGCCAGTGCGGAGGCTGCGTCTTACCGACTGTCGATCGAACCGGTCCACCCGCCCGAGCGCGCCCGGGAAATCTATCAGCCGCTCGCCGATTACCTGAGCAAGGCGACCGGCGAGACGATCGTCCTCGTCACATCGCGCATTACCATTTCTACTAGCGCGACCTGCGCCAGGCGGACACCACGGATTTCGCACTCGACGAGGCACACCTCGCCGATTACCGGATGCGTCATCTGAAATTCGTGCCGCTGGTGCGTACCGCGGAAGCCACCAGCTATACGCTGGTCACCACCTCCGACCTCGGCGGCAAGGGCCTGGATGGGTTGGTCGGCAAGAAGATCGTGAGCATGCCGGCACCGCGTCTCGGCTACGCGCTGCTCCTGACGCTCTATCCGAATCCGGTCAGCCAGCCGAACATCGAGTCGGGCGCGAGCTCCTGGCGCGATGCGGTCGAGATCGTGTTCGCCGGCGAGGCGGACGCGGCGATCATCCCGACCTGGCTGCAGGGGACCTATCCGAACTTGATCGCGGTGAAGACGACCCGGCAGTTTCCGGGCGCCGCCGTCACGGCCGCCGGATCGGTGCCCGAGGACGTCAGGCAGAAGGTCCGCGATGCCCTGCTCAAGCTCGATTCGGACCCGACGGTCGCCAGTCTGCTCGTGGAGCTCGGCATCACCCGCTTCGTCGAGGCCAGTGCCCAGGAATACGAGAGCAGCGAGCAGGTATTGCGCGACTTCTACGGCTACCAGTAGCGCCGGCGATCGGCCGGCGCATGGCCCCCTGGTAGGATGAACGGTAGCCATACGGCACAGTCCGGTTTCGTTAAATATCTGTAAATCCAGGGCATTTCTGCCAACCGGCGTTTGACACCGCGGCGATCCGGCGGTTACGGTTCGGCCGCACTGTTCGCGGGCATGGCGTCCCGCGACTCGTCACACCAGCTCAGGCGCATCGAACCGGAGGACTTCGGATCGAACGCGCAACGACCACCCGAGGCGAAAGGCCAGTCGGGTGTCCTGAAAAAGGCGGCCGGATCGGGCCGCGGAAAAGCTGAAGCCGTCGCCGCGTCCCGCCGCACGTCAAGTGCCATGCGACGACCCGGCTCCGTGGCCGACCGCCACGGCTCCGCGCGGCCTGGCATGGAGAAATACGATGAAGCTTGCCTGGTTGCTCTGGATGACATCGCTGTTCCCCCAGCACGCGGCAGATCAGACCTGCCTCGCCACGACGATCTATCTCGAGGCGCGCAGCGAGCCGGTGCGTGGCCAGCTGGCGGTCGCCGAGGTCGCACTGCGGCGGCGTGAGCAGGGCCGCTGGGGCAACACGCTGTGCGGCGTGCTGACGGCGCCGGGACAGTTCGCCCTGTCCACCGTCGGCGGCGGCTTCGTCCTCGACAGTGGTGCCGCCTGGCTGCGCGCCTGGACCATCGCCGGCCTCAGCATGACGATGTGGCACCTGCCCGAATCGCTGCGCCTGGCCGTGGTGCCACGCGCCGATCACTTCTATGCGCACGGCTCGGCCGCACCGAACTGGGCCCAAGGGCAACCGCTCGCCGTGATCGGCGACCAT
Organism: uncultured Rhodanobacteraceae bacterium; assembly: GCA_964471815.1. Lineage (GTDB taxonomy): Bacteria > Pseudomonadota > Gammaproteobacteria > Xanthomonadales > Rhodanobacteraceae > Tahibacter. The sequence goes on from CAYYHP010000110.1 coordinate 5,187, forward strand.
CAGTTCTACTCGGTCAACTGAACACCGGTCCGACTTCACACCGGCGGTGATCACGCCGCCGCTTGGCGTTTTGCTTCGAACCTTCCGTCGGGCAGTGCCAGAACCGGCCGTCCGCGACTGAGCAAGCCGCGCCGATTCGGCTAGCATCCGTTTCCCCGCCTTGCCGGAAACCGACATGGACTCGCTTGCCCATCGTGTACGCGAGCTCGATCCGAAGGGCGCCGCCGATGCGCTTGCCGGCTATGACGATGCCGCGATCGCCGGGGTGCTCGCCAGCCTCAACCCGGGTCAGGCCGTCGATGTGCTCGAAGAATTCGACGGCGCACGCCGCACCCGCATCGCTGCGGCCAGCAGTGTCGGCGCGCAGTGGCTGGCCGACCAGCGTTTCCCGGAGGATTCGGTCGGCCGGCTGATGGAACAGCCGCATGCGGTGTTCACGCAGGGCACGTGCATCGAGGCCGCCGTCGACAGCCTGCGCGATGCGGTCCGCCAGTCGCTGATCACCTACGTCTGGGTCGTGGATGCTGGGCAGCGCCTGATCGGCGTCGTGGCGTTCCGCGAGCTGCTGTTCGCCCGGCCCGGGCAAACCCTCGACGAAGTGATGGTGAGCTCGCCGTTCTCGCTGCGCCCGGAGATGGATCTGCTCGATGCGATGCACGAGGTCGTCACACGTCATTACCCGATCTATCCCGTCTGCGATGGATCCGGCCGACTGATCGGCGTCGTGCGCGGTTCGGTGCTGTTCGAGCAGCAGGCGTTCGCGATCTCCGCGCAGGCCGGCTCGATGGTCGGCGTCGAGAAGGAGGAACGCACCGCAACGCCGTGGTTGCGCGCACTGAAATTCCGTCACCCCTGGCTGCAGCTCAATCTATTCACGGCCTTCGTCGCCGCGGCCGTGGTCGGCCTGTTTCAGGACACGGTCAACCGCATCGTGCTGCTCGCGGTGTTCCTGCCGGTGCTCTCGGGCCAGTGCAGCAACACCGGCTGCCAGGCCCTTGCGGTGACCCTGCGCGGCATGACACTGGGCGAGCTACACGCGGGCCGCGCGGTGGCGTTGATGGCCAAGGAGGCACTGCTCGGCATCGCCAACGGCGCGCTGACCGGGATCGTCGCCGCAGCCGGCATGTACGTGCTCGCCACGATGCAGCACCATCCCGACGCGCTGCGCCTCGCGATCGTGACCCTCGGCGCGATGACCGCGAGCTGCGCAGTGTCGGGCATCGCCGGCGCCGCGGTACCGCTCGCGCTCAAGCGGCTAGGTGCCGATCCGGCCACGGCCTCGAGCATCTTCCTGACCACTGCGACCGATGTGGTCAGCATGGGCCTGTTCCTCGGCCTTGCGGCCTGGCTCGTGCACTGACCCGACATGTCGCCGGCATGCGCCTGATCGATACGCACTGCCATCTTAACGTCCCGGAATTCACCGCCGATCGCGACGCGGTCCTGGCTCGCGCCCGTGCCGCGGGGATCGACCGGCAGATCGTGCCTGCCATCGATGCGGCAGGCTGGCCCGCACTGCGCGATCTGTGCGCGCGCGAGAACGGCCTGTTCCCCGCCTACGGCCTGCATCCACTGTATCTCGACGCGCACCGAGCCGAGCACCTCGACGAACTCGCCGTCTGGCTGGAAAGCGAACGGCCGTGCGCGGTCGGTGAATGCGGGCTCGATCACTACGTTCCGGGCCTCGACCCCGAGCGGCAACGCGCGCTGTTCGTGCGCCAGCTCGAGCTGGCCCGTGAGCACGATCTCCCGGTGATCCTGCACGCCCGGCGTGCCGTCGATGAAGTCATCGCCCTGCTGCGCCGGATCGGCGGCCTGCGCGGCGTCATGCACAGCTTCTCGGGCAGCGCGGAACAGGCGCTGCAGCTCTGCAAGCTCGGTTTCTGCCTGGGCTTCGGCGGGCCGATCACCTATGAACGCGCCCGGCGCCTGCGTGGCATCGTCGCGAGCATGCCAGAGGACTACCTCCTGCTCGAGACCGACGCGCCGGATCAGCCGCTCGCCGGACATTGCGGCGAGCGCAACGAGCCGGCACGCCTGATCGAGGTGCTGATCGCCGCCGCGGCGCTGCGCGGGGTCACGCCCGAGCGCCTGGCCGAGACGACTACGGCGAACGCCGAGCGCGTGTTCGGCCTGCGCTGATCACGGCGATGGCTGATGCAGCGCACCGCTCAGGGGCCGGCGCTGCGCTCGAGCAGGATCTGGATGGCCCTGCCTGCAGCCGCCATGCCGAAAGCCGCGGTCACGTGCATCGCCGCGCCGAGACCACTGCCGCAATCGAGACGTCGGCCGCCCTCGCCCATCGCTGGCGGGCGGAGGCCGGAGACGCTGCCGTCGATCTGCGGATAGCGCACGTTCTCGAGCGAGAACACCGCCGGTACGCCGAAGTAACGGTCGCGATTGCGCGGGAAGCCGAACTCCTGACGCAGCTTCTTGCGTACCAGCGAGAGCAGCGCATCGTGTTCGGTACGTGACAGATCACGCACCTGGATGCGGGTCGGGTCGATCCGCCCGCCGGCCGATCCGATCACGACCAGCGGCAGCTTGCGGCGCCGGCACCAGGCGACCATCTCGACCTTCACCCGGAAGCTGTCGCAGGCGTCGATCAGCAGATCGAAACCGCCATCGAGAAGTGTGGTGAGGTTCGCCGGCGTCACGAACGAGGGGCAGGTCGTGATCGCCGCCTGCGGATTGATCGCGCGTAGCCGCTCGGCGAGCACCTCGACCTTGGCGCGTCCGTACGCGCCCTCGAGTGCATGCGACTGGCGGTTGGTGTTCGACACGCAGACGTCGTCGGGATCGATCAGGGTCAGATGCCCGATACCGCTGCGTGCCAGCGCTTCCGCGCACCACGAGCCCACGCCGCCCACGCCGACGACCGCGACGTGGACACGAGCGAGACGCTGCGTGGTGCCGGCGCCATAGAGACGGTCGATCCCCACGAAACGCGGATTGGCTGCGACGCATTCCATTCACCGATTCTAGCAAGCAGGCGTCACTAGCCCACCCTCCGGGGGCTGTCGGCGGGGACACCTGCCGGCTACCATCGCGTCCCGCATTTCCGTACGGAACCCGCCATGCGCCAAGTCGTCCTGTTGCTGATCGGTCTCGCCATCGGGGCTACGTTCGGCTTCATGCTGGCCAGCGCGCTGCATCGGCGCAGCGCCTATCCCGCCGGCGTGATGGCCGTGCTCGATCATCACATCGGCGAACTGCGTCGTGCGGAGCGTGAACAGCGCTGCGATGCCACGGTCACCCGCCTGCCGATGACGCGCATCGGCGTCCTCGCCGAGGAGATCGTGCCCTCCTTCGCGGCAGACCTCGGGCGTGATCCACACTTCCGTGAACTCGCCGAGATGCTGCACCGGCAGGCCGAGCAGGGCGCGACGCGCACCGGTAGCGATTGCCGTGCGTTCGCGACCGATCTCCGTGCGATCGGCGAGGCCTGTCAGAACTGCCATCACAACTATCACTGACAGAACGCCGGCATCACACGGATACCTCTTACCCGCACGCGCCGAATCCACTAGTATCGAGTGCCGCCCTGCTCACCGGCCACCCTCCACCGGGGGTAGGCTGACAGAGGACACCGACGAGGCACTGCGCCCCGGCAAGCCATGCGTGAGCCCCATCCCTCGCGTGATCCGTCCTCGTCCGCATCCGCGGCGTCCGCCAATCCCGATGGAGATCGGCGGCCTTCATCCTGGGGACGTCTCGTCGCCGCTCTTGCCGCACAGGC
>CAYYHP010000111.1:0-8837 GCA_964471815.1 uncultured Rhodanobacteraceae bacterium
TCGCGCTCGTCTGCGCCAACTGCGGTACGGCCATGCCGGACTTCCAGTTCAGCCTTACCCCGGGCACCGCCCAGGCCTGTGCATCGACTCCACTGCCGCTGCAGGCGAACTTCGTCGTGAACGGCGGCTTCAGCGATCCGGTGACGTTATCGGTCGGCAGCCTTCCCGCCGGGGCGACCTCGGCATTCACGCCCAGCGCGGTCACGCCACCGGGCAGCGCGACCTGGACGATCGACTTCAGCGGAGCGGCCAGCGGCACCTACACGGTCACGGCGACCGGCACTGCGGGCAGCCTCGTCCACAACGCGAGCGCCACGGTCGGCGTTTCGGCGACGCCTCCCGCTACGGCAAACCTAGCCGTTCCCGCGGACAACGCGACGAACGTGTCTCTGCGTCCAACGCTGATCTGGAACGCCGTGGCGGATGCCACGGACTACGTAGTCGAAATCGACAACGACCCGAGCTTCTCGAGCATCGACTACACGGCAACCGTGGCCGGCACCTCGCATGCCGTCACTGCCGATCTGGCCGGCAGCACCCAGTACTACTGGCGGGTGCGCGCTCGCAATAACTGCGGCGGGCCGAACTATCAGGTCTTCAGCTTCACGACCAATCCCCAGATCTGCAGCACGATCACCAGCACCGACGTGCCGAAGACCATTGTGGACAAGTCGGGTACCACTATCGGTACCACCACCTCCACGCTCGTATCGGCCATCAGCGGTACCGTCGGCGACGTGGACGTGGTCGACCTGCGCGGCACGCACACCTACATCAACGACCTGGACTTCAATCTCACCAGCCCATCCGGTACCACGGTCATGATCATGGCGCGTTCCTGTGGCAGCCAGGACAACTTCCAGCTCAGCCTCGACGACTCGGCGGCAGGCAATCCCGGCGGATGGACCTGCCCGCCCGTCAACACCGCGGGTTATCCTAACAACCGGTATCGCCCCAGTAACCCGCTGTCCGGGTTCATCGGCAACACGGCCTCCGGTACCTGGACCCTGACCATCCACGACAACGTCGCTTCCGATAGCGGCACACTGCAAGGCTGGGGTCTGCGGATCTGCTCGCCGGCGACCATCAGCCCGATCAGTGTGGCGAACGACAGCTTCACGATCAACGAGGATACGGTCCTCAGCGGATCGAGCCTAGCCGGCAACGATACACCGCCCGGCCTCGCCTACACCGCTACCAGCCTGCCGACGCATGGCAGCCTGGTCCTGCAGCTTGACGGCAGCTTTACCTACACGCCGACCGCGAATTACTGCGGTAGCGACAGCTTCGGGTACCAGGCCACGGACGGCACGAGCAGCGCGACCGCAACGGCCAGCATCACGGTCACCTGCGTGAACGACCCACCGGTGGCGGCCGGCGACAACTATTCGGCCATCGAAGACACGCTGCTCACCGTCACCACCGCCAACGGCGTGCTGGTCAACGACAGCGACGTCGATCTGCCCGCCCAGCCGCTCAGCGCCGTGCTGGTCCAGTCGCCATCGCATGGCACGCTGAACCTGGCCGCGGATGGCAGCTTCACCTACATGCCGGACGCCAACTACTGCGGTACGGACAACTTCGACTACAGCGCGTCGGATGGCGTCGATCCGTCGCCAACGGCGAATGTATCGATCGACGTCGCCTGTGTCGAAGAAGTCCCGGTGGTGGCTTGCCATATCGGCCGGCAGATCTACTCCGAGGGAACGGCGGTCAACCTGCCGATTTCCACGATGTTCTTCGAGCCGGACGGCCAGACCATGACCTACGGTGGCGCCAACCTGCCGCCGGGGCTCGGCGTCGGCTACACCTCGGGCACCCTCGCCGGCACGATCTCGACCGGCGCCAGTGCGGGCTCGCCGTATACGGCGGTGTTCTCGGCCATGGATCCGAACAGCCATTACATCAGCAGTACCCTGCCGATCATCGTGCTGCCCGCCAATGACGCGCTATTCCGCGGCAGCTTCGACAACCCGGCCGATCTCATTGCCTGCCACTGAGTATCGGTATAGTGGCCATGGCACGAAGCCCGCTCCGGCGGGCTTCGTTTTATTAGAGTCGCCCGGCCCGGCGGGCCCGTTCAGAAATCGAAGCGGTCGATGAAGATGAAATCGTCCGGACCGCGCGCACACTCGTAGGTGACGTTGATCTGCGGCCCGGTGTCGACCACCTCGAAATCGGTCACCTGCACGGCGGGATTGCCGGTGCCCGGAACGAAGGTCTGCGAAGTGATGCCGAGCTCGCTCCACTTGTGGGTCGTATACGTATCGTCCTCGGCCGTCAGGGCGATGAAGCCGCCATCGGCGAGCACGATGCCATAGCGCTGAATCGTGCGTAGCACGACCCGCGCCGCGGCGCTGTACTGGCTCATGTCGAAGTTCGCTTTCAGGCGCATGCGCACGCCATACGGCACGCTGCCCGGCGGTCCGCTGGTCACCTTGGTGCCGTGCGTCGCCGGGTGCACATAGAAGTGCTTGGCGAGCTTGGGGTCCGGATCGGCCAGGCTGGCCATGCGGTTGTTCGGCAGGATGAAGCGGATCGCATGTCCGAGATCGCCGTTCGGCACCTGCATCGCGGCATAAATCTCATCGGCATTGAACAGCAGCGGCGCGATCGGGAATCCCGCCGCATCAGCACTGGTGCACTGCTCGCCGCGTCCTTCCGGCGGGTAGACCTTGTCGAGGTCCCAGACCAGCGCACAGATCGTCTCGACGCCCGTGGCCGTGACGTTGGCCGCATACGCCTCGTAGAGCTTGCTGCCCTGCACGACCAGTAGATGACAGTCATTGTTCGCGTGGTCGCAGGTGTAATCGGACGAGCCCTCGATCGACCCGCCGGGCGGCAGCGGAAACTGCAGCTGCGCACCGGGTGCATCGCAATCGGGAGTGTAATACGAACCGGCATCCGGCCATGCGACGACCGGGCGGCTCGGCGCGCTTGCGTCCGCGGTAAGGACCTTGATCGAGAAATCGATCTGCAGCTTGCCACCGCCCCAGCCGCCGAGCGATTGCAGGGTCGCGATCATCGAGGCAGAGTTCGGATCGAGCGGCGCGGAGGTGATATCGCGGTTCCAGACCGCGCCGGAAGGGAATCGCGGCAGCGGACCGGCCACCGCCGAGGCGGCGAATGCGATCGACCATGCCAGGACGGCACGCGAGAGCCGGCGAGCCGGCGGAGAGATGCACATGGCCATCGGTTTTTCGCTCCTCCTCGACCCCGCGTCGGGAGGTTAGCGAGCGGACCGGCATCACACCGTTCGTTCGATCACGTTCGGAGTGTGATCCTCGTCCCTACCAGACCAGATCGTCGGGCACGTCGTCGTCCTGCGGCGCATGCGGATCGACCAGCAGGACCAGCACGTCGGCCTGGATCGCCTGCGCCTCCAGTGCCAGCGCCTTCGGCACGAGCAGATAGCGTCCGTTCATCTGCACGATACCGATCTCGCCGCGATTGACGGCGGCGAGCTGGTCCGGCGTGCAGTACACGCGGCGGATCTTGCCGCCGTGCGGGAAGTGGCGCGGCAACTCCGCTGCTTCCGCGTTCAACGCCTTGCCGGAAAGCAGGCGGGCAAGCTTCTCGCGCCGCTCCCGTTTCTCGCGTGCCTTCTGCTCGGCTTCGCGCTGGATCCGCTCACGCTCCTCGCGCTCGGTCTTCGCGCGCAGCGCATACGCCTGGGCGAGATCGACCTCGCCGGTCACGGTCACTGTCGCGGGCTTCTTCGCTGCGCCCGGACGCGATACGGGCTTGGCTTCGGTTTTGAATTTCTGGACCAGACCGCTCTTCAGCAGTTGATCGCGCAGGGATTCGGCCATGGCTTTCGCGGGAATCGATCGGCAGAGGACGAGGCTCGATGCGTGTCCTACGGGGTTTCAGTAATGCGGTGGCGGCGGCTCGTGACCCACGTCATCGGCAAGGGCCGTGCGTACCGCACCGAGCTCGCCGCGCATGCGCTGGAACTCGACCTGCAGCGTCGCCAGCAAACGCTCATGCTCGGCTACGGAACGGTTGAGCACAGCGACCGTGTCCTCGAGAAATGCGAAACGCACCTCGAGTTCGGTCAGGCGCTCTTCCAGGCTGCTGGCAATCGCGTTCATGGCCGAAGCTTAATCCATCGGCGGGAGCAGGTGGCGACCGTGGCGCGCACCGAGCAATCCCTGCGCCTCGCGCTCGGCCAGGCGCAGATCGGCGAGTGCCATCTCGCGCACCAGGGCGGCGAATCCGGTACGCGGTATCCAGCCGAGCCGCTCGCGCGCGAGACGCGCGTCACCGGACAGGTGATCGACCTCCGACGGGCGGAAGTACTGCGGATCGATGCGCACCACGACGTCGCCGCGGCCGAGTCCCGCCGCGGGATCCTCGATGCTCGCGATCACCGCCTGCTCGTCGAGTCCGCGTCCACGGAATTCCAGCTCGATGCCGATGCTGGCGGCCGCGAGCCGCACGAACTCGCGTACGGTGTGCTGCTCTCCGGTCGCGATCACGTAGTCACCCGGCGACTCCTGCTGAAGCATGAGCCACATTGCTTCAACGTAGTCGCGCGCATGTCCCCAGTCGCGGCGCACGTCGAGATTGCCGAGATGGATACACTGCTGAAGGCCATAGCGGATGCGCGCGAGGCCGCGCGTAATCTTGCGCGTGACGAAGGTCTCGCCGCGAATCGGCGATTCGTGATTGAACAGGATGCCGTTGCTGACGTGCATGCCATACGCCTCGCGGTAATTCACCGCGATCCAGTAGGCGAACAGCTTGGCCACGCCGTATGGCGAGCGCGGATGGAATGGCGTGGTCTCGTCCTGCGGCGAGGCGGCGGTGAGTCCGAACAGTTCCGACGTTGAGGCTTGGTAGACGCGGCAGTCTGAACCCAGGCCGAGCATGCGCAGCGACTCGAGCACACGCAGCGCACCAAGCGCATCGACGTTGGCCGTGTATTCCGGCTCGACAAACGACACCGCGACGTGGCTCTGCGCGGCGAGGTTGTAGACCTCGTCGGGACGCACGGTCTCGATCAACCGCAGCACGCTCTGCGAATCGGTCAGATCGCCGTAATGGAGGATCACGCCCGGCCCGGGCTCGTCGCGCTCGCGGTAGAGATGATCGATCCGCTCGGTATTGAACGAGGACGCACGGCGCTTCATGCCGTGCACTTCGTAACCTTTCGCCAGCAGCAGCTCGGCGAGGTAGGCGCCATCCTGTCCGGTGATGCCGGTGATCAGTGCGCGCCGCGTCATCGCACCACTCACAGCCGGCCGTCGCTGGCGAAAGCCGGCAGCAGATACTTCACGTCGTACAGCACCGAACGCGGCTTGCCGAACGCACGCAGGCGCGCCGCGCCGAGTTCGCGGAATTCGCGGTGTGCCACGGCGATCACGATCGCGTCATAGGCCCCCTGCTCCGGTACGTCCACAGGCCGGATGCCGCACTCCTGCTCACATTCGTCGGGATCGGCATGCGGATCGAACACCTCGACCCGGGCATTCAGACGGCGCAATTCGTCGATGATCTCCGCGACACGCGTGTTGCGGATGTCCGGGCAATCCTCCTTGAACGTGATGCCGAGCACCAGCACGCGGCTGCCGACGACGTTGATCTCGCGCAGCGCCAAGAGCCGCAGCAGCTGCCCGGTGACATGCGCGCTCATGCCCTCGTTGATGCGTCGCGCCGCGCTGATGAGTTCCGGATAGTGGCGCGCTTGCTGCGCCTTGTGGATCAGGTAGTACGGATCGACGCCGATGCAGTGGCCGCCAACCAGACCCGGACGGAACGGCAGGAAATTCCATTTTGTGCCGGCGGCCTTGAGCACTTCCTCGGTGTCGAGGCCGAGCTTGCCGAAGATCAGCGCAAACTCGTTGACCAGCGCGATGTTCACGTCGCGCTGGGTGTTCTCGACCGCCTTGGCAGCCTCGGCGATGCGGATGCTCGGTGCAGGATACGTGCCGGCATGGACGATCCGGCGATAGAGCTTGTCGACGAACTGCGCGGTCTCGGGCGTGGAGCCGGAAGTCACTTTCACGATGTCCGCGAGCCGACGCGTGCGGTCGCCGGGATTGATGCGCTCGGGGCTGTAACCGCAGAAGAAATCCTCGTTGCAGCGCAGACCGCTCGCACGTTCGAGGACCGGCACGCAGGCCTCCTCGGTCGCACCGGGATATACGGTCGATTCGTAGATCACCACAGCGCCCGGCGGCAACGCGCCACCGACCGTTTCGCTGGCCCGGAGCAACGGTCCGAGATCCGGCCACTTGTGCGCATTGACCGGCGTGGGCACGGCCACGACGAACACGTTGGAGCGTCGCAGCGTCTCGGGATCGGCGCTGAACGCGAGGCGTGTCGCGGCCTCAAGCTCGGCGGTCTCGATTTCGCCGGTCGCATCGTGGCCACAGCGAAGCTCGTCGATCCGCCGTGCGTCGATGTCGAAGCCCAGGGTGTCGAACTCGCGTCCAAGTGCCGCGGCGAGCGGCAGGCCGACGTAGCCGAGGCCGACGACCGCGATGCGGGCCTCGTCGAGGGTGAGCGTGAACGCCATCCGCGCGCCCGTCCGTCACTCAATCCAGGCGCCGGACGCTGCGTCCGCGGCCGATACCGTAATAGGCGATGCCGGCCGCCTCGACGCTGCGCGGCTCGTAGATGTTGCGGCCGTCGAACAGCACGGGCGTGACGAGCAGACGGCGGATGCGCTTGAAGTCCGGGCTGCGGAAGATCTTCCACTCGGTGACCAGGACCAGCGCGGCGGCCCCCTCGAGGGCCGCGTACGGATCGTCGCAATAGCGGAGTCCGGCATGCGCGCCGAACAGGCGCTCGGCCTCGTGCCGCGCCTCCGGATCGTAGGCCTGCACCTTCGCACCGGCCTGCCACAGCCGCTCGAGCAGGCGTCGGCTCGGCGCCTCGCGCATGTCGTCGGTGTTCGGCTTGAAGGCGAGCCCCCACACCGCGATCGTGCGTCCGGCCAGCGCCCCTTCGAAATGCCGCTCGAGCAGGGTGTAGAGCTTGTCCTTCTGGTCGGCGTTCACCGCCTCGACGGCCTGCAGCACGCGCGGTGTGTAGCCGTGTGCCCGTGCCGTGCGATCGAGCGCCTGCACGTCCTTCGGAAAGCACGAGCCGCCGTAGCCGGCGCCCGGATAGATGAAGTGATAGCCGATGCGCGGGTCGGAGCCGATGCCATGGCGCACCAGCTCGATGTCGGCACCGACGCGCTCGGCGATGTTCGCCATCTCGTTCATGAAGCTGATCTTGGTCGCGAGCATCGCGTTCGCGGCGTACTTGGTCAGCTCCGCGGAACGCACGTCCATCAGCACGAGGCGCTCGTGATTACGGTTGAACGGCGCGTACAGATCGCGCAACAGGGCGATCGCGCGCGGGCTGTCGCTGCCGACCACGATGCGGTCCGGACGCATGCAGTCGTTGATCGCGTCGCCTTCCTTGAGGAATTCCGGATTGGAGACCACGTCGAATTCGACCTTCGCACCGCGCGCATGCAGCTCCGCGGCGATCGCCGCATGCACCCGATCGGCCGTGCCGACCGGCACGGTGGATTTGTTGACGATGACGGTGTAACCGCCGATGTGGCGCCCGACGGTGCGTGCCACTGTCAGCACGTGGGTGAGGTCGGCACTGCCGTCCTCGTCCGGCGGCGTGCCAACCGCGATGAACACGATTTCCGCATGCGCGATCGCCGGCGCGGGATCCGTCGTGAAGCGCAGGCGGCCGGCACGCCGGTTCGACGTGACCAGCTCCTCGAGACCGGGTTCGTAGATCGGCATCTCGCCGTTTTCGAGTCGTGCGACCTTGGCGGCATCGACATCGACGCAGACCACGTCGTTGCCCATCTCGGCGAGGCAGGTGCCGGTGACCAGTCCGACGTAGCCGGTCCCGAAGATCGTGACTCTCATGCGCAATCCCGCTGGAGCGCGGTCACTGGCCGCGCGAAGGACGCAATTCTAGCAGCATGGCCATGCCGCACCGGCGGGTGCGCGATGTCGCGGTGACGGGTGCCGGCATGCTTCCGGGAACGTCGCCAGGGCCTCTCGATCCACCACAGGACACGAACGAAAACGGGGCATGGCGGGAAACCCGCCATGCCCCGCTATCGGGACGGCCTGCGGCGCGGATGCGCCGATGGCTCACTTCTTCTCGGCGGCGGCCTTCGGCGCCTCGGCCGGCTTCGCGGCGTCGGCAGGCTTGTTGTCCGCCGGCGGCACGATCTTCAGGAGTTCGACGTCGAAGATCAGCGTGGCATTCGGACCGATCGGGCCCGGGCCGTGCTCACCATAGGCGAGGTTCGCCGGAATGTAGAACTTGAACTTCGAGCCGACCGGCATCAGCTGCAGGCCTTCGGTCCAGCCCGGAATCACGCCGTTCAGCGGGAAGGTGGCGGGCTGACCGCGATCGACCGAGCTGTCGAACTTGGTGCCGCTGATCAGCGTGCCGGTGTAGTGCACTTCGACCGTATCGGTCGCCTTCGGCTTCGGACCGTTCCCCTGCTTGACCACTTCATACAGCAGGCCGGACGGCGTGGACTTCACGTTCTTGTCGGCCTTCTTCTTGGCGAGGAATTCGTCGCCTTCCTTCTTGTTCTTCTCGGCCGAGGCCTTCTCTTCGGCCGCACGCTTGGCCTGCAGCTTCTGCATGAAATCCTGGCGGACCTTGAGCGCCTCTTCCTGGGTCAGCAGGGTCTTGTCGCCCTTGATGCTGGCCTGCATGGCCTGGATGACGATGTTCAGATCGATCTCGTCCTTGATCGAGGCCAGCCCCTTGCCCACGTTCATGCCGACCATGTAGCTGACCTTGTTCTTGTCGGTCTTTAGTTCGCCCTCGGCGAACGCGGCACCCACCATACCAAA